>CAZFYD010000060.1:0-13048 GCA_964523315.1 uncultured Acetatifactor sp.
AAGATCCGGAAGCAGATTATGACGGAATACGCCGCATCAACGCATTGGATTGGCTAATGGGAAAGACTGACTGAATTGACAAATACGCTGATTTTACCGGAAACCGTCAGTTTTAATTACTTTGTATCAGGGGTGAGAAAATTTGCAGCCTCCGCTGAATGAGTCAGGTATAAAATTTCTTCATTTACAGATACTATTTCCAGAAACGGAAAAGTATAGTAAATGGAGGAATTTTTATATATGAAAGCAACAGGAATTGTTCGAAGAATAGATGATCTCGGCAGAATCGTTATTCCCAAGGAGATCCGCCGTACTCTGCGGATCCGGGAGTCCGATCCCCTGGAGATTTACACGGACAGGGAGGGCCAGGTCATACTGAAAAAGTATTCCCCCATCGGGGAGATGACCACCTTTGCCAAGCAGTATGCGGAATCCCTGGCACAGGTATCCGGCCACACGGCGCTGATCAGTGACAGGGACCAGTTCATTGCCACGGCAGGAGGCGGCAAGGCGTATCTGGGTAAAGAGGTAGGCAAGCAGCTGGAGGAGAGGATGAACAACCGGGAGACAGGCATCTGCTCCCAGGGTGAGCGGAATTTTTTCCGGGTCTGTGATGAGATAGAGGGGGAATACCAGCACCTGGCATTTACCCCGATTATCTGCGAGGGTGACGTGATCGGTTCCGTGATTCTGCTGGAAAACGATCACAAAAGGAAGATGAGTGAGGTGGAATATAAGCTGATCATGTCGGCAGCGGGCTTTCTGGGCAGACAGATGGAGCAGTAGCAAGCCGTGTGAGGCTGCGGCGTTAAAAAGGGCAGAAAAAAGGAGGGACGGGCCATCCATCGAAAGGTCCGCCCCTCTGTTTCACTTTTTCGGGAGATCAGGCGTTAGCCATTGCGCAGAGCTCGGTCAGCATTTTGGGCAGCTCGGTGTCCATATTTTCATCCGAGAACTGACAGGTGCCCACGGCCTTGTGTCCGCCGCCGTGGTATTTCAGCATCAGACTACCCACATTCACATCGCTGGTGCGGTTTAAAATACTGTAGCCCACAGCTGCGGAACAGCCCTGGCCTCCCCGTCCGCTGACGATCCATGCGGAAATATTCTGCTCGGGATACATACTGTAGATCAGGAAACGGTTGCCGGTGTAGATCGGATCTACGCCTCGCAGGTCGGTAATGATCACGTTGCCCTCGGTGCGGGTATATTTGGTCACCATCTCTTTGAATTTTTCCGTCTGTTCACGATATACCTCAATGCGCTCCTGAACATCCGGCAGTGCCAGAATCTCTTCTGTGCTCATGGTGCGGCAGGCATCCATCAGCTTCTCCATCAGCTGATAGTTGGAGATCGTAAACTGTCTCCAGCGGCCCAGACCGGTACGGGGATCCATCAGGAAGCCCACCAAGATCCAGCCCTGGGGATTCATCACTTCATCAATGGTCAGATGGCCGGAATCCACCTTATCTACGGCCTCCATCATATCGTCAAACTGGGGAAAACGCTCTTTTCCGCCATAATATTCATAGATGATCCGGGCGCAGGAGGGGGTGATGCGGCTCTCTCCCTTATATTTGCCTTTTAATTCATTTCTCTCATGCTCGCTGGAATGGTGGTCAAACCAAAGGCCGCAGCCCTCTACAAAGGGAACGTTGGCCAGACAGTCATTTTCGTTGACCTCCACCAGGCCATCCTGCAGATCCTTGGGATGGGCAAACTTCCATGTGTCAATGATGCCTGCCTCCTTCAGCAGGGCGCCGCAGGCCAGGCCGTCAAAATCGGAACGTGTAATCAATCTCATAGTTATCTATCCTTTCTGTTTCTTTATTCCCGCGAGCAATGAGGCAAGCGCTGCGAAGCAGCATTTGCCGAATGTCGCGAGGGTCAATACCCCGCAGCTTGCTGCGCTACAAGTTTGATGCCCCGTCAGCTTGCTGCGGGGTTGTTGACTATATCAATTATATCAGGCGGTTTTTTCACCGGTCAGGATCTTACGGTTGATCCAGATCCGATACCAGAAAATTCCCAGGAAAATCAGCTGCGCCACAAGGTAAACCAAGGAAATCCAGAACAGGTCAAAAAACCAGATCAGCACGGACACCATCCCGGCAAAGCAGCTGAGAATCATAAAAATGATGGACAGATTGTTGAAACCGTGATTTTCCGTGGTCTCCAGTCCGTCGCAGACATGGAACATGGCCCGCAGCAGGATCAGGACCTGGAGTACGCCGGAGACAAAATACAGCAGGTATCCGGCACGGAATCGCATTCCGCCGTTTAAGGAAAAGGGCATCAGCTGCAGGCACAGGTAAAAGCCCAGGCTGACTGCAATCCAGGGCAGCTGCCGGATAAAATGCCGATTTTGCGTTCCCAGCATGATGCAGGCTGCCGCCAGCAGCAGATAGCCCAGCACATCGGAAAACAGATCCAGCTGCAGCCAGTGTCCGATCACATGGTTGATGACCAGATCCACGGTCTGGGGCGCTTCGGTGGCAAATTCTTCAAAGGCCGGATATTCTTTGACGGGGATGCGGATATCCACCGCAAGCAACACCACTGCCGCAAACAACAGAATGTAGGGTATCAGTTTTTTGTTCATATGGGATTGTTCCTCCTTGCAGGTATTCCCCTCATAAGAATAAATCGAATTGACACCAGTATACACGTTTTTCCCCAATAAAGCAAGACTACTCATCTTCATGGGGAAGCGCCGGTACGATTTGGTTTCTTCCGTTATTCTTACCGTAATAGAGCCTGTCGTCCGCCTCGTGCAGCAGATCCTTTAAGTCTTTTGCCGGATCGCAGGCCATACCGAAGGTCATGGTCACATAGATCTGATGCTCCCCCGATTCATGGCAGGTGCTGCGCACCTCATCAAGCAGTGCGTTCAGAGCTATGCAGGTCTCTTCCGGAGAACTGTTTTCATAGATCAGCAGAAATTCTTCCCCGCCCCAGCGGATGGCATAGCCCCTGCCTCGCATGTTTTTCCGCAGAATGCCGGCAATATTTTTCAGTACCTGATCCCCGCACTGATGCCCGTAGGTATCATTTACATTTTTGAAAAAATCGATATCGCCGATCACCAGGGTGAGGGGAGTATTCATATCTCTGGCCCTGGCCAGGGAGGCGTTCAGACGCAGCTCTCCGCTGCGCCGGTTATACAGCTCTGTCAGGGTATCCTGCTCCACCAGACTGCGCAGGGAATGCTGCATGGTCAGGGCGGAGAGACCGATTTCTGACAGCTCATCCTCCCGTTTCAGCACGATGGGATTCAGCTGCATACTGAGACTCCCGGTGGCCACCTTGGAAAAGAAGGACTTTAAAGCGTATAGCGCTTTCACAAAAGCACGGGCATAACGAATGGAGAACAGGCAGGAAAAAAGCAGGGCCAGCAGACCTACGATAAAAATGGGAGCTATGGCCCGTTTGACCTGCCCGTTGACCTGATCCGCCGGTTTTCCCACAAAGAGCATTCCGATGATCTGCCCGTCGGTATTATACAGAGGAGTATAATAGGCAAAATAAGTGCTGCCGTTGATGATGGCGTTGTTATAAAATTTTGACTGTCCCTGTTCAAGCACATCCTCCAGCACCAGCTCCGGCGCCCGGGTGCCGATGATCCGCTGACCGTCCCAATACTTTATCGTAGTCAGGATCCGGGTGTCCTGATAAAACAGGGTCACATCCACTCCGGTGCGCTCCTTGATCGTGTCGATGAGACTGTAATCGCTGGTGATATTGCTTTCCCCTTTATACAGGGACAGCGCCACGTCCCCGGTCAGGGTATAGTCCCCGGGGTATACGGTGTCGATCAGCGTGTAGGCCAGATTTGCCACATTCTGCAGCTCTGTGAAGACCTGCTCCTGCATACTGCGGGTGAAGGTGATGCTGCTGAAAATAATGACGATAACGCCGTAAAACAGCAGCGGCAGCATACTCATGGCCGGAAAGGAATAATATAGTTTTCCGCGTTTTGTTTTTGCTTTTTGCTTCTTTGCAGACATAATTGTTCCTGACTTTATGTATCGTATTTTAAATATGGTGATAAAGTACTAATTTCATTATAAGCATTTCCGGCACAAAAAACAAGCGGTAGAACATTGATTTTTTCCCTTGACAGACACGGGAGCAAGGTTTTATAATCGGAAACAAACAGAAATCAGATAAAAGCGTTGACGAAGAGAGTACACACAATACCAAAGCTTCAGCGAGCCGGTGAAGGTGGGAGACCGGTGCAAGTAGATTGTTGTGGAAAATCACTTCCGAGCTGCCATGCCGAAAGTCAGTAAGTGTGGCCGTACCTCCGGCGTTAGAGGAGAACATATTGATCCGCTGCTTTTCGGCATGCGGTGCGTATGCGTAACAGGTGGTACTGCGGGCTGTGTGGCTTCGTCCTTTTACGGACGAAGCCTTTTTGGTTTACGGCCGCAGGACTAAAACAGCAGGGAAATACTGCGGAACTTAAATAGGAGGACGGGAAATGTATCAGAAGGTTTCTACAGATCTGAATTTTGTAGACAGAGAGAAACAGGTGGAGAAGTTTTGGAAGGATAACGATATCTTCCGCAAGAGTTTGGAAAAAAATAAGGAGGGAGAAACCTATACCTTTTATGACGGGCCGCCCACTGCCAACGGCAAGCCCCATATCGGCCATGTGGAGACCCGTGTTATCAAGGATATGATTCCCAGATACCGGACCATGAAGGGCTATATGGTGCCCCGTAAGGCGGGTTGGGATACCCACGGCCTGCCGGTGGAGATCGAGGTGGAGAAGCTGCTGGGTCTGGACGGCAAGGATCAGATCGAAGCCTACGGCCTGGAGCCCTTTATTGATAAATGTAAGGAAAGCGTATGGAAGTATAAGGGCATGTGGGAGGATTTCTCCGGCACCGTAGGTTTCTGGGCCGATATGGATGATCCCTATGTGACCTATCATGATGATTTCATCGAGTCCGAGTGGTGGGCGCTGAAGACCATCTGGGACAAGGGGCTGCTGTACAAGGGCTTTAAGATCGTGCCCTACTGTCCCCGCTGCGGTACGCCGCTGTCCGCTCAGGAGGTAGCCCAGGGCTATAAAAACGTGAAGGAGCGCTCTGCGGTGGTGCGGTTTCAGGTAAAGGGAGAGGACGCTTATTTTCTGGCCTGGACCACGACGCCCTGGACCCTGCCTTCCAATGTGGCGCTGTGTGTGAATCCCGACGAGACCTATTGCAAGGTGAAGGCTGCCGACGGCTATACCTATTATATGGCCCAGGCCCTGCTGGACAATGTGCTGGGAAAGCTGGCAGAGGAAGGAAAGCCCGCCTACGAGATTCTGGAGACCTATGCGGGCAGGGATCTGGAGCATAAGGAGTATGAGCCTCTGTTTGCCTGTGCCGGCGAGGCTGCAGCAAAGCAGGGGAAAAAGGGATTTTTCGTGACCTGCGACAATTACGTTACCATGTCCGACGGTACCGGTATTGTACACATTGCTCCCGCTTTCGGTGAGGACGACGCCAATGTGGGCAGAAAATATGACCTGCCCTTTGTACAGTTTGTGGATGGGAAGGGACAGCTGACGGAGGAGACTCCCTATGCGGGCATCTTTGTGAAAAAGGCGGATCCCCAGATCCTGAAGGATTTGGACAGCCAGGGCAAGCTGTTTGATGCGCCCAAGTTTGAGCATGAATATCCCCACTGCTGGAGATGCGATACGCCGCTGATCTACTATGCGAGAGAGTCCTGGTATATCCGGGAGACAGCGGTGAAGGAGGATCTGATCCGCAATAACAATACGGTAAACTGGATCCCGGAGTCCATCGGTACCGGCCGTTTCGGCAACTGGCTGGAGAATATCCAGGACTGGGCAATCTCCCGCAACCGTTACTGGGGCACGCCGCTGAATATCTGGGAATGCTCCTGCGGCTATCAGGAGTGCATCGGCAGCCGTGCAGAGCTGGCGGAGAAGGCCGGCAGCCCGGATGCGGCCAAGGTGGAGCTGCACAGGCCCTATATTGATGAAGTGACCTATGCCTGCCCGAAGTGCGGCGGTACGATGAAGAGAGTGCCCGAGGTGCTGGACTGCTGGTTTGACTCCGGCGCCATGCCCTTTGCGCAGCATCACTATCCTTTTGAAAATAAAGAAGTGTTTGAGAAGCAGTTCCCGGCCCAGTTCATCTCCGAAGCGGTGGATCAGACCAGAGGCTGGTTCCACTCCCTGATGGCGGAGTCCACGCTGCTCTTCAATAAGGCCCCGTATGAAAATGTCATTGTGCTGGGCCATGTGCAGGATGAGAACGGCCAGAAGATGAGCAAGAGCAAGGGCAATGCGGTGGATCCCTTTGAGGCGCTGGCCCAGTACGGCGCCGATGCCATCAGATGGTATTTCTATACCAGCTCCGCTCCCTGGCTGCCCAAGCGCTTCTCCGGTAAGATCGTGCAGGAGGGCCAGAGAAAATTCATGGGTACCCTGTGGAATACCTATGCGTTCTTTATCCTGTATGCGAACATTGACAATTTTGACGCTACAAAATATACCCTGGAATATGATAAGCTGCCCGTCATGGACAAGTGGCTGCTGTCCAAGTTAAATACCGTTGTGGGCGAAGTGGACGAGAATCTGGATCAGTACCGGATTCCGGAGGCTGCCAAGGCGCTGGAAGAATTTGTGGATGAGATGAGCAACTGGTATGTGCGCCGCAGCCGTGAACGCTTCTGGGCAAAGGGCATGGAGCAGGACAAGATCAATGCCTATATGACCCTGTACACGGCGCTGGTAACCATCAGCAAGGCGGCAGCGCCCATGATTCCCTTTATGACGGAGGATATCTATCAGAATTTGGTGCGCAGCATCGACAAGGACGCACCGGAGAGCATTCATCTGTGCGATTTTCCCCAGGTGCATGCGGAGATGATCGACAAGGCGCTGGAGGAATCCATGGAGGATGTGCTGGATGCGGTGGTGATGGGCCGTGCCTGCCGTAATGATGCGGCGATCAAGAACCGTCAGCCCATCGGCAGGATGTATATCAAGGCGGATTTCCGTCTGGACGGCTTCTACACCGATATCATCAAGGAGGAACTGAATGTCAAGGAAGTGACCTTTACCGACGATGTGCGTGACTTTACCTCCTACAGCTTCAAGCCCCAGCTGAGAACCGTCGGCCCCAAGTACGGCAAGCAGCTGGGCGGGATCCAGAAGACCCTGGGTGCGCTGGACGGCAATGCGGCCATGGATGAACTGAATGCAGACGGCTGCCTGCGGTTTGATGTGGACGGCGTGACAGTGGAACTGACCAAAGAGGATCTGCTGATCAGCATGGCCCAGAAGGAAGGCTACGTGTCCCAGGAGGACAACAGGATGACCGTGGTGCTGGACACCAACCTGACAGAAGAATTGATTGAAGAGGGCTTTGTCTATGAGATCATCAGTAAGATCCAGACCATGCGTAAGGATGCGGATTTTGAGGTTATGGATCATATCCGGGTATCTCTAAGCGGCAATGCAAAGCTCTATGAGGTTGCCGATAAGAACCGGGAGACGATCTGTGGCAAGGTACTGGCACAGGAGCTGACGGCGGATGTTACCTATGCAGTGTCTAAGGAGTGGAACGTAAACGGTGAGACTGTAAGCATCAGTTTGGAGAGAGATGAAAGAGAAAAAGCTATCCTTTGCGGAGACGATAAAAAATGACTGGTATGCCCTGAAACTGGGGTATTCTATCAGTAAAAGCCTGGTGATTCACTCCTTTTTTATACGATTGGCCGGCTACTTTGAGTGGGTATTTTTTGATGCGATCTTCCTGCGGGAGATTGTGGGCGCACTGGATGAGAACAAGGGCTTTCACGAGATTTTTGCCTTTATTGCGGTCTGCGGTCTGCTTTTTGGCCTGATAAATCTGTATACCAATTATGCGGAAAATGTGATCCTTCCGCTGCAGACCACCAGACTGTATGGGGGCATCTACCGAAAACTGTATGCGAAGGCGCAAAATGTGGAGCTTAGGTGTTACGAGGATTCGGATTTCTACAATCGCTATACAATGGCGATGGATGGTGCGGAGGCGAAAGTCGGCGCAATCATTACAAGCTTTTGGGGCGTTTTGGTGGGTGCGGCGGCAACGGTGGCAGTGTTTGGATTTATGTACGAGATTGATCACTTTGCGGTACTTTTTATTCTCTGTCCGCTGACCGGCAATTTCCTGTTCGGAAACTGGAAGAACAAGTTTGAGTTTAGGCGGTATCAGGAGCAGGCGCCCAATGACAAGGTGCTGAATTATGTCAACCGAACCATGTATCTGCCGGACTATGCAAAAGAGGTGCGGCTCTCCCGTATTTTCTGTCTCCTCAAAAAGCAGTATCATGACGCAACGCAGAAAAATGCGAGAGTGGCGGTGAAATATGCATTTGCCAATGCTTTCCTAAATTTCTGGAGGATCACGTTCACCTTTACGGCGATCTTTGAGGGGGTACTGCTTTACGCCATCTACCGGCATCTGGTGACAGGCTCCATTTCCCTGGCACAGCTCACTGTTATGACCAGCCTTATGGTTGCCATGACCTGGATTCTGATTCGTCTTTTTGAAGATGTTATGGCAATTATGAAAAACGGCCTGTTCATAAACAATCTCAGGGGATTTTTGGAATACAGGGAGAAGATTCCCGAGGATCAGAAGGGAATTCTGCCTGAGAAAGAGTTTGAGAGTCTTGCATTTGAAAATGTGTGCTTTTCCTATAAGGACGAGGAAACCATCAGGAATATGTCCTTTGAACTGAACAAAGGAGAAATCGTGGCGCTGGTGGGGCATAATGGCGCAGGAAAGACCACGATTGTCAAGCTGCTGTTAAGGCTGTATGACCCCACCTCCGGCGTAATCCGGGTAAACGGAAGGGATATCCGGGAATACGATCTTCACGCCTACCGGGAAATGTTTGCCACTACCTTTCAGGATTTCAGCATCATGGGAATGACCATCAAGGAGAATGTCCTGATGGGCAGGCATTATGAGAATGAGGACGAGCTGGTGGAGAGCGCTTTAAAAAGAGCGGGGGTCTATGAAAAGGTGCAAAGCCTTCCCAAGGGGATTTACACCATGATGACGAAGGAGTTTGAGGAGGATGGCGCAGTATTGTCCGGGGGAGAGAATCAAAAGCTGGCAGTTGCAAGAACCTTTGCGAAGGATTCGCCGGTCAAAATCTTTGATGAACCCTCCAGCGCTCTGGATCCTCTTGCGGAGTATGAACTGTTTCAAAATATCAGGAAGGAGGGCAGGGATCACACCATGCTTTTTATCTCCCATCGGCTGTCCTCCGTAAAGAGCTGTGACAAGGTTTTCATGCTGGAGAGAGGCAGACTGATAGAGGAAGGCTCCCACAGACAGCTGATGGAGCTTGGCGGAAGCTATGCACAGATGTATAAAAAGCAGGCTATGAACTATCTGGCTCTGGATGAGGGCGGGGAGGTGAATCTGTGAAACGGAAGAACAAGCAAGTGAAACAGAGCGCAGCGCAGGTCTGGAAAAACAACTGGTTTTTAATCAAGCTCTGTCTGGCGGCTTCCCCCGGATATGTGATCTTTGCAGTGCTGGACTCCGTGCGAAACCAAGTGTCCATCTTCTTTGAGCATACCTATGGAATCGGTTATGTGCTGGAAGCGGCGGAGTTTCATTACCCTTTTCGTCAGGTGGCCATGTTTATTCTGATCCTGGCCGGATGCATTACGCTGGGAATGGTATTTACGGTGTTCGTGGGCGATTATATAATGGAGAAAGAGCGCCCTAAGATGCGGGAGAAGATAAAGCTCCGGTTCTATGAAAAGGCGAAGGAGCTGGATCTGGCCTGCTACGACAATCCGGAATATTACGATCAGCTGGTTCTGGTGCTTGCGGAGGTGGACAATCAGATTGACAGATGTGTTATTTTTTTACAGAACACGGCGTCCGGGATTGCGGTATTTGTTTCCACGGGAATCTACTTCTTTATGAAGGATAAGGTATCCATCCTGTTCGCAGCGCTGTCCTTTGTGATGGCGTTTGCCTTTAATCAGCTGTTCAACAGGCTGACATTTCAGATCAGAATTGCCCGGAATCCCCATGAGAGAAAGCGAGAGTATGTAAAAAGGGTGTTTTACCTGAGCGACTATGCAAAGGAGCTCAGATTGAATCCGGAGGTTTCCGGCGTATTGTTTGAACGGTTCGAGGAGGCCAACGAGGAAGTCTATCAGGTGGAAAAGAGGAATGCCGACCGCAGATTTTTCTTAAGCTTTATGAGAAAGTATGTGAGCAACAGCTTTTTCAGTGATGTGCTTTACATCTCCTATCTGGTGTTTCAGGCTACCGTTCGGAAAGCGTTGTCTTTCAGCAACGTGGCGATTCTGTATAATTCCTTTGGCCGGTTAAAGCGCGGCATGAGTATTTTTACAGACGTCTATCCCTTCGCCTGCGAGACAAGCCTCTATGTGCAGAAAATCCGGGATTTTCTGGATTATGAGCCGAAGATTGTCTCAAGGGAGGAGCTGATTCCGGCCGAGGGGGCGAAGGAGATTGAGCTGCAGAACGTTTCCTTTGCCTATCGCCGGGAGGATGGGAACCTTCTGAAAGATATTTCCCTGCATATCAGACCGGGACAGAAGATTGCGCTGGTCGGCTATAACGGCGCCGGAAAGACCACGCTGGTAAAGCTTTTGATGCGGCTGTACGATGTGGGAGAGGGAAGGATTCTGGCGGACGGAGTGGACATTCGGGATTATCAGGTAGAAAGATACCGGGAATCCATCGGCACGGTCTTTCAGGATTTTAAGATTTTTGCGGGCAATGTGAGGGAAAACGTGCTGATGAACGTTTCGGATCACTGCCAGGAGGAACCGATTTGGCAGGCGCTTTCGGAGAGTGGCCTTTCGAAGAAAATCCGGGGGATGAAGGACGGCCTGGACACCCAGCTGACTACAGAGATCATGGAGAAAGGCGTGAATCTGTCCGGCGGCGAGAGCCAAAAGCTTGCCATAGCCAGAGTGTTTTACCGGAAGGCGGGACTGATGATTCTGGATGAACCCTCCAGTGCCCTTGACCCTATTGCGGAATACCAGCTGAATCATGCCATGCTGGAGGCCACAAGGGACAAAACGGTGATCTTTATTTCTCACAGGCTGTCCACCACTCGTCTTGCGGATTATATTATTATGCTGGAGGAGGGCCGGATTGCCGAGCAGGGAACGCACGAAGGGCTGCTGCAAAGGAACGGAAAGTATGCGCAGATGTGGCGCATGCAGGCCGGAGCCTATATGGATGTATAGAGGGCATTTGTAATGTAATTATTTATCAGTGCCGAGCAACAGGCCATATAGATGTGCCTGCACGGATATATGGCGACTGCCGTAAGCGTCAGATACGTGCGTATTTGACCATTTGAGGGCGCTCCGCTCATAAGAGAAGCATTCCTGTGCATTGTGCGCAGGCCCCCAAGCCCAGGGAGGAGCCTCTTATGGCTGAACTGTGACGGAAAAATGGGGAAACTCAAAAAAGCAGTTGGCATTATAGAGAACATTTGGTATAATGTATAGCTGCAAATCGATTTCAGAATGTCTGTAAACGCAAGCAGAAAAGGAGAATGAGTATGAAGAGTACCACAACAACGAAGAAGCTGAAATTTGACAAAGAGCTTTTTAAGAGAAGTGTGCAGTATAATGTAAAGACCCTGTACCGTAAGAATCTGGATGAGGCTACCCCTCAGCAGATCTTCCAGGCAGTGTCCTACGCCGTAAAGGATCAGATCGTGGAGGACTGGATGGATACCCAGAAAGCCTACGAGAAGGAAGATCCCAAGATGGTATATTATCTGTCCATGGAGTTTCTCATGGGCCGTGCCCTGGGCAATAACCTGATCAATATGATGGCTTACAGTGAAGCAAAGGATGCCATGGAGGAGCTGGGACTGGATCTGAACCTGATTGAGGACCAGGAGCCCGATGCGGCGCTGGGCAACGGCGGCCTGGGCCGTCTGGCAGCATGCTTCCTGGATTCCCTGGCTACCCTGGGATATCCTGCATACGGCTGCGGCATCCGCTACCGCTACGGCATGTTCAAGCAGCAGATCCGTGACGGCTATCAGGTGGAGGTGCCGGATAACTGGCTGGCGGACGGCAATCCCTTTGAGCTGCGCCGCCCGGAGTACAAGAAAGAGGTTAAGTTCGGCGGCTATGTAACCGTAAGCCGTGACGAGAACGGACGGGAGCATTTTGAACAGGCAGGCTATCAGTCCGTCAATGCCATTCCCTTTGACCTGCCCATCGTGGGCTACGGCAACCATATTGTAAACACCCTGCGGATCTGGGATGCGGAGCCGGTGGTATGCTTCCAGCTGGATTCCTTTGACAAGGGCGATTATCAGAAAGCGGTGGAGCAGGAGAATCTGGCCAGAAATATCGTGGAGGTGCTCTATCCCAACGACAACCATTATGCCGGCAAGGAGCTGCGCTTAAAGCAGCAGTACTTCTTCATCTCCGCATCCGTGCAGGAGGCCGTGGCCAAGTATATGCGCACCCATACCGATATCCGCAGGTTCTATGAAAAGGTAACCTTCCAGCTGAACGATACCCATCCCACGGTGGCGATTGCCGAGCTGATGCGTATCCTGATGGATGAGTATTATCTGACCTGGGACGAGGCCTGGGAAGTAACCACCAAGACCTGCGCATACACCAACCACACGATCATGGCCGAGGCACTGGAGAAATGGCCTATCGAGCTGTTCTCCCGGCTGCTGCCCCGTATCTATCAGATCGTGGAGGAGATCAACCGCAGATTTATTATCGAGATTGAAAAGAAATACAGCGATGTGCCCGGCGTAAACGTGCAGGATAAGATCCGCAAGATGGCAATTATCTATGACGGACAGGTAAAAATGGCTCATCTGGCTATTGTTTCCGGTTATTCTGTCAACGGCGTGGCAAGATTACATACCGAGATCCTGAAAAAGCAGGAGCTGAAGGACTTCTATGAGATGTTCCCGGAGCGCTTCAACAACAAGACCAACGGTATCACCCAGAGACGTTTCCTGCTTCACGGCAATC
>CAZFYD010000061.1:0-12970 GCA_964523315.1 uncultured Acetatifactor sp.
TCTATAAATTCTTCAATTTTGCAATCTTCCATTGATCGTTCCTCTACGCTGATCCACTCGTTCATTCTGTTTCCTCTTTAACCTCACGGCAGCCGATCCGGACGGTACGGCTCCGGCAACGGCATCCAGGCAACTGGCTCAGCGTCTTCCCATTCTGGCCGCATCTCAGGTATCCAGCCACAACCAGAATCGTATGAGGCAAGTTGCATTGCATTGTGCAAAGTAATTGTCTCCTCTGGCTTTCCACTCACCTGCACCAGTACCATATTTTCCGAATCTTCCGGCAGCCTCTCCGCCACCGGGATCCACCGGTGCTTCCGCTGCTCCTCATTCAGTTTTTTCAGCAGATGCGCCGCCTGTGTCTGTTCAAACTCATCCAGCCGCACCACATCCTCCGGGCTCAGCCCTGTCTCCTCGTACTCCATCAGCTTCCGTAGGCAACCGTACATCTTTTCCCATACTTCCTGGGTGATGGCCTGCCCCACATACAGCTCCTTCCACGGCAAGTCCTTTATACACCAGTTTCCCTGTTTATCTTTCTGAGTCAATCGGTTCATTTTTCGCATCCTCCTCACATATACCCTCAAGCACTTCCACCAGATTTCGCGCCGTGTTTAATGCACCTTTCCAATCCTTGCTTTGCAGTTCTCCCACCAGACCGCTATGCAAAATCCCCAGTAAAAAGGTTCTGTCTGGCGCCAGTTCCGCCGCTTCTCTCTCCTTTTCTTTCTCATGTTTCTCCCTCAGTAATTCATACGCCTCCAGCATCATTAGGTGCTGCGTAAGTAGTTCTGGTTGTTTCTCCCGCCAGTAATCCCCAAGCACATTCAGTAGTCCTTCCACATCGTCAATCAGTTGTTCCTGCAGGATCTGCGCATCGTAGGTTTTTACCGGCAGTGCCGTTTCCTGATCCGGATCCGCGCTGACCTGCTCCGGTTCCGGTAAATCATCCTCTATCTCCTGTTTGTTTTCTGCATTTTCTTGCGACGTCGCAAGTTTTTCTTCCTCTCCTGGTTCCTCCGGCGCAATAACTTTATCAGCAATCAGCTGTGTCAGTTCCCTGGCCAGCCGGCCATATTTCAGATGACATCTCTCTCCATTGATCTCACAATCAATGCCACCCACAAAACTGTTAAATGTGACACTAAATCCCTTGTAATGATGTCCAGAGCATCCGTATGGCGCAATCTCCTTCTGGATCCGCTTCGCAACGTCCACAGAGGTCTCTCCTGCCATCTCTGCGCAAATCCTGGCTGCTTCCTTTCCTTGATGGCTGTTCTGGTAGATCTGCAGCGCAAACCACTGTTCATCATGCAGCTCCCAGGTCTCCTCCGGGCACGGTCCCTCAACACAAGGCTGCTGTACCTTGGCGTCCGATAACACCTCACAGACTCCATCCTGATCATGGGCGCAGGCAGCTGCTTCCTTTTGCCTGGCGGCCCACACATCGGCTGCTTTCCTGGCCTGCGTGGCAAACCTCGTGTAAGTGCTTATACCCAAATCCTCGGTTCCCCGGAAAAACTCCAGAATCTCGCTGCAGGCAGATGCCCTTATGCCGTCTCCGATTTCGATGTTTCCCCCGTGCCTGCTGGCCAGCAGCTTCACCTTTCTCTCTATCACGGAATCATCCATCATACTCCCGCGGGATTCCATAATCATTTGGGCGCCCATCTCATGCAACAGGACCTCTGCCAACCTCCTCAGGTGCTTTTCCTTTGCCTGCAGCAGCTCTCCCAGGCTGTGGCTCTCGTCAACCTTTTCTTCTTCCCAGGGTTTCGGTTCGTTATCTTCTTCTCCCGGCAGCAGCTCCTCCAGATTACCCTCAATGACCACTGGGCCGGCCGGTGCCGGATCCTCCTCTGGAAGGGCAGGCAGTTCCACCATGACGGTCACGCTCTCACTCTCCCTGCTACCAGTGCCCATGCTGGCCGGTGCAGGTTCCGGCTCTGGCTCTGGTTCCGGCTTCCGAATCTCCCGGATCTCCCGCACAGTCATATCCGGTGTCACTGTCTCACGCTGATCATCCGTCAGATAAAGCATCTCCTGCAGTTGACTGGGGCTATACTCCAGATACCGGTCTGCTAACTTCGGGCTGTTTCCGCCTTCGGAAAACTGCTCCATCCTGCTGATATGCCGGGACGCTGCCGATTCCGACAGTCCACACTCAGCCTTTACATACTCGCCAAAACTCTGATAACCGCCCTCCAGATACAACCGATTTTCCCGGATGTGTTTTAAGTAATATCCAATCGCGATGGCTGCCTTCTGACCGGTCAACAGATTTCCTTTTACGATCTGGTTGGCGCCTGCATAATCTATCGTCTCCCAGTAAGGCCGCTCCCCCGCCCTCGTTTCCAGTTCTCCCATGATATCCTCCTTACAGTCCCTGTTATCTTTCTGCGTCAATCGCTTATTCATCGTGTGTCCTCTTTACTCGATACACACGTATTGCAGCTTTTTCCAGCTTACCCTTTTTCCTCACTCCCATTTTCTGATACTCTTTCTGAGGTAAAACCGTAAGTCCTTTTCGATTCTCCACCACCACGAATTCTTCCGGAGGTTCCCGGTAGCTGTTATCCTCCGGCTTCAGATCCACAAGATGGAACCGGCCATCGGGCCCCACCTTACACGCCCTGTTATAGTTCCGGCGATATTCCTCAATCATCTCCTGCACCTTATCCTTCATCCCGATAGCTCCTTATCCTCGCTTTCAAGCTTTCCATGACCCATTTCTGTACATCATCCTTCCGGTTCAATGCCGCCATGACATCCTCATCCCGTGTCCCGCTGCAAACCAGGTGGTGAATGATTACTTTCTCGGTCTGGCCCTGGCGGTGCAGTCGCTTATTCGCCTGCGTGTATAATTCATAATTCCAGGTAAGGCCAAACCACACCACATGATTCCCTCCTTGCTGCAGGTTTAATCCATATGCACTGCTGGCCGGATGCGCCAGCAGGATGTCAATCCTTCCCTTGTTCCAATCATCCTCATCCTGCGTACCCTTAAGTTCCCGAATCCGCAGCTCCGTCTTTGCAAGCGCCGCAAGCAGCCGAACCTTGTCATGCTGAAAATTGTAAAAGACCAGCGCCGGCTTACCCTGTAAAGATTCCACCAGCTCCATAAATGCTTCTATTTTGCAGCTGTGCACTTCGTGCACCCCGTGATCCTCGTCATACACCGCTCCATTGGCCAGCTGCAGAAGCTTGTTGCTCAGCGCCGCTGCACTGGTAACGCTGATCTCCTCGTCCCTGGGAAGCACCAGCACCATCTCTCTCTCAAAATTGCGGTAGGCCTTTCCCGACTTTGCATCCAGCTCCACCGGTATTTCGTGATAAGTGATATCGGGCAGCTGTAAATAATCCTCTGCTTTCATGCTGATACAGATATCTGAGATCCGCTCCATAATCCCCTGCTCGCTGCCGGGCTTTGCGCTGTAGCTGTAGATCATGCCGTCTGCACCGCGCTTGTCCGGCTGGAAATACCGTTCCCGGAACTGGGTATACCGTTTTCCCAGACGCTCACCGCCGTCCAACAGGAAGACCTGGGACCACAGGTCGTCAAGCCCATTCGGGGAAGGCGTGCCGGTCAGCAACACCATCCGGTCGATGTGTCCGCCGGCGCTGGCCAGCGCCTTGAAGCGCTTTGCACTGTGGCTCTTGAAGCTGCTGGATTCGTCTACCACCACCATGTCAAAGGGCCAATCATTCTTGTAATACTCCACCAGCCAGACGACATTTTCCCGGTTCGTGATGTAAATATCCGCCGGCGTATTCAATGCCCGGATCCGTTTAGCTTGGCTGCCCAATACCTGGGAAACCCTTAAAATTCTGGTGTGATCCCACTTATTTTTCTCTTTCGTCCAGGTTCCTTCGGCTACCTTCTTCGGAGCGATGATCAGCACTTTTCTCACCTGAAACCGATCGTACTTCAGCACTCTCACTGCCGTAAGCGTCGTCACCGTTTTCCCCAGGCCCATGTCCAGAAAAAGTCCCAGCTTGTGGATTCGCAGGATCTGGTCAATACAGTGTGCCTGATAGGCGTATGGTTTAAACTCCATGCCGATGCCCTCCGCACTGTTCCAAAAACTCCTGTACCGCCTGTCTTCCCTTCAGGATCCTCACATCCTGCCCCAGCTTTTGTAGCCTCTCGATCTGGATCTGCTGCAGCCTGGTCAACTGTCCTGTCTCAGACTTCAGCTCCACAAATACCGGCGCCCTGTCCGGCAGGATCACAATCCGGTCCGGCACTCCGTCGTTTCCCGGGCTTACCCACTTATAAGCCCGGCCGCCCAGCTCCTTCACGCCCGCCACCAGAACTCTCTCGATTTCTTTCTCCCTCATGTCCATCCTCCCTCGCAACAAACTTTCGCGCGCACGCGTATATGATTCCTTTATATAGGCGCGTTAGGTATATTAGGTACTATTATTCTTATTTATTTTTTCTTTTATATATAAAGTTTGTTTACATTGTTTACGATAGTTAGATTTACTAGGTTTTATCGGGGTTTCCGCCGTACACAATCTGCGAAACTTTTCTGTAAACGTAAACTTTCGGGCAAAATCGCCGTGAACAACGTAAACATGTTTTTCCCTTCCGTAACATTTCTAGGTTGACTCCTTCTCGTATCCTCTCTGCGTTCCATAGGGGCCATACCGCCGCGCTGATTTATTAGGCTTCCACCCCTTTATCCCCCGCAGGATCCCGTTGATCTCCATGCTGTCTAACCTCTTTAAGAATTTCGGCTCCCCGTTCAGGCACTCCACCCATATCTCCATGGCGCAGATCTTGTCCCGCTCCACCAACGGTTCCTCCGTCTGCATGTTTCCGGACAGAAATAGCTTTCGATCCATTATGGTCATCCGGTCCCAGTTTGCCGGTACTTTTTTCTCCAGATAGTCCCGGACCATCCCCTCCTTGCCGGAGACCTCACGGTGCTCCTCCTGCTGTTCCTGGGCCAGCTCCTCGATCTCCTTGGGGAGGTACAGTGCCTCTCCCATGGACCAGTACAGATAGGCCTCTGCCCATATCTGGTCCACCTCACCCGGCAGCTCCTGCCAAATCGATTTCCTGGCCTCATGCAGTCCCACATCCACCGGCCAGAACCGCCGGTTTCCCGTCATGTCTTTCAGGAACTCTTGGTCGTTGGACGTCCCAAAGAACACGCAGCGCCGCGGATACCGCTTCGTCTGCCGCCCATAAGCTGCCCGATAGATATCGTCACATTTGCTCAGGAACTGTTTCACCGCTGACGTTTCCTGCTTCGTCATAGCCGTCAGCTCCCCTACCTCGTTGATCCACGTCCCCTGGATCAGCTCCGCCGCGTCTTTCCCTTCAAACGTCGTCAGGCTGTCCGAGAACCAATCTTTCCCCAGAGTCTTTAAGAAGGTACTCTTGCCGATACCCTGAGGCCCTGTGAAGATCGGCATATAATCGTACTTTACGCCGCCCAGGATCCCGCGGCCCACTGCCGCGCACAGCGACTTACGGATCACAGCTCTGGTATACGGGGTGTCTTCTGCTCCCAGGTAATCGGTAAGGAGTGTGTCTACCCGTTTCACGCCATCCCACTTAAGCCCCTGCAGGTAGTGTTTTACGTCATTGATCCGGTTCTGGCTGCTGACGATCAGAAGGGCGTTATCCAACTTCTCCCGGCCGGTAATCCGGTAAAAGGTCTCCATGTACCGGTAAAAACCGGCATAGTCCACATCCTCCCACCGACGCTTCTCGCTCTTATCACTCCACGGCACTTTCCCCAGAACCATACCGCAGCTGGCAAATTCGTCCGTGGCAATCTTCCCCTTTAGCAGCGGGTCATTCTCCAGAACCAGTACAATATTGTTGATCGTCTTTTCAAAATTCCCGCTTCCGTCCTTCGTCAGCCGTCCGATCCAGCTCAGATCATAGTCCTCGGAGGCTTCTCCCCCGCCGGCTTCTGCCGGCTCATGGAAGGCCTCTCTCGCCTGCTCAAACCGTTCCTTCGATATCCGGTCGGAAACGGCCTTGTCGTCCAGGGCCAGCCGGCTCATGGCCAAAAATGACGGCAGCTTGTTAACCGGGGTTCCCTCTTTTGCATCGCTGTCCTGACCGCCGTACCGGTGCAGGCGCACCATATCAAAGGCGTTCACCAACAGGCCGGAGCACGGATCCGTGGCATGGTGGGAGTAAAGAAATAAATCTCCGTCATACACAACGGCTCCGCCCGTAGTGGATCCCCCGGTATACGTGTAGCGTCCCGGTACGTCTGTCTCCTCATACATGCCGGGAATAAACCGATCCATGGCCTCCGTGATGCTGTAGGTTCGGCAGAAGGCGCCTATAATGCCGCGCTTTACGGTAGGGTCTTCCTGCTTCGCCAGGCGTCTGCGTTCTATCGCATCCGCACCGGGCACCTGGGGCCACTGTGCCACGTCCCGCCAGTCCCCGTACATCTGGAGCAGACCGTCCGCGCTGCAAAATGGGGCGTCATATACCTCACAGATATATTGGCTGTCACGGCAGCAGCTGGCCCAGTACATAAGCCGGGACGCCTCAAAGGTCGTCGGATCACAATACTCAATCCCAATGAGGGAAGCCAGCTTTCTGGCGGCCGGCTCGTACTCGTCCGCCATCGCTGTCCGGTTCAGGGGGATCACAACCCGCAGCCTGGGCGCATATCCTGCATGTTTCCTTGTGCTGTACACTGCGGCGGCGCAGCCCAGCCCGCCGACCCGGCGCAGGATATCTCCGGCCTGTCCTGCGGGGATATGATCCAGATCCAGCGTAACCAGGTCGCGCCCTTCCACCAGACAGGCCTTCCGGCGGTCACCCGCAAAAGTGCCGCCCACAAACCCTCCCACATCCTTCAGCTCGTCCTGCCTGGATTTGGGATATCTCATATATTCATCCAGTGTCTCCGCGCTGCGCACCGGCGTTCTCAGCCGATCCACGAACTCGGACCAGAGGATCTGGATCCTTGGCCAGTGTGTCGCCTTGCGGCTCCCGGCCATACTGATCTGTAGCATACGGTTGTTCTGCATCATTCTTCCTCTTAGTTTTTTAGTCTTTCATATAGTAGCTGCTTTCAAAGCCGGCGCCTTTCAGGATCAGTCCCGGTGCCCAGGGAATCGGCTCCGCCATCAGGCCGCAGATTTCCTCTGCGGTGATCTCCTGCGGCGCGTCGATGATGACCTCATCGTGGACGTGGAATACCACCTGCAGCCCCTTCGCCTCAATCCGGCGCAGGGTCTCTGCCAGACAGTCCCTGGCGATAGCCTGAACGATATTCTCCACCAGCTTGCCGCCATAGGTGGATTCCATCCCCCACTTCTTATTGGCGCCGACACCATAATAGTGGAGCGCCATCTTGCCAAAAGCGTTTTCTTTTAAAAACGGCTTCGGATAGAACAGCTTCCGACCGCTGGGCAGCCGTATCGTTAAAAAGGTCTGGCCGTAGACCGTGTCTCCCTCCAGGGACAGGATCAGGCCTCTGACTGCCTGGGACTGCGCTGTCTTCATCACCATGAGGACCGCAGCCTCCACCGCATACCACAGATCCCGGATCCTGGGGTTCGCCTGCCGCCATCTCTGGACGATGTCCGGCAGCTCCTCCTCTGTAAGACCCATCTGCAAAGCACCCATAGCAATCAGGGCGGCAGATCCGCCCTGGTATCCCAGTGCCAGCGT
This sequence comes from uncultured Acetatifactor sp., assembly GCA_964523315.1. Classification (GTDB taxonomy): domain Bacteria; phylum Bacillota; class Clostridia; order Lachnospirales; family Lachnospiraceae; genus Acetatifactor. The sequence continues at coordinate 7,664 of CAZFYD010000061.1, forward strand.
AGCCACCTTGCCTTTCTGCCGCAGGCTATACTCCGGGTTTCCTTTCACAATCCGATCTACCGGCACGCCGAACATCTGCGCTGCTGTAGCTTCGTAGATCTTCCCGTGAGTCGCAAACACCTCGTTCACCCACTGTTCACCGGCCAGCCAGGCAATCACCCGCGCCTCAATGGCAGAAAAGTCTGCCACCACAAATTTACGCCCTTCCGAAGGAATGAACGCTGTCCGGATCAGCTGGGACAGCGTATCCGGCACGTTCCCATATAGCATCTTCAGACCGTCATAGTTCCCGGCCTTTGTAAGCTTCCTGGCGCAGTCCAGCGTTTTCAGATAATTCCTCGGCAGGTTCTGCATCTGCACCAGGCGCCCGGCCCACCGCCCGGTCCGGTTCGCCCCATAATACTGAGTCAGTCCTCTCACGCGCTCGTCCGCGCAGCTGGCGGTATCCATGGCCGTATACTTTTTTATGGAGGTCTTTCCCAACTGTTGGCGGATCTCCAGCATCCTCCGCACGTCCGCCGGTTTACATTCTTCCAGAAGCTCCGATACCGTAGCCTTCCTCAGGTTGTCCGCTTCGACCCCGTTTGCCTCCAGCCACTCCAAAAGCTGCACCGTGCTGTTCGGGTTATCCACACCGGTGATCTTTACAGCCTCCTCTATTAAATGCCCCCTGCTGACGCCATCAACATGCAGGGCTCCTCTGATAAGCTCCGTGTCTACCCGGACACCATACGCATTCATCCGGACATCCATCTGCCACAGGCATTCTTCCTCCTCCGGCATGGGAAACGGATTCAGGCGCTCCAGGATCTCCCGCTCCGCCACCACATCCTGCCGGTTGTATTCCTTGAAAAGGGCCCACCGGTCCGGGTCATGATGAGGCAGGTTCCAGGTCCTGTTACCGTTGCCCCGCGTCGGCTTGCAGGGATTACAGAAGTACCGGATCAGGGCTTTCCCCGCCGTCAGCTTCTGCCTGTCCTGCGGCAGCCCCATTGCCTTCCCCGCGGCGTCCAGCCCTGCGGGATAACCGCAGTAGAGCCCGTGGGCCATGGTGCAGCGCCACTGCTCCAACGGCGTTTCATATCCCGCCTGGTTCAGGCAGTACCATTCAAACGCCGCGTTGTAGGCGTGCTTAACCACCTGAGGGGACCGAAGGTCACTCCTCAGCCATGACGGGATTTCTTCCCCGTTTGCCAGATCAATCACCTCTACCGGGAGATCATCGTACTGGTAGGCAAACAGGAGGATCTGGAAGTCATCCGACTGCGCATATTTATAGGCCCCCGCCTTTGTGATATCCACACTGCTGCGTGTCTCTATGTCAACGCTCAAATGATGTTTATCCATATGTCCTCCTGACTATAGCGTGTGAGAGGGGCACAGGGCCCCCCGGATCAATACGGCTGACCGGTGATCGGATTTACTCGGCTCTGGGGTGCTGCGGCCGCCTGCGGCGCCCATGCCGCCGCATAGGCCTGTCCGCCATACCCCTGGGTCTGCGCCGCTCCCGATACAGCCGGCTGTGGTGCTCCGAATGCCTGCGCTGCTGTAGGCGCCGATCCTCCCAGAGGCTCCCCGTCGCGCAGCTTTTGCACAGGTCCCAGGCCGCAGCCGATCCCCTTCTTGCCGCCGAATGCATAGGGGAAAAAGGTCACATTCACCCGACCGTACATGCCGCTGTAGACCTCCGACTGGTTGATGATCGGGTTCCCCTGCCCATCCACCACCTCCGGCGGATAGTCCGCTTTAGAGCTGGCGGTGAACACCCAATTCCCTTTGCACTCCTTGCCAAAGGCCATCCCGTCGGACGGCCGGACCCCGTCGCCGTCATACACAGGGACCGAAAGCACCGGCGGGCACACGCCATTCCACTTTTCGGATATCCCCCTCTGTTTGGCGGCTTCAATCGCGGCCTGGATCCTCGCCATAGTGTCCGTATCTTTTTTGGGCAGCAGTACCGTCACGCTGAACTTTTCTTCCTGCCCGGGTGTGAACGCATAAGGTTTAAACAGATGCACGTAAGACATCCTCACTTCTCCGGTTGTTACATTGGTCAGATCATTCATCTTTCTTTTCCTCCCTATTCTTTGCGAACGCTTCGTCCGCTGTCACTCTGTTGGTTATTGCCTGCCGCTTGTCTGATGCCGGTACCAGTGCAGGGCTTCCCGGAGCCTTCTTCACCAGATCCCCGACATACGCAGCAAAATCCTTCTTCCCGATCGTCGCCTCCACCTGTGCCAACGTCAGGGGATTGCGGACATATAGGATTTCTTCCCGAATCCCATTTTCCTTCAGCCGTTGAAAGGCCAGTTCTGCGTCTGTCCATTTCCGTACGCTCCGGCCTTCTACCGCTTTCCAACCGGGAACCTCCCGCCCGGCCAGACATTCCGCCAGTGCCCAATCTTTCAAATCCGTCAGCCAGCTGGCGATGTCTGTCCCCTGCTCCAGGTATCTTCCAGCTTCCTCTCTGGTGATTAAGGGCGGCTTCTTCCCGACTCCAAAAGCAAGCCGGACATTCTCCTCGGCACGCGCACGGCATTGTGTTTTTGCCCGGCAGAACCGGCAGGTCTCCTTACTGGGAGAAAATTCCCCCTCCCCCTTTATGGCCAGAGCTGCGCGCCCCGAAGCGTATGCTCCAAACTCCAGAAGCCTTTCAATGGAGAGTTCCCATTCCGAAGTACCGTCGGGGATCCTGGGCTGGACAATGGACAGGAGCACCCTTTTGATGGAGTACAAGCATCGGTAAGCCTCATAAGCGCCCAGGGCGTACAGCATCATCTGGGGATTTTCCTTTGCGTCTACCGGAACGCCTTTCCCATATTTAAAATCGATCACATGAAGGGTATCGCCGCCGATCAGAATACAGTCTGTTGTTCCGAAGCCTCCCGGGATATAGGCACTAAGGTCCAATCTCCTCTCAATGGCGACGCTGGGCTTGAACGCAAATCGCATGGCAGCCGCCTTTAGGTAATCAATATACTCATCGGTATACCCCATCATCTCCGCGTTCCAGTGCTCATTCATCATCAATTCTTCGAGCTTGTTTGCGTACCTTGCCTTCGTCAGCTTAACCGGCAGGAAGCATTGCCCGGCCTTAAGCTCCGCCAGCTCATGGGCCAGCGTTCCCTCCGCTGCAGCATCGGACGATGTGTCCGGGAACTTCTCCTCCAGGAGGGCACTGGGAGGACAGGCCAGCCAACGGTGTGCCCCGGAAGCGCTCAGCAGTGCGTGTGTTCTCTCGTTATGCCTCATCAGATCTGCGCTCCCATTTCCCGCAGTCTCGTGGCAAATGCCCCAAACTGCGTTGGCGGCAGGGCGGGCAATGCCTCCACGCCAAACTCCTGCAGCAGCCCCAGAAGATCTGCCTGACGGCCTGCGTCCATCAGCGTCATGCCAGCCCGGGCCAGATCATCCAGGGTATACGATGCTGCCGTTGTAGGCACCTGTGCAGCCGGTGCCGTAGGGACTGCCGGCGCCGGCTGCCGATTTGGCGCGGCAGGACTGTCGGCCGGAGCAGCCACACCCGGCGTATAGACCTGCGCAGGTACCGTCTGCTGCGCCGGTTCCTTTGCAAAGGCCGCTCCTGTCAACTGCCTTGCAAATGCCATCATCTCATCGAAATCCTTAAACTCTACTGTGATCATAGGTCGATCCCTCCTAATCCTTCTTTTAATATAGCCAGCTCCTCTTTCGTGAGCGTGACGCCTCTCGTCATCTCGGACCGGTCGTCGTTCCAGCCCCGCAGGTCGTACTTTGCTTTGCGGCCGTTCCATTCCACTAAGTTCAGCTCCTTGTGGTATTTTCCTTCCTTTGGAAACACGACCAGCGTTTTCAGTATGCTGTATTTTGCATCTGCCATCTTGTAATTTCCTCCTCAGTCGGTTAAAATAAAGCTGTAGGTTTTCTACTGCGCCGGATTTGGGGTTCCACCAGCCCTACCGGCGCTCTTTCTTTTCCACATGCAGCTTACCGTCCGCATAGGACAGCCAGATGCCAGGGACGATCTCAACCGGTTCTTCGCCAACCGTAAAAGTTTCCTTTTTCATTGTTCTCTCACCTCCATTGCTTTTTCTTGCTCATACTCCTGCAGCTGTATTTGGGCTAACAGTATCGTTGCCTTTTTGAGCAATATTTTTGTTCTTACCAGTTTCTTCTTGTCCCGGATCAGCCAGTCCTCATGAAGTTTTTTGTCAGTAAAATCAAATTTTTCTGCCATCTCGAGATCATGCTGGCCTGCCCGAACCCTGCGCTGGAGCTCGGTGACTCGGTCCTGGATCAGGTAAATGATTTCCTCAATGTCCCTGCTGTTCAAACTACCTTTTGCCTTCATCCGTCCACCCACACCTCCCTTTCCTGCACGCCCCACTCCAGCGCTGCCTCATGGCTGTCAAAATAAATGTCCAGCCGCTGCCCTTTGATCCCGCCGCCGCAATCCTCTACCGTGTAGGCCTGTCCGTCTATGTACACCACTGTGCCATACGGCAGTACGCTGGGATCCGCCGCAATGGTCCGCCCCTCTGTCGCCACTGTACCGGTGGCCGTGATGCCATACAGCGGATCATCCGGGCTCTTGCCGCAGCAGCGCTCGCAGGCGCAATACGCTGTGATTGTAAACTCTCCCAAACTCACCAGCTCCGGCTCGTCCACATCCGGCAGACTCCAGATCAGATCTGTATCGATTCCGGCCATGTGCTGGACACCGATCTGCTGAGGCTTGTCCGCTGCCAGCAGCTCCACACCGATCAGCCTGACGGTTTCCTTCGCCTGTGCCGGTTCCTCTACCTGTTTGGCTCCGCAGCAGATCAGGCCGATAACAATGCCCCAGAACAAGATGCAGACCAGCCAAATGTAACCTTTTCTCATTTCTCCTCACCATCCTTCCTTTTTGCCATCAAAACTTGTCCAACCATGGCGGATCATCCCGCCACGTATCAATCATTCTTTCATCAACTCAGCCAAATCTGGTATGCGGGTGTGCCTCTCTGCAACAGCAGTCGCCTGCCGGATCACTTCGTCTATTTCCTCTTTCGTTTTTCCGACATATGCGTCATCGTATACGATTACGGTCGTCTCTCCGAATTGATACCTGGCCACCTCTGCCATATAATCACCTCCTCTATAATCTATTCCGCCCTGATTGTCCGGGGTTACTGGTTTTGTGAATTCCTCTCCGCAAAGTACATTGATTTTCATATCCATCTTCCCTATGCTGTACTTACAGGCTCCTACCAGAGCCGAATACATAAACGGGAGGTTACTCGCTCGATTTCACTGGCTTCTCAACTATCCGTTCAGATTCTTTTGGAA
>CAZFYD010000062.1:0-12764 GCA_964523315.1 uncultured Acetatifactor sp.
CCGCAACCATGCGGTTTGCGGTCAGTATCTCTTTATTTAACTGTCAAAGTCCCGCCTTTCTTTCAGCTCCTGCCTATTGAATGTTTGAAATATAAGCAGGAATCTAAAGAGAAAATAGAATGAGATAAATAGGAATCCATCTTGAAATAGCTGCTTATGAAGAGATTATAGCATATATGATCGGGAATGGCAAATCTATTTTCAAAAATCAGGGATTGTAATTTTGGCTCAGTTGTGTATACTGAATTTAGTATATAGTAGTAGGAATTATACATTAATGAAAGAATAGATTCCGGAAAAGGATACTGGGGTGATACAAAATGAATATAGCGATTATACTGTCAGGGGGGACGGGATCCCGTCTGGGGGCAGAGACTCCTAAACAATATATTCGGATTGGCGGAAAGCTGCTGATTACCTACTGTCTGGAAACCTTGACAGGGCATCCGGATATAGATGCGCTGCAGATTGTAGCTGCACCTGAGTGGGAGGCCGATATTCTGGCGGATGCGGAGAACAATGGTTTGGATATCGGGAAAATACATGGTTTTTCTCTGCCGGGGCAGGAACGTCAGTCTTCCATATGGAGTGCGCTGACAGATATTGCGCAGGATTCAGAGCTTCTGGCAGACACGGTGTTGATTCATGATGCTGCGCGGCCTAATCTTTCGTCCGAAATGATATCTCGGTGTATGGAAGCGATAAAAGGTCACGAAGGCGTCATGCCGGTGCTGCCGATGAAGGATACCATATATGTGAGTGAGGATGGAAGAAAGGTGTTTGAGCTTGTGGATCGAAACCGTGTTTTCGCAGGACAGGCCCCGGAGCTGTTCTGTTTTACAAAATATATGGAGGCTAACAGAGTTCTGCTGCCTGATAAGATCGGGCAAATTATGGGATCCACAGAGCCGGCTGTTATGGCGGGGATGGATATCATTATGATACCGGGGGACGAGAGGAATTTTAAGGTTACTACGCAGGATGATCTGGAACGATTTAAGAGCAGTATGGAGGGTTGAATAAGCTGGTAACCGGGGCCGGAAAGACCGGGATAAGCGAGGAGAATAGACAAAGATGAAAGCATGGGTATTACATGATATTGGCGATATTCGATACGAAGAGGTAAGCGAGCCGAAGCCGACCGGGCAGGAGGTACTGGTGGAAGTAAAGGCAGTAGGGATCTGCGGCTCCGATATTCCGAGGATATATCGCACGGGCACGCACAGGATGCCGCTGATTCCGGGACATGAGTTTGCCGGGAAAGTGGTAAAATTGGGAGAAAAGGCGGAAGAATTGTGGCTGGGAAAACGGGTGGGTGTATTTCCGCTGCTTCCCTGCCGGGACTGCGATGCATGCCGGTCCGGGCGGTTCGAGATGTGCAGGAATTACAGTTACCTGGGATCCCGGTGCGATGGCGGATTTGCGCAATATGTTTCGGCTCCCGTCTGGAATCTGATGGAGCTTCCGGATCATGTTTCCTTTGAGGAGGCGGCAATGCTTGAACCCATGTCGGTTGCAGTACATGCCATACGGCGGATGGGGATGGACAGCAGTGACACGGCAGCGGTTTGGGGACTGGGCACGATTGGTCTCCTGATTATCATGTTCCTGCGCGAGAAAGGGATCAGAAACATTCTGGCAATAGGGAATAAGGCGGCACAGAAAAAGCAGGCGGCTGCGCTGGGAGTGCCGGAGGAATGTTATTGTGACAGCACATCCCGGGATGTAAAACAATGGCTTTTGTCTCATACAGATGGCAGGGGCGCCGATGCCCTTTTTGAATGTGTGGGAAAAAATGATACGGTATCCCAGGTAATTGACCTTGCCGCAATCGCGGGAAGAATCTGTATGGTGGGAAATCCCGGCTCGGATATGCATCTGGAAAAAGATGTATATTGGAAAATCCTGAGAAACCAACTGACGATCTGCGGTACATGGAACTCCTCTTATATGGGAGAGGAGACGGATGACTGGCATTATGTCTTAGACAGGCTGGCAGAAAAGAAGATTTCTCCGGCAGCCCTGATCTCACATCGGCTTTGCTTGGAGGATCTGGAGCATGGTCTTACTGTTATGCGGGATAAAACAGAGGATTATATTAAGGTTATGGTGCGAAATCCGGGGAAAAGAGTAGATTCTTAATCAGAGAAAGACTCTAAATTATACTGTAATCCGCATGAATTGAAGAAATTTTCCGCTTGTATCGATTGCGGTAACAGCTTCTTTTGTTTTTCAATTTTCATGATATCTCTTGACATAGCGCACAGTATATGGCACAATACAATCATAGCATTTTTTTCATATTGGACGTGGTCATCAGGGACTGCACGTTTCACTACATATCAAGGACATTTCAAAGATTATTTACGAAAATTCATGCTTTTAACATTCCATTATTAACTACAGAGCAGGGATTGAGAGAGATGGCTTTGATACGTTGTATAAAAGCGCATAGCTCTTTCATTTCTGCTCAGCCAAAAGCAGGAGGAGAAATTATGGCGAAAGAGTACAAAAAACTGGCGTTTACCGACAATTTTATGTTCTGTAAGGTAATTACCCACAATCCCGAGTTATGTCGGCATATGTTGGAATTGATTCTGGGAAAACCGATCAAAAAAGTAGATATTAAGACTGCTGAGAAGGTTATGGATATTACCCCGGAGGCAAAGAGCATACGCTTAGATGTTTATCTGGATGATGATGAGGGGACGGTATATGATCTGGAAATGCAGACCTCTGAAAAGAAGAATTTTCCGAGACGTTTGAGATATTACCAGGGTGTCATTGATCTTAACCTGATTGAAAAGGGGGATGATTATGATGAGTTGCCGGAATCGGTAATCGTGTTTATCTGTGCATTCGATTATTTTGGAAAGAAGCTGCCGTTTTATGTGTTTGAAAACAGGTGTGAGGCGATGCCGGAGCTGCTGCTGGGAGACGGCACCAGAAAGATATTTGTGAATCCCTGCGGAGACAGAGAGGGTTTGACAGAGGATGTGGCGCATTTCCTGGATTACATAAAGGACAATCAGGCAGTGGACGGATTTACGATGGAACTGGAGCAGGCGGTAGAGAAGGCAAGAACCCATAAAGAATGGGAGGTTGAGTATATGAACTGGCGAGCATATGAGATGGATCTGAATATTGATAAAAGGATTGCCAGAGAAGAAGGCCGGGAAGAAGGCCGGGAAGAAGGCCGGGAAGAAGGCCGGGAAGAAGGCCGGGAAGAAGGGCTGCAGGAAGGCGAATATAAGCAGCTGATCAGGCAGGTCTGCAAAAAGAAGGAAAAGGGAATCAGCCCGGAGGATGCGGCAGACCAGCTGGAAAGTGATACAGACCAGATCAGAAGAATCTACGATGTCATAGACTCGGCGGGGGTAAGCGGTGATTTGGACGCAATTTACAGGGAATTGTCCCGGTAATTCGGTGCGGACCAACCGCAATTTGGGGAGGTTATATGATCCGGGGCTGCCTGACGGAGGCAATGATCAGCAATAAATGACAAGAAGATAGCATAAACTGACGAGAAAAAGACAGCGTTCTCCGCTATAATATTACTATAAAATGCGATGTTACGCCTTTACACATCTCTGACGCTGCCGGCTTAGAGAGTGCAGAAGTACAGAAAATATAGGATAACAGAGCAGAAAGACGGAGGGAGTTATCGTGAGAGACAGAGCAAGCGCAAAAAAGAGAGCACAGGAACTGGTGAGCCAGATGACCCTGGAGGAAAAGGCATCACAGCTGAGATATGATGCACCTGCCATTCCCCGCCTGAACATTCCCGCTTATAACTGGTGGAATGAAGGCCTTCATGGCGTAGCCCGTGCAGGCGTGGCAACCAGCTTTCCGCAGGCAATCGGTATGGCAGCCGCCTTTGACACGGAGCTGATGGGTCAGGTGGGTCAGGTAGTCGGCGTGGAAGGTCGGGCAAAATACAATGCGTACAGTGCACATGAAGACAGAGATATCTATAAGGGACTGACCTTCTGGTCACCCAATGTGAATATTTTCCGTGACCCCAGGTGGGGCAGAGGCCATGAGACCTATGGCGAGGATCCCTATCTGACAGGAGAACTGGGCAAGGCTTTCGTAGAGGGACTGCAGGGGGATGGAGAGGTAATGCAGGCTGCTGCATGTGCAAAGCATTTTGCCGTGCATTCCGGTCCCGAGGCAGTGCGGCATAAATTCAATGCAGTGGCCTCGAAAAAGGATCTGCGGGAGACCTATTTACCGGCTTTCGAAAAGCTGGTAAAGGAAGCCGGTGTAGAAGCGGTTATGGGCGCCTATAACCGTACCAATGGAGAGCCCTGCTGCGGCAGTAAGACTCTGATGCAGGATATTCTGCGGGGAGAGTGGGGCTTTGAGGGCCATTATGTTTCCGACTGCTGGGCCATCAGGGATTTCCACGAGAATCATATGGTAACAGATACGGCAGAGGAGTCTGCGGCCATGGCGCTGAAGGCAGGCTGCGATGTGAACTGCGGCAATACCTATTTACATATGATGAAGGCTTATCAGGACGGTCTGGTGACTGAGGAAGAGATCACGCTGGCGGCAGAGCGGCTGTTTACGACCCGGTTCCTGCTGGGATTGTTTGATGAGACCGAATATGACCAGATTGGTTATGATCGGATCGAATGTAAGGAACATCTGGCACTGGCTGACCGTGCTGCCGCAGAGGGGATTGTCCTGCTGAAAAATAACGGCGTTCTGCCCCTGCAGAAGGAGCAGCTCAAGACCATCGGCGTGATCGGCCCCAATGCCAACAGCCGTGCGGCGCTGATCGGCAATTATCACGGCACCTCCTCCCGGTATATCACGGTGCTGGAAGGCATCCAGGATGCTGTGGGCGATGCGGTGAGAGTCTATTATTCGGAAGGCTGCCATCTGTTCCGGGATCGTGTGGAGGGTCTGGGCTTGCGGCAGGATCGGCTGAAGGAAGCGGTCAGTGTGGCGGAAAACAGCGATGTGGTAATCCTGTGCGTAGGATTGGATGAGACCCTGGAGGGAGAAGAGGGCGATACCGGCAACAGCTATGCTTCCGGTGACAAGACGGATCTGCTGCTTCCCGAGTCTCAGCGGGAGCTGGCAGAAGCGGTGCTGCAGGTGGGCAAGCCTACGATTGTATTAAATATGACCGGCAGCGCCATGGATCTGCGAGTGGAACAGGAGAGAGCGAACGCAGTCATGCAGCTGTGGTACCCCGGAGCAAGGGGCGGCAGAGTAGTGGCGCAGCTGCTGTTCGGAGAATTGTCTCCCTCCGGCAAGCTGCCGGTGACCTTCTACAAGGATACGAAAGATCTGCCTGCATTCGAGGATTATTCCATGAAGGGCAGGACCTATCGTTATCTGAATTCCGAGCCGTTGTATCCCTTTGGCTATGGCCTGACCTACGGGGACGTGGCAGTAACGGCAGTGAGCTGTTCCGGCAGCCCGGTGACCGACGGCACAGAGATTACTCTGGACAGCCCGGATGCGTTCAAGCTGCATGTAAAGCTGACCAACCAGGGGCAGATGGGCACCGGCGAGGTGGTGCAGGTTTATATCAAGGCCAAGGAAGCGCAGGACGCCACGCCTGCAGCGAAGCTGTGCGGCTTTGCCCGAACCCGGGTGGAAGCGGAGAGCGAAGCTTCGGTCACTGTACCGGTCAGCGCAGAAGCCTTTACCGTAGTGAATGAGGATGGCGAAAGGCTGGTGGAGGGCAAGACATTTACCGTCAGCGTGGGGCTGGGCCAGCCCGATGCCCGCACTAGGACATTGACCGGCCGGGAGTGCATTACCTTTACGATAAAGCTTGCCTGACAGGTAAATGAATATATAGCAGGAAGAGAAGCAGTGAAAACAGGGCTGCCGTTTGAGAAATCAGGCGGCAGCCCTTTGCGAAAACGGGTGGATCAGTGCCGAGCGGAACGAAAACGGCGAAACCGATAGAAAAAGAGTTCGGACAAGGGTTGCAGGGAAAGAGAGGAAAACAGAGATGGAGCATATGAGGTTATTTAATGATAACTGGAGCTTTCTGAAGACGGAGCTTGGCACGGAGCTTTTGCGGATACGGGGCCGGGAGACGGAGTTTGAACCGGTGGATCTGCCCCACGACTGGCTGATCTACAATACCCGCAATCTGTATGAGAACAGCACCGGCTGGTACAGGAAGTGTCTTCGTGTCTGCTCCGCTGCGCAAACAGATGGAAACATGCTGCGCATTACTCCCGGATACCGGGTGATTCTGCGCTTTGACGGCGTCTATATGGACAGTACCTTTTATGTCAACGGCGAGAAGGCGGGGGATTGGAAATACGGTTATTCCACCTTTGATTATGATATCACGGAGTACCTGAGGCCGGGTGAAAACGAACTGCTGATGCAGGTGCGCCACCAGAGTCCGAACAGCCGCTGGTATTCCGGCGCAGGGATCTATCGGAATGTCTGGCTGAAAGTGTGCCCGGCGGTATATCTGCCGCTGGACGGCACCTACGTGCATACAGTCTGGCAGCAGGAGTCAGGAGACTATTTGCTGGAGGCGGAGACGGAGTGTGCCGGAGCCATCAGTGAGAGTATCCGATGTCAGTACAGTCTGTGGAGAGAGGGACGGCTGGTGCAGAAGCTGGGAATGGGAGATCTGTTTACCCGAGGGGATGGACAGACCTGCTTTGCTCTCAAGACGGTGCTTAGCGGTCTGGAAGAATGGAATCTGGACAGTCCCGTATGCTATCAGCTGCATGTGGAACTGATTGACATTGCCGATGCAGGAATGGTGGAGAAGACGACGGCGCAGGGCGATGAGATACAAGCGGACGATGCATGTGCCAGAGAAGTGATGGATTCCCAGCAGATCACCATTGGTCTGCGCCGCATGGAATTTACTGCGGATAAGGGCTTTTATTTAAATGGTAGGTATGTGAAGGTGCACGGCGTCTGCGAGCACCACGATCTGGGATGTCTGGGCGCTGCTTTCCACAAGGAGGCTATGCGCCGGAAATTTCGTATTTTGAAAGAGATGGGTATCAATGCCTTGCGAACCAGCCATAATATGCCGGCTCAGGAGGTGATGGAGCTGGCGGACGAGATGGGGCTTTTAGTGCTCTCCGAGGCCTTTGATATGTGGGAGCGGAGCAAGACGCCCTATGATTACGCCAGATTCTTCAAGGAGTGGGCGGAGCGGGACGTGCGCTCCTGGATCCGCAGGGACAGAAACCATCCCAGCCTCTTTTTATGGTCCATTGGCAATGAAATCTATGATACCCATGCGGACGCCCATGGGGAGGAAATCACCCGCAGACTGATCGGCTATGTCCGGTCTTATGATCCCAAGGAGAATGCGCGGATCACCATCGGCTCCAACTTTATGCCTTGGGAGGGCGCTCAGAATTGTGCGGATATCGTGAAGGTGGCCGGATATAATTACGGGGAAAAATACTATGCGCGGCACCATCGGGAGCACCCAGACTGGATCATCTACGGCAGTGAGACTGCTTCGGTGGTGCAGAGCCGGGGAGTATACCGTTTCCCGTTAAAGCAGTCTGTGCTGGCGGATGAGGATGAACAGTGCTCGGCTCTGGGCAATTCCAGCACCAGCTGGGGAGCACGCAGCGTGGAGGACTGTATTGCCGATGACCGGGACGCGGATTTTACCTTTGGCCAGTTCTTATGGACGGGCTTCGATTATATCGGGGAGCCCACGCCCTATCATACCAAGAACTCCTATTTTGGCTATATCGATACAGCCGGTTTCCCCAAGGACGCCTATTATCTGTTCCAGGCGGAGTGGACCTCGGCGGCGGAGCATCCCATGGTGCATCTCTATCCCTACTGGGACTGGAATCCGGGACAGCTGATCGATGTGCGGGCCTGCACCAACGGGGAGAGCGTGGAGCTCTATGTGAACGGGCGCTCCCAGGGCAGGCAGTATATTGACCATATGCGGGGCAGACAGCTTCAGGGAGACTGGCAGGTGCCCTATGAGCCGGGGGAGATCACGGCGGTGGCTTATGATGAAAACGGACGGGAGATTGTCAGAGAGTCCAGACACTCCTTCGGCGAGGGCAAGTCCCTGATCCTGACGGCGGATAAAAAGCAGCTTTCCGGGGACGGGGAGGATCTGTGCTTTGTTACCGTCAGTGTGGCGGATGAGAATGGTTATCCGGTGGAAAATGCGATGAATTATGTGAATCTGTCCCTGGAGGGAGAGGGGCGGCTGCTGGGCATGGATAATGGAGACAGCACTGATTATGATGCTTATAAGGGGCATGTAAGGAAGCTGTTTAACGGTAAGCTTTTGGCGGTGATTGCCTCTAAGACGGTTCCCGCAGGGCAGTCCGCTGCCCCGGCCGCAGGCAGTATCAAGATCACTGTGACCGGTCAGGGGCTGGAACCGGCGTCCCTGGAGATCCCGGTGAAACCCGCATGCATTCGGGCGGGAATCTGTGCCGGTGAGGATGTGAGCGGCCGGAATGAGGCTGCGGAATGCAGCAGGCTCAGCTCCATTCCGGTTCGCAAGGTAGAGCTGCTGACCCCGGAGGGCAATATCATGAACCCTGACAGGCCCACTGTCACGATAGAGGCCAGGATCTGCCCGGCAGAGGCATCGGACCGGACCTTGATCTGGAAAGCCGTAAATCAGAACGGCATTCCCATCAGTTTTGCTAAAGTAGAGGTACTTAACGACTGTCATGCCCGGGTAACGGCCATGGGAGACGGGGCATTTTACGTGCGCTGCCAGTCAGGCAGAAACCCGGCGAAGATCATTTCTCAGCTGGAGTTTGCAGCGGTGGGGTTGGGACAGGCCTTTTTAAATCCCTATGAATTTATCTCCGCCGGGCTGTTCAGTGAGACGGTCGGAGAGATCACCAACGGCAACGAGAAGGGGATCGCCACTGCCCGGGACGGCGTCAGCGGCGTGATTTATCGGAATCTGGATTTCGGGGAGTATGGCTCGGATGAGATCACCGTATCGGTATTTGCCCTCAGCAGCGACCTTCATGAGATCGAGATATGGCAGGGCGTACCGGAGGCGGAGGGCAGCAGGCTGCTGCTGAGCGCCCCCTATCAGAAGCCGTCCCAGTGGAACGTGTACCAGGAGGAGACCTGGAAGCTGCCCTGCCGGTTAAAGGGACTGACCACCATTGCCTTCCGGCTGCAGAGCCGCAAGGTGCATATCAAGGGCTTTTCCTTTACCTATTTTGAAAAAGCCTACGGCAGGCTCAGCGGTGCGGAATGCAGCCGGGTATACGGGGACAGCTTCCGGGTGGAGGAGCAGGCGATCACCGGTATCGGCAATAATGTGACGATTATCTATGAGAATATGGATTTCGGAGAAAAAGGCGCCGGCCGGGTAACGCTGTGGGGACGTTCCCCTCTTCCCGGCAATACAATTCATATCCATTTTACTCATTCTGACGGGGACATGGCAGCCAGGGTTCTGGAGGTGCCGGGTACGGAAAACTATGCGCCCCAGACCTTTGCCATAGAGCCGCTGACAGGCAGAGGAACATTGGAATTGATCTTCCTGCCGGGCAGCAATTACGATCTGGAGGCTCTGCAGTTTTCCGCATTCTCTGAGTAGGGCAGCAGCCAGACGGTCTGGTACTTATGTACTAGAAATTTGAACAAAAAAGCAGTAAAAAAATAGAAGTTTCTTCTATTTTCATCTTGGAGAAAGTCTGTTATACTTTAAAAAGACATGCTATGGTTTTTAATGGTGACAGATTGGAGCGCAATATGAGCAGGAAGTATTCCAAGGGTAAAGCATATAAGGTAATTGCTTTTGTTATTGCCAATTTCTTTAAAGATGAGCCGCTGCAGATCATGAAAAGGATGGCGGAGGAGGGGCGGCGGCATCATTGCAGGGTCGTGTTCTTTTCCACGCTGACGGATTTTTACTTCAATGATATGAATGATGTGGGGGAACAGAAAATCTTTTCCGCAGTGAGTGTGGAGCGATTTGACGCCATTGTGCTGATGTCGGAGTCCTTTAAGCAGGATGAGGAGCCGTTGAAGCTGGTCAGAAAGGCTCAGGCGGCGGGGGTGCCGGTGTTTACGGTGGATAAAAGCTTCGAGGGATGCATCAATCTTGTGATGGATTACCGGAGGTGTTTTAAGCAGATCGTGGAGCATATGGTGCAGTTCCACGGTTACAGACGGGTGTTTTTCATGAGCGGTATGCCGGG
This sequence comes from uncultured Acetatifactor sp., assembly GCA_964523315.1. Taxonomy (GTDB): domain Bacteria; phylum Bacillota; class Clostridia; order Lachnospirales; family Lachnospiraceae; genus Acetatifactor. Next base: position 10,170 of record CAZFYD010000062.1, read on the forward strand.
AAACAGCTATACCGTGGAGCGGGAAAATGTATATCTGGATGTCATGCAGGCAGTGGGAGTGCCCCGGGAGCAGTGCCGGATCTACTATGGATATTTCTGGGAGGAACCCTGTCGCCGGGCCATGGATCAGATGTTTCAGGATTTTGCGGAGGGGCTGGAAATGCCGGAGGCCATTATCTGCGGCAACGATTCCATGGCGCTGGAGGTATGCGCCTATCTGAAGAAAAGAGGTTATCGTGTACCGGAGGATATTGCGGTCAGCGGTTTTGACGGTCTGGAGATGGAGCGGTATCACCGTCCCCGGCTGACTACGGGGATCTATAATGTGGATGGATTGGTACAGACGATTTTCCGGATCCTGGAAGAAGGACGCGCCGGGCAGTATCTGAAGGAGCGGGTGCCCATCCAAAATGCCATGCGCATCGGGCGATCCTGCGGATGTGATAAGCTGGACAATCAGAACATTACCACAGAGATGCTGGCTTTGAAGGCAGAAATGCTCCAGCTGCAGAAATATCAGAATGATGTGAACCAGATGGTGGCCAACACCGGGACGATGAAGCAGCTGACAGATGCTCTGGCGGTAGTGCCGGGATTTATGGGCCCCCTGCGGTATAAGGATTTCTGGTTCTGTGCCAACAAGGGCTTCATGGAAGAACCTATGGTTGATTTTAACGGACAGGAGAAGCAGGAAAAAACGGCAGATTATACCCCGGTGATGGAAGTGCTGCGGTATCACAATCTGGATCCCACCGGTGGGGATGTCGGCAGGGCGGATATCCATTATTGGGATACCATGGAATTCGGTGAGATCATACCGGAGCTTGACGCCCAGCTGGAGGAGAATGACTTTCTGCTGGTGACCACTGTACATCTGCAGGGCAGAAGTATCGGTTACACCGTGATTACCATGGATATGGACCGCTTCTGGTTCATTGCTTATTCCGCTTTCCTTGCCAATTTCCGGTATATGCTGGGTCTGCAGCGATATCAGAATCAGCTGATGCAGATCTATATGAAGGACCTGCTGACCGGTCTGTACAACCGGAACGGTTTTTACCAGGAGGTAGACCGGCTGCTCGAAGCGGCGGAGGATCTGAACCTGTCCGTCATTTCCCTGGATATGGACGGCCTGAAGCAGATCAATGATACCTATGGTCATGCAGAGGGAGACGAGGCCCTGCGCAGCCTGGGCGGAATTATCGACAGCAGCTTAAAGGGCGAGCTGGCGGCAAGGATCGGCGGGGATGAGTTCCTGATTGCTTTTGCGGATAAGGATGTGGAGGAGCGCATGGAGGAGATCGTACGCTGCATAAAACAGGGGATCCGGGAATACAATGCAGTATCCGGCAAGACCTATGAGATCCATGCCAGCATCGGCGCATACAGCAACTGTATTCGCAATCACACGCTGGATCATTTTCTGAAAAAAGCGGATGATCTGATGTACGCCCGAAAGTCCATGCATAAGAAGGGACAGGGACAGGCTGATAAAGAGGTTCAGACGTGAAAAAAGGCGATGTAAGAGGGCCGACATTTTAAAGTTGGCTCTTTTATTATGAGGGAAAATGGTCTATACTATATTGTATCAAAATAAGAGGGGGATATCTGATTATGATACATACGCTGATATCGGAGGGGGATGCCTCCTTTGCTGCATTTATTGGGATCCTGTTTGCCTTTCTGGCGACCATTATCGCCACGGCGAGGCTGAGCGGGTATCTGCCCAGGGACGCAGGCCGTGATTTTGCCCATGACGGCAAGCTTTCCGCCGGCAAGCCCAGGGGAGCGGGGATTATTTTTGTGCTGGCCTTTGTGGTGACGGCGCTGCTCTTTGTCCCATATTCCGCAGAAACAGTTATCTATCTGGTGCTGGTGGTGATCTGCATGATGACCGGCTTTCTGGATGACGCCTCCAGGAGCCCCTGGGGAGAATATAAAAAGGGATTTCTGGATCTCTGTGTGGCGGCGCTGGTGGCTATCACATTTCTGCACTATAATTCCAGCGTGGTGGAGCTGGCCATGTTCGGCGTGAAATTTACCATGCATCCGGTGGTATTTGCCCTGCTGACGGTGGTGCTGGTATGGACCTCGGTCAATGTGACCAACTGCTCCGACGGCGTGGACGGTCTTTCCGGAACGCTGACGATCATCAGCCTGATGACTATTTACATCATTGACCGGATCAGGGAGGTGTCGGGAGATTTCTCTTTCTCAATTCTGCTCTTTTGCGTCTGTATCCTGGGATATCTGTGGTATAATGCCACGCCCAGCCGTCTGTTGATGGGCGATGCAGGATCCCGGGCCATGGGTCTGTTTATCAGTATTGCCATTCTGAAAACCGGCTGTCCCTTCTTATATATTCCGGTGGCGCTGGTACTGATCCTGGACGGCGGGCTGGGACTGCTGAAGGTATCCCTGATCCGTTTTCTGAAGATCCATATCCTAAATCATGTGCGGACGCCCCTGCACGATCATGTGCGGAAGGTCTGGAACTGGTCCAATACCCAGACGGTGTTCCGGTTTTCGATTATACAGATTATCCTGTCGGCAGCGGTAATCTTTGCGATACAATAGCGGTTTGACATATTATTA
>CAZFYD010000063.1:0-12666 GCA_964523315.1 uncultured Acetatifactor sp.
AGGGGATTTTATGCCCTTTTGTACCCTACAAGTTCTACAAAGCTTTCATACTTATCCGTCTCCTTTGCTTATTCATTTATAATAAGGACGTGCGCATCATCCAGTACCCGCAGGTTGCCTATGGGGTTTCCTGTACAATTTACCAGCCGCAGGGCCGGGAAAGAGGACAGAATATGCATATCCGTCACATAATTATCCGAAAAATCAATTTCCTCCAGCTTTACAAGTCCCTCGGCAAAGCTCAGATCCTGAATCTCATTGTCCGACACATCCAGCTTTCTGAGATTGGGAAAATGTCCGAAAAAGTCCAGGTGATCCGTCAGGAACACATCATCCCAGTACACATTTATGAATCCGCCGGAGCCGGTCACCCTGACGTTCTCATAAAGCTTCACCCCTGCCATTTCCAGGGTTTCCAGAGAAGTATTATCCGTAATCCGGTCAAAATCGATCTCACATTCGATTCCGCTTAGCTTCAGCTCCCTGATATGAGGCAGCGCAAACACGCCCGAAATATCCTCATAGGTGACCATCCCGCTCAGATTCACGGATTCCAGTGAGGAAACAGCTTCGATAAAGGCCAGGGATCTGTCCTGATAGGATGTGGTGCAGGTCAGTTTTTTCAGCTGAGTGAGCCCCGACAGGTCAAGGTTCTCCGGAAGATCGCAGCTGCGCAGGGTAAGTTCTTCCAGCTCGGTCAAACCGGATAAAAATGCACAGGAACTGAAATTTTTCAGCGTCAGGCTTTTCAGCTGCGTAAGCCCCTCCAGGGACGGCTCCCCGCAGTCATAAGGCTTTTCCAGATTCAGCTCCCGCAGGCCCGTAAGAGCGGACACGCTGTCCATATTTTTCAAGTCCCGGCATTCTGTTACCGAGAGCCTTTCCAGGCCCTCCAGCGCTTCTATTCCGTCAAGGTTCAGCAGCTTTCCGTCAGCAATGCTCAAGCCCTTCAGCTGGGGCATTCGCCTTAAAAAATCCAGGGATTTCAGATTTTCCGATTCAATAGACAGCTCCTCCAGATTCTCCATGGAAACAAGTACGGAGAAATCACTTATCTCATCTGCATCCTCCAGAGTGAGGGATTTCAGCTGTTTCAGTGCCGCCAACTCATCCACATCACTCAGCTTGCCCGCATCTATGGTAAGACTCTCCAGATTTGTAAACAGTTCCAGTCCCTTCAGACTCTCTACCTGACTGCTGATCACCAGCTGGCATATCGTGGAAGGATCATCCAAAGCCTGAGCCGTCTCTTCCAATGTGCCGTAGGGAATGGTAAGGCTCTGCAGGGAAAGTCCCTGCAGATCGCACTGCTTCAGAGATTCCTTCGTATCCAGCTTTATCAGTCCCTTGAACAAATACAGGCTCGAATAACCGCTCTCCGTTCCGGAGGGAAGAGTAAGCCATTCCAGTTCGGCATCCGGGTTTTCCAAGGGATTCTCAAAGCTGTAACCGATATAGGTATGGTCTATATCCCTCCGATCTGCAATCCACTGAATGCGGGCCAGCTCCTGCTCCGTCACGCTGTCTGCCTCTTTTCCAAAGGCAACCTCAGCCATCCGCTCCAGCATACCGGAAAGCGCAGCCTCAGCCGGATCATCGGCATCAGCCGCATATGTACTCCAGGTTCCCATGGCGGACTCCAGAGATGCCTGTCTGGCATCCTGCTGTGCCGCTTCTCTATCCCGTATCTTCTCCTGAATCTGCCAGTATATGATAAGCCCCATTAGCATCATACACACCACGCATACCAATATACTTCTGACAGTTCCCTTGGAAGAATCAGTACTCGGCGGAATCTCCGGCGGCAGCGCCTCCCATTCCGGTATTCGCCTCGCCCCGGCATTTCCCCGGTCTGCTTCCTGCCCTGAATCGATAATGTACTCATTACCGCAATATTCACATTGAACGGTTTTCGCATTTCCGGCGGGCATTTTCAGGGCGCTGCCGCAGCCGGGACATTTTAATTCTGCTATTTTTACAATATCGCCCATCAGTTCAAACCTCTTATTTTGAATTCAGCATAGTTCCGCATTCCGTACAGAATTTCGCTCCTCTCTCAATGGCGGCTCCGCACTTCGGACATTGCTTTGCCAGCGGGATCCCGCACTCGGGACAGAATTTTCCTCTAACCGGTATCCTGCTTCCACAGCCGGGGCAGAGCATCTGCTGCTCCTGTCCGGATTTCTGGCTTTCCTCCGCCCTATCCGTTCTGATTTCCCTGCCGATCTCTCCAAAGGCAGCTCCCACAGTGTTCCCCATACCAAGCCCCATGCCTGTTCCGATTCCTGCCCCCATAAACAGTGCGCCGGATGACCCGGGATTGGTGGCGGCTCCTTCAAGGGCATTGAAGGATCGCTCCTGCCGATAATCAAATCCGATGATATTCATCTCCGCCTTTTTCGCCAGAGCATCCTTTAATTTCTGTACGGAGGGATCCTCCTCCGGGACACTGATTTCATTGACATAGAAGTTTACCAGCCGAATGCCGTACTCTGCCATGACCGGTTCGATTCTTTCTTTCATATATTCGGAAAGCTCGTCAAGATAGGCATTGATTTCCATAATACTGATCTGTTTTTTCAGCAAATAGGCAGAAAGGGAATCCTTGACCTTCGTCACGTATAACCCCCTGAAATAATTTACCAGCATGGTTCTGTCAAACGCCGGCATGGTTCCCACCAGCTTTACCAGAAATTTGGTGGTGTCCTCCACCTGAATACCAAATATACCGTTGGCACGGACAGGCACAAAGATCTGGTACCGGGGATCCTGCATCTGGATAGGGGAAGGCGTGCCCCACTTGACATCCAAAGAAACCATCTTATTGACGAACCAGACCTCCGCCGCAAAGGGAGATCTGCCGCCAAATGGCAGATTGATGATCTTATTCAGGATGGGAATATTCGGCGTTTCCAATGTATACCTTCCGCTTCCAAACACATCCAGCGCTTTTCCATCCTTAAACAGAACCGCTTCCTGGGACTCATTTACAATCAGCTGCGTCCATGTTCCCAGCTCCTCGCTGGGGAACTTCCAGGCAAGCAAATCCGGCTCCCCATTATATTTTACTACTTCCGCAATCGCCATTCCTGCTCCTCCATCCCTATTTTGCTGTAACGCCTCAGGATTCCCCTGATTTTTGCACATGCACATCCATCTGGGGATAGGGGATCTGTACCCCTGCCCGATCCAGTGCATTTTTAATTCCCTCTGTCAGGCGGTAGCGCCCGTCCCAATACTCCTCGTTAGTGAACCAGCAGCGCACAATGAGCTGCACCGCACTGTCCCCCAGCGCATCCACCACCACCCGCATATCCCGATCCTTCAGCACTGCCGGATCCTGGGCAAGCAGCGTCATCAGGGCCTCCCGGGCAGTCTGAATATCCGCCTGATAGGAAATTCCCACTGGAATATCGCATCTGCGGTATTTATCCGTACTGACATTCACAATACTGCCGTTAGCCAGATTTCCGTTGGGCAGTACCACCGTACGGTTATCTGCGGTCAGCAGCTTGGTATAGAACATCTGGATCTCTGTCACCGTACCCTCTCTGCCATCACTGTCAATGATGTAATCCCCCACCAGAAAAGGCTTTAGGATCAGGAGCAATACGCCCCCTGCCAGATTGGACAGACTCCCCTGCACCGCCAGGCCGATGGCCACACCGGCAGAACCGATCAGCGCCACAACACTGGCAGCATCCACCCCGAAGGAACCGGCAATCAGGAAAATCAGCAGAATATATAGTACCGCCTTGACAAAGGAGTCTGTAAACTGCTGCACTCCCACATCTACCTTTCCCCGCATCAGGGACTTCTTCACAAGCCTGCGCACCAGCTTGATGATCTGTACTCCCACCAGAAAAAACAGAAGAGCCAGAAGGATCCGCACCCCCAGATGCAAAGCCTTTTCAGGCAGTTCGGATAAAAACTTTTCTATAGTCCCGGGATCTATCTGGGTTACCTGTTCCAGAAGCTCCTCGGTGGTCTCTGTTTCAACCAAAAACATCATTTACAAACTTACCTCTCCATGCATATCGCAAGCTGCGCTTGCGATACTGCGCAAATCCGTATATGAAACGTCCGTTTCACTTACCCTTCCTTAACTTACTTCCCTGCTGAGGTCCTTTTTACCGACGCCGTCTTCTTAACCGGAGATTTCTTTTCCGCAGCGGCGCTCTTTTTGGCCGTCGCCTTCTTAGGCGTCTTCTCCCGGATCAGCGCCATTTTTCTGCGTACTCTTTCCTCGATAACCTTGCTCAATTCCTCCTCGGTATAGGGTTCAAAACGCAGAATGCTCAGGGACAGAGGCGCCAGCTTCACGCTGACGGATACATCCCTTTCATCCCAGGCAATATCCTCTGCTGCAAGAGCTCTTTTATTTACCACACCGTTTCCGCCGTACTTCTTATCATCCGTATTCAGTATTTCCCTGAATTTTCCGTCAAAGGGCACACCGGTGCGGATCTCCTGGGCTACGCCGGCAAAGTTTGCTACCACCAGAAGCATATCCCCCTCTTTGCTGCCTTTACGCAGATAGGTCAGATAACAGTCATTTCCGGAAATCGCATTGAGCCATTCAAAGCCCTCCGGCCGGTCATCCAGCTCATACAGAGCGGATTCCCTGCGGTACAGGTGATTCAGATCCTTATACAGCTCTGCCACACCTTTATGCTCCGGTACCTCCAGCAGCTCCCACTGCACTCTTCTGGCTTCGTTCCACTCGTCAAATTCCGCCAGCTCCTGTCCCATGAACAGCAGCTTTTTCCCGGGATGGGTCATCATATAGCCGTAGGTCAGCCGCAGATTGGCCAGCTTTTCCTCCCGGCTGCCGGGCATCTTGCCCGCCATGGTGGCCTTGCCGTGCACCACCTCATCATGGGAAAATACCAGCTGGAACTTCTCGCTGTAGGCATAGACCATACTGAAGGTCAGCTCCCCGTGGTGATGGCTGCGGAAGTACGGATCCATCTTAATATAGCCCAGATAATCGTTCATAAAGCCCATATTCCACTTCAGATCAAAGCCCAGTCCCCCTTTGTCCAGAGCTCCGGTAATCAGCGGGAATGCCGTACTTTCCTCGGCAATGGACAGCACGCCGGGATTGCGCTTCTTCATAATGGAATTCAGATGCTTGATCATCTCCATGGCTTCCAGATTCTCGTTGCCGCCATAGATATTGGCCACCCATTCTCCGTCATTTTTTCCATAATCCAGATACAGCATACTGGCCACGGCATCCATGCGGATTCCGTCTGCATGGAACTTTTCCACCCAGAACAGGGCATTGGCAATCAGGTAGTTGGATACCTGGGGCCTTCCGTAATTATAAATCAGGGTGCCCCAGTGGGGATGGTAGCCCTGGCGGGGATCCTGATGCTCATACAGGCAGGTGCCGTCAAAGCCGGACAGGCCATGGGTATCTCTGGGGAAATGCGCCGGTACCCAGTCCAGAATCACGCCGATGCCCGCCTTGTGCAGCTCATTGACAAAAAACATGAAGTCCTCCGGACTTCCATACCGGGCAGTGGGCGCATAATAGCCGATGACCTGATAACCCCAGGAACCGTCAAAGGGATGCTCCATCACCGGCATCAGCTCCACATGGGTATATCCCATCCGCTTCACATACTCGATCAGCTTGGGAGCGATCTCCCGGTAGTTGGCAAAGATCTCCCCCTCAGCAGGATCCAGAAAGGAACCCAGATACATCTCATAAACACTGACGGGGGCATTGCCGGTCTGATACTTCTCTCTGCCCCTGATGAATTGCTCATCCTCCCACCGGAAATGATTGATATCAGTCACCACGGAAGCATTATCCGGCCGCAGCTGGGCGGCATTGCCATAGGGATCCGCCTTCAAAAAGGTCAGGCCACCCTTTGCCTTGATTTCAAATTTGTATAAGCTGCCTTCGATCACCTGAGGGATAAAGAGTTCAAAAATCCCGCTGTCCCACAGGCGGCGCATCTGGTGTCTTCGCCCGTCCCAGCCGTTAAAATCTCCCACCACGCTGACACGCAGAGCGTTCGGCGCCCAGACGGCAAAATAAGTGCCCTCCTCCCCGTCCAGGGCGCAGGGATGGGCCCCCAGCTTTTCATAGATCGTATAATGGATGCCCGCTGCAAATTTCTCCGTATCCTTCTTCGTGATCTGAGGCTTGTGCCGGTAGGGATCCTGTACCTGGATCCGGTTGCGATCCTGATCCATCACCTCATAGCGATATTCACCCATCTCCTTCTCCGGGATCAGCACGGCAAAAAAGCCCTCCTCATCCGCCATTTCCATCGGGTATTCCCTGCCGTTCTCCACCAGCAGCCGCATCTCCACCGCACCGGGATAAAACGCCTGTACCAGCGTTTGGCTTCCCGCCTTATGGGGACCTAGCAGATCATGGGGATGGTCGCATTCCGAATAGACGATCTCCTCGATTGCCGGCCAGTTCATCAGTTTATACAGCTTATTGTCCATTTACGCCTCTTTTCTGTATGGCTTTTCTCTATCATTTTTTCCTCATGCTGCGGGTGCCATACTTATTAACGCAGAATTTCCATGTTTCCTCTCTATAACACGCAGGTCTACATGCGATACTGCACTAATCCGCAGTTGAAAATCTCTGATTTCCAACCTCATATTTTCATTTTACCATCTGTTGCATGCAAAAAGCAAGTCCGCCCAAGTCTCCTACAGGGTATGGATAAACAATCCACTTCTGAGCTTGGGTTCAAACCAGGTGGATTTCGGCGGCATAAGCCTGCCTGCATCCGCCACGGCAAAAAGTTCATAGATGGAAGTGGGATACAGGGCAAAGGCCACTTTCATATCGCTCTGCGCTCTTCTCTCCAGCTCCTGCAGCCCTCGGATCCCGCCCACGAAATCAATGCGCTTATCCGTCTTGGGATCATCGATGCCCAGCACCGGCGCCAGCAGCTGTTCCTGCAGGATGGACACGTCCAGCCCCTCCACCGCATCTCTGCTGCGGATCTCCTCCCTGGCTGTCAGGCGGTACCATTTTCCTTCCAGATACATGCCGTATTCGTACTTTTTCTCCGGCCGATATGCTTCCGTTCCCCTGCATTCCACCGCAAACCGTTCTCCGATCTCCGCCAGAAAAGCCTCCGGGCTCCGACCGTTCAGATCCTTCACCACCCGGTTGTAATCCATTATCTTCAGTTCATCCGCAGAAAACAGCACCGACAGGAAGAAGTTATACTCCTCCTCCCCGGTGTGGGACAAGTTCTCCTCCCGGCGTTTCAGTCCCACCTTCACGGCGGAGACACAGCGATGGTGTCCGTCCGCAATATAGATCTGCTGCATACCGGCGAAAGCATCCCTGATCATCCGGATCTGCTGCTCCTCATTCACCACCCAGACTCTGTGGATGATGCCGTCCCGGGCAGTAAAATCATACGCCGCCGCTCCCTCTGTCACCCGGGCAATCACCTGCTGCAGTGCCGCCTGGCTGCGGTAAGCCAAAAAGATCGGTCCCGTCTGGGCATTGCAGGTGTCCACGTGCCGGATCCGGTCCTGCTCCTTGTCCGCCCGGGTATTTTCATGCTTTTTGATTATCTGGTTCTGATAATCGTCAATGGAGGCGCAGGCTACGATCCCTTTCTGACTGCGGCCCTCCATGACCTGCTCGTATATGTAATAACAGGGTCTGTCATCCTGAACAAAGCGTCCCTGGGCGATCCACTGCTGCAGCATGTCACGGGCTTTCTCATAGACACAGTCCGCATAGGTATCCACCTGGGGGCCGAACTGGGTCTCCGCCCGATCAATGGCCAGAAAGGATCCCGGATGCGCCTCCACCTCCGCTGCGGCCTCTTCCCTGTTGTACACATCATAGGGCAGCGCCGCAATCTCCGCTTCCAGCCCCTTCGCCGGCCTGTATGCCTGAAATGGTCTGATATCTGCCATATTTCTCCTCCTTGTATATCTTCTGTATTTACTTAATAATCATATCAAAAATAGCTATACATCACAAGCATTAAAGTGCTATAATAGATAAAAAAATTACAAGGAGTGATGATTCATGACTGACGAAAATCGTACTATATTAAAACGGATTAATGATTATGCGGAGAAGGTGCTGGGCGATATTGATCCCCAAAAGGTACAGGTATCGGTACAGATTGAAAAGCTGAAACCCATCCTGCAGGAAATTGCCGATGAGAGGCAGATTTCCCTGGAGGACATGTTTATCTTGTATATGGACATCCAGTCCGAGGCCTCATGTGCCAGCCAGCAGAAGCTCAGCGAGGAGCTGCAGGACTTAAATGACGGCAACGGTATGCCGATTCTGATTCGATAGAATACGCTTTTGCAGAAATCAGCGCTCCTATGAGGCAGGATATCACAATTATGAGCATCGGAAAAGGATATACACTGGTGCCCACGGCAACCTTCAGATTATAGCCCAATACCAATGTAAATACCGTCAGCAGACTGGCAAGAACATCCGACTCATCCTCTATTTCCTCTATAGAAAAAACGCTATGAAATCGGCAGCACCTTTCGCATAGCGTTTTTTCTATTCCTCTGTCACTTTACCTCTGTTACTTTACCACTCTTACCCGGAACACGCCTTCGATCTTCTCCAGCACTTCGATGATCTCTTCCGTAGGAGTACTCTCCACGTCGATCATGGTGTAAGCCACCTCACCTCTGGACTTATTGGTCATATCGCTGATATTAATGCCATTCACGCCAAAAGCGGCGGTAAACTGGGTAATCATATTAGCAATATTTTTGTGGAAAATCGCTACACGTCCTGCCTTGGTGCAGACACCCATATCGCAGGCAGGATAGTTCACGCTGTTGCGGATATTGCCGTTCTCCAGATAGTCCATCAGCTCTTCCACCGCCATCACGGCACAGTTATCCTCGGACTCCTCGGTGCTTGCTCCCAGGTGCGGGATCACAATACAGCCCTTCTGGCCTGCAGTGGTGGGATTGGGGAAGTCGGATACATACCGTGCGATCTTGCCGCTCTGCAGTCCCTCCAGCACATCCTTTTCATTTGCCAGAAGATCCCTTGCAAAGTTCAGGATCACCACGCCCTCTTTCATCTTTGCAATGGATACGGCATTGATCATGCCCTTGGTGGAATCCAGCAAGGGGACATGAATCGTGATATAATCACAGTCCGCATAAATATCATCCACATTCAGCACATGCTTTACGCTGCGGCTCAGGTTCCAGGCTGCATTGACGGACAGATAGGGATCGTAGCCGTATACCTCCATGCCCAGCGCTACTGCCGCATTGGCCACCTTCACGCCGATGGCGCCCAGACCGATAACGCCCAGCTTCTTGCCCATGATCTCGGTTCCGGCAAAATTCTTCTTCTCCTTCTCCGCTGCCTTGGCAATATCTGCGTTGTCGGCAGAAGCCTTCACCCAGTCGATACCGCCGATCACATCTCTGGCAGCCAGCAGCATACCGGCCAGCACCAGCTCCTTTACGCCGTTGGCATTGGCGCCGGGGGTATTGAATACCACCACGCCCTTCTCCGCACATTTGTCCAGAGGAATATTATTTACACCGGCGCCGGCACGGGCCACGGCCAGCAGCCCCTCCGGAATCTCCATCTCATGCATGGAAGCGCTGCGCACCAGAATACCGTCCGCCTCCTGCACATCCGCCGTAATCTGATACTGCTCGCTGAAATTCTTCAGTCCCACATCCGCAATGGGATTCAGGCAATTAATCTTATACATTATGCGTTCTCCTCTTCAAATTTCTTCATAAACTCCACCAGCTTCTCCACGCCTTCAATGGGCATTGCATTGTAGATGGAAGCTCTCATGCCGCCTACGGTTCTGTGGCCTTTCAGGTTCTCAAAGCCTGCCTCCTTGGCCTCCTTGACAAATTTCGCATCCAGCTCCTCATTGCCGGTCACAAAGGGAACATTCATCAGGGAACGATCCTCCTTGCGCACAGTACCCTTAAAGAGCTTGCTCTGATCCAGATAATCATACAGGATCGCCGCCTTTTTCTCATTATATGCCTTCATAGCCTCCAGACCGCCCTGCTTCTTCAGCCACTTGAATACTTTGCCGCAGATATAGATGCCGTATGCAGGCGGGGTATTGTACAGGGAGTCGTTGTCTGCATGGATCTTATACTTTAACATAGTGGGAGTGCCCGGCAGCACATCCTCGGTGATCAGATCCTCACGGATAATCACGATCACCACGCCTGCAGGGCCGATATTCTTCTGCACGCCGCCGTAGATCACGCCGTACTTGGTCACATCCACGGGCTCGGATAAGAAGCAGCTGGATACATCTGCCACCAGGGGCTTACCCTTGGTATTGGGCAGGGTCTTGAACTTGGTGCCGTAAATCGTGTTATTCTCACAGATATACACATAGTCCGCATCCTCACTGATGGGCAGATCGGAGCAGTCAGGTATGTAGGAAAAAGTCTGGTCCTCGGAGGAAGCGATCTTATTGGCCTTACCATAGATGCATGCCTCCTGATAAGCCTTCTTTGCCCACTGACCGGTTACAATATAATCAGCCACCCTGTTTTTCATCAGATTCATCGGAATCATGGCAAACTGCTGGCTGGCGCCGCCCTGTAAAAAGAGCACCTTGTAATTGTCAGGAATGTTCATCAGCTCACGCAGATCTGCTTCTGCCTCCTTGATGATGGTGTCATAAGCCTTGGATCTGTGGCTCATCTCCATCACGGACATGCCGGTTCCCCGATAATCTAACATCTCATCTGCAGCTTCTTTTAATACTTCCTCAGGCAAAACTGCGGGGCCTGCTGAAAAATTGTAAACTCTGGACACTTCTTTTTCCTCCTCATCCATATATTTCACTTATTTTATAACCAATTTACACTTTAGTCAACTACTATGTGAAAGATTCACTTCCGGCAGGGTTACTATTTACAATCCCTCCACGCTGCATTCGCAAAACCCGCTGCTGCGCAGCCGACGCCGCTGAAGCGGCTCCTAATTGAAAGTAATCACCGGTGTTCCGATCTCCACCAGTTCATACAACTGAGCCATCGCCTCCGGCGGCGTGTTGATACAGCCATGGGAGCCGTTTCGCTGATAGATCTCCCCGCCGAATTCACTGCGCCAGTCGGCATCATGGATTCCCACATTGCCCACCACCGGCATCCAGTAATCCACCGGTGTTGTGTAGCCCTCTCCCCGCAGAATACGGTTTCTCTGCTTGTTATAGACATAATTGATCCCCTCCGGAGTATCCCAGCCACGTCTGGCATTGCCGGTAACCACATCCACGGAGATCAGGCATTCGCCATCCTGATAATAATACATGTGCTGCTGCCCCATGTCCACTTCAATATAAGTACCTCCGATATCATCCAGTCCCCGGCAGAATCCCTCCTGCAGATAGACAGGCCTATGCACCAGCGGCTCATCCCGCTCATACATCAGAGCCTCCGTTAAAAACTCCACTTCAGCCTCCACATCCAGCTGTGTGCCGTAGGTGTCATATGTCACCTGCACGATCCGGCCCTCCGTGGTCTGAAAGTCTCTGACGGTACCCAAGGTATCATACTGCCCGGCCAGCTGTTCCACCCATTCCCGGATCCCGGCTGCGCGCAGCAGCAGTTCCTCCTGATCCCAGATGGGTAGCCCCTGGGAATTCGTCCGCAGAAAAGAAGCCATAATATCCGGCGTCAGTTCGATCTGCTCCGTTCCCATGTCATAAATCAGGTTGCTTTGGAGAAAGGACTGCAGCTCCGCGAAATGCTCTCTCTGCAGGGTATCCTCCGGCATATCCTCCATGTCGTCAAAACAGTCGCCCTGCTCCGGATCCACCTGGTAAATTCCATTTTCCAGGCATTCCTGCACATAGAGACAGAGCTTCTCCGGATTCAGGCGGCGGCTTTTTCCGTCATACAGAACATAGGGCTCCAGGGGATCCTCCCCTATCCGGATCTCCACCTCCGTGCTCCGCTCCCCGGCTGCGGTCACCCACTCCATCTCCGTCACCAGGCTTTTCAGCTTCTCCTCGTCCCAGCTGCTCCGCGGGGACAAGCTAAATCCATCCGTCTCCGTCTGATACAGCCAAAGCGTATGACTTCTGCGCTTTAAATATTCCCGGAGACTGTCCGTGTAATCCACCGTATAGTCCGCCAGAGACAGATCCAGTGACCAGACCTGCCCCTGCCCATCCGTTATCGTCAGTTCCGGGATTCCCGCATTCTGCGTCAGTTCCCTATTCACTTCTTCTGCCGTCTTACCGGTACAGTATATGCCGTTAATCCAGGTATTTACCGCGAAATGATCCTGATAATACCAAAATAATGCCAGCACACCTCCAAATATCAGAAAAATCAGGCAAAGCAACACCAGCAGACATATATGAAAGCTTCTTTTCATTAATTACCTCTCTATGCATATCATGGGCCGTGCCCATGATACTGCATCAATACGTATTTGGAAGTGAAACTTCCTCTTTCCGGCTTTATTCCCGCAAGCAATGAGGAAAACAGCCCTGCTTGCATGGATATTTGACGAATGCCGCGAGGGTCAAATACCCCGCTGCTCTGCAGCGTTGCAAGCTTGATACCCCGTTGCTTGCAGCGGGGTCTTTGATTCCCCGGCCTTCAGATCATCACCGTCAAAGACTTCATTGATGGGTGCCCCCGCAGGCACCATGGGAAATACCTTGT
>CAZFYD010000064.1:0-12599 GCA_964523315.1 uncultured Acetatifactor sp.
ACGAGCAAGCTCGACGAATCTGTGTATCTGTCCAAATCGGCTGTGAATAGTAACATAATTTATTATAAATTCCACAGCAGATGCTTGTCAACCGAAATGTGGCACTTGACAAATCCTTATGAAAACGATACACTGAAATAGCCGTATATCAAGGGAACAACTATGGATCCGGTGGTGAAATCCGGTCTTACGCAATGGGAATCTACGAACCGTGTCAGGTTGGGAACAAAGCAGCACTAAGTAGAATCTCCCATGTGCCGTAAGGGCGCCGGGTGGAGCCGGTGAAGCAGCCTGCGATATACGGTCTTTGTGTGTTTTGTATGTAAAACAGTCTGATGCCGCCCGGGCAGGAAATCGCAGGCGGTATCCGGTTTACCGGAAGGAGCGTCTTACCGTGTCAGATCATCCGCTTTTCTCCTCATTTTATGAGGATCTGCTGCAGCATTTTTCCCGCTGTCGGCTCTGCCCCCGCCGCTGCGGGGTGAACCGTCTGGCCGGCGAGACCGGGTACTGCGGGCAAACCGCCCGGCTCAAGGCGGCGCGTGCCGCCCTGCACATGTGGGAGGAGCCCTGCATCTCCGGGGCCGCGGGTTCCGGTACTGTCTTTTTCAGCGGCTGCAATCTTCGCTGCTGCTATTGTCAGAACCACAATATTGCTCTGGGGCAGACCGGCAGGGAGATCACTCCCCAGCGTCTGTCGGATATTTTTCTGGAACTGCAGCAGAAAGGAGCCGCCAATCTCAATCTGGTGACTCCCACACATTTTATTCCCCTGATTATTCCGGCCCTGCAGCAGGCCCGCAGCGAAGGCTTGACCCTGCCGGTGGTTTATAACTGCGGCGGGTATGAAGCTCCGGAAACGCTGCGCATGCTGGATGGCCTGATCGATATCTATCTGCCCGATCTGAAATATTGTTCTTCCGATCTCAGCGGGCGATACTCCCATGCGGAAGACTATTTTGAGCAGGCTAAGACCGCTCTGGCAGAAATGTTCCGTCAGGTGGGAAAGCCTGTGTTTGATGATGCCAGAACCCCCGCCCGGTTCATTCCACCCCATGAGGTTTCCGGTCCCTCCGTTTCCCCGGTCGACAGCACGGCAGCAGTTTATCCCGCTGATACGCCGCTGCTGCGCAGGGGAATGATTGTACGCCATCTGGTACTGCCGGGACAGGTGAAAGACACCAAGAAAATCCTCCATTATCTGCACGACGCCTACGGATCCGACATTTATGTCAGTGTCATGTGTCAGTACACACCCCTTCCCCAGGTGTCCCATATCCCGGAGTTAAACCGCAGAGTCACTGCCGAAGAGTATGAACGTGTGGTGAATTACTGCCTGCGGCTGGGCATGGAAAATGTCTATATCCAGGAGGGCGACGTGGCAGAGGAAAGCTTCATCCCACCCTTTGACCTTTCCGGCCTGTAGGCGGCCCCGATCCCGAATCCGGATTGCCGCAGGTCACAATTCTACCCGGATCATATAATATCCGAAGTCCCCCTCCTGTGCCGGCTCCTGCCTGCATTCAAAGCTTTCAAAGCCAAACATGATGGCTACCTGTTTTTCTTTCTCATAAAAATTCCCCGGCACACCGATATAATATCGATTTGTCCCATTTACTGACATCTGTGTCAATATTAGATGCTCATAGTTATAGTATCCATGCAGCAGAAAACTGTTATGGGACAGCCGGTAGGCATCCGAGCGCAGAACCACAAAATCCTCCGGCCGCAGAGACAGATATTCCCGCTCATCCCTAAACGGCCGGATATGGGGATAGATTTTCCAGAGCTGCCGCCATTTATCTTCGCTCATGGCAGCGGTACAGGGACCATGGAGGCGACGCTGCGTCTCCCGGATCTGCGGATCTTCCTCGCCGTACTGTTTCTGCTGCATCTCCTCATTCCGGATATCCCGCTGCTCCGGCATCGCTGCACCGGATGTCTCCTGTGCGGCATCAGCCATCTCCGCAGGCTCTCGGGACATCTCCGCAGTGATATTAGCGGCGGGGATCTCCTGCACCTCTGCCGCCGATGCCGGTTCCGGTGGAAGCACCTCCGGCTGCGGCAGTTGATTTTCCTCTGATACCGGTCGCTCCGGCAGCACTTCCTCCTCCGTTTTGGACATCTGCTCTTCTGGCAATGCCGACACTGCCTGCTTCACCGGCAATATTTCCTCAGGCTGCGGCTGCTGTGCCTGGGCTGCGGCCGGTTTCCTCCATATGCATTGGAGGCTCCTTCTGGGGGATATGTGCACACGAATCCGCTCCAGCTGTCCATACCGCAGTCCCTCCCGTAAAGACATTTCCTCCCCCTCCTTTACCGGATCCCGGATCTCCTGATAAAAGCTTCCGCAGCCCTGCCGAATTAACACAGTACCGATACTGCTTTCCGTGCCTGCCCCCTCCAGCATTACCTCCGCCGCCACATCATCCGTTTCATAAAGCCCTTTGATCTGCATCTCCAACACCAGTTCGCTGCCCGACACTGTGATTTTTACATACCCGCAATTATACTTTTTCTCTCCGTTTTCCAGGTAATCTATATAGCGGATCTGCTTATCATAATACATAAAAAGTCCCCCTGACACACTTATAACTTTGTCTATTATAAGTGTATTAGGGGGTTGTCCGTTTTATTCCTCGAATCAATAATCCAGAGAATCTAAATATTTCATATAATTTACAACCATCAGTGCAATCTTGAAGGTCAGCGCATCATCAAAGTTGCGCAGATCAAGGCCGGTACTCTTCTGAATCTTTTCGATCCGGTATACCAGCGTGTTGCGGTGTACGAACAGCTGTCTGGAGGTCTCTGACACATTCAGATTATTTTCGAAAAATTTATTAATCGTTGTCAGTGTCTCGTCATCCAGATCGTTGGGTACATTTTCCCCAAAGATCTCCTCGATAAAGATTCTGCACAGATTGATGGGTAGCTGATAAATCAGGCGCCCAATGCCCAGGGTGCTGTAAGCCACTACCTTATTCTCTGCATAGAAAATCTTGCCCACATCCAGAGCCAGTTTTGCTTCCTTATAGGATTTGGACACATCCTTCAACTCCTGCACCACCGTGCCGAAAGCCACCCGCACATCCAGCATGGCCTCCGCATTCATCATCGCCACAATGGTATTCGCTACATCGCACAGGTTTTCATGGGTGGCTGCCGGCTCCAGGGATTTTATCAGGATCACATCGCTCTCATCCACCGCAGTGATATAATCGCCGCTCTGTGCGGAAAACATTCCTTTCAGCAGCTCCGTCACAATACTGTCCTTCTCCAATCTGGTCTCAATCAGGAACACCGCACGGGGAACGGAAACCTCCACATGCAGCTTTTTGGCCCGATTGTAGATATCCACTAACAGCAGATTATCCAACAGCAGATTCTGGAAGAAATTATTCCGGTCATAACGCTCCTTATACGCAATGGCAAGATTCTGAATCTGGCATACGGCGATTTTGCCCACCATATACACATCATCTCCGGTTCCCCTTGCTACCAATATGTAGAGTAGTTCCCCTTCATCCAGAATTTTCAGCAGATGATGGGGACCGATTACCTGACTGTCCGCAGGCGATACAGCAAATCCGCTGATCAGGTTTTCCTGTATGTCCTTCATGTCTGTGGTCGATGCCATCACTGTACCGGAGGGATCATATACACATAGATCCACCTTGGTAATCGCCTTTAATTCATCTATACTTGTCTGAATGATTTGACTTGATATCATATATTCCTTTCCGGGCATATCATAAGCTCCGCTTATAATACCGCTGCAATAAGTATTGGCAATCCTCTGTCGCTGTTATCAAAAAAGAGGTGCTGGATACCAGCACCTCTCTGGGTAATCTTGCTAGTTGGTAATAACCTGCTCGGTCTCCTTGTCGAATACATGGATCTTCTCAACATTCAGAGCAAACTTCACAGCATCACCGGGTCTTGCAGTTGTACGGGAGTCTACTCTTGCAGTCATCGGGAAAGTATCCAGATCGAAGTATAAGTAAACCTCTGCGCCAAGCAGCTCGTATACCTTAATGGTGGACTCAAATACGCTGCTGGGAGATGTCTCAATGTACATCTCAGAATCATATACATCCTCAGGACGAATACCGAAAGTAACAACCTTTTCGTCATAACCGCCCTCAATAAGCTTCTTGGACTTAGCAGGAGGCAGAGGAATGCTGTGGCCTGCGATCTCCAAGTTAGCGACATCACCGGTTACCTTAACGGTTGCGTCCAGGAAATTCATCTGCGGAGATCCCATGAATCCTGCGACGAACAGGTTCTGGGGCTTATCATACAGGTTCTGAGGAGTATCTACCTGCTGGATAACACCGTCCTTCATAACGACGATTCTGGTACCCAGTGTCATAGCCTCGGTCTGATCATGTGTTACGTAGATGATGGTGGTGCCCAGTCTCTGATGCAGCTTGGCAATCTCAATTCTCATCTGCACACGCAGCTTTGCATCCAGGTTGGACAGAGGCTCATCCATCAGGAATACCTTAGGATTACGCACAATAGCACGTCCCATAGCCACACGCTGTCTCTGACCACCGGACAGAGCCTTGGGCTTACGATCAAGCAGCTTCTCCAGATCCAGAATCTTAGCCGCTTCCTTAACCATCTTATCAATCTGATCCTTCGGAACCTTTCTCAGCTTCAGTCCGAATGCCATGTTGTCATATACAGACATATGAGGATACAGAGCGTAATTCTGGAATACCATCGCGATATCTCTGTCCTTAGGCTCTACATCATTCACAACTCTGTCACCAATCTTTAACTCACCGGAGGTAATATCCTCCAGACCAGCGATCATACGAAGTGTGGTAGACTTACCGCAACCGGAAGGTCCTACGAAAATGATAAACTCCTGATCTGCAATCTCAAGGTTGAAGTTCTTAACTGCTTCAAAGCCGTTAGGATACACCTTGCAGATATTCTTCAAAGATAAACTTGCCATAAAATAACTCCTTTCACCATACATATGACTTTTTTGTCTGTTTCAGTACATCTACTATGTACTATTCTTAACTCTTCACTCAGTATACATAAAATCCGTCTGAAATTCTATGCCACTATTCCACAAAGATTTCGTTTTCGATTGTGAGAATTGCTCACAAATACCTTGTTTTTTCTTTTTCACCGTCATTTTCCACAAAAGACTCGTGATTTATTGGACAATGTGCATAGTTCTAGCTGAGTTTTTTCTCCTCCAGACTCCCATCCAGCTTATCATGGAAGATTTTGTCTTCCTCGTTCTCCTCATCCTCCTGCCGGCCGCCATTGGCCTCCAGAATCCGTTCTTCCAGCTTTAGGAAAAACTTATTATACATCTTGGCCGATAAAAAGGCGGGCAGGGTGAAACCAAACAGGATCACCAACGGCATGACATTCGGTATATAAATAAACAGCACAACAGGAATCAGATACAGCACTGCCATAAGAATCGTCTTCGGAGCCTGAAGAATACTCATGGCCAGCGCATTCTTAATGGTCCGGAATACCGGATTGGCGAATTTGGCCTGAGCCGGGAATACATACAGCAGGGTGAACGCCGCAAATATGGCAATTGCTCCCATAATGGCCCGGAATATCACATGAAATTCGATATCGGAGCAAAACATGATATAAAAATCAGCGCCCAGAATCCCGGCAATCAGAAGCATAATCAGCCAAATCGCCGTAGCCTGCCTGAAATTTTCCCTGAATGCCTTAAAGTAACCCTTTGCAATATAGCATTCTTCATCCCGCACAATCTTCAGCACCTGATAGTGCATGGCCGTAAACGCCGCGCCTGCCGTGACGATGGGGATACAGCAGAGAAGCGTCAGCAGATTCAGGATCATCAAATCCGCCATTTTGCCCAGAAAATGCATAAAAGGGCTGTCAATATCCAGAAATTTCATACTCTCGTTACATCCTTTCTATTTTTTCTTGTGTTTATTTCAAAAAAATTTCTCCATGGAGGTTACTCTGATCCCTGAGAACTGCTCCTCCGGGCGCACAATATAAAAGCCCAGTCTTTTATAAAAATTCACCGCATAGGGCGCCGCAGTCAGAGTCATGCTGCGCTCCCCTGCCTCGTCCGTCAGATACCGGCACAGCTCGCTCATCAGCGCGCTGCCGATTCCCCGATGATGATAGGCCTCCTCCACAAACAGCAGGGACAAATGATTGCCGCCCCGCACGGAGGCCAGTCCCACCACGCTGCCGCCGTCCAATGCAATCAGCACCTGATAGCTGCCGCTCAGAAACATCTTTCTGAGGGATCCGTCATGTATGAAGGCATCAAAATTGTCGACGCCTTCCCGGGTATAATCCTTCCCCTCAAATTTCAAAAAGGTTCTCCATACCATATCCATGGCAGGATCCCAGTCCTCCGGCAAAGCCCATCTGATGGTATAGGGGAATTCTTTTCCATCCATTACTGTTTTCACCTTCCTGATATGATTTTTCGTTCTACTCCTTTACAGCGCAGGCACCCACCTGATTTTCCAACGGCAGTCCGTTGTCCAGCGCATGGGCGTTTTCCATAGTCACCGCGGCGATGGCCTCCATGGCTTCTCTGGTAAAGAAGCCCATATGCGAGGTAATCAGCACATTGGGAAAGGTCATCAGCCTGGCCAGATTCTCGTCCTCAATGATCTCTCCTGAACAGTCCTCATAGAAGATGCCTTCCTCTTCCTCATATACATCCAATCCCACGCCGCCGAACTTTTTCCGCAGCAGTCCCTCGATCAGGCTGTCCGTATGGGTCAGACTTCCCCGGGAGGTATTAATCAGAAAGACCCCATCCTTCATCATTTCGATGGCCTTGCGGTCAATCATATACCGGGTCTGGGCTGTCAGCGGGCAGTGCAGGCTGATTACATCCGACTGACTCAACAGCTTCTCCAGACTGACATATTCCACATCCAGCTTAGAATTGGGGTAGGGATCATAGGCGATCACCTGCATTCCGAAGCCCCGGCAGATCCGGATCATCGCCTGTCCGATCCGTCCTGTCCCAACGATACCGGCCGTTTTCCCATACAGATCCGTTCCCATCAGTCCGTGCAGGCTCATATTAAACTCCCTGGTACGGTTATAGGCCTTATGCGTACAGCGGTTCAGCGTCAGCAGCATGGCCGCTGCAAACTCCGCCACCGCCTCCGGGGAGTAGCTGGGCACCCGCAGCACCACAATCTTATCCTCCGCTGCCTTCACATCCACATTGTTAAAGCCTGCGCTTCGCAGCAGGATCCCCTTGACATGCATGTCATATAGAGTCTCTATCATCTCCGCATCTATATGATCGTTTACAAAAATACAGATGGCGTCACATCCCCTGGCCAGAAACAGGGTCTCTCTGGTACAGGGAAAATCAATAAAATGGATCTCATAGCCATACTGCTTTCCCAGCGGTTCAAACCATATCCGATCATACGGCTTGGTACTGTAAAATGCGATCTTCATAACCATTCCCTCCGTAATTTCCTGTTTTGGAAATAGTTTATAAAATTTCTGCGTTTTTATGCATTCTCCTCCAGACAATGCTCGCGGATCCAGATATAGATCTCTTCCATGATCTCCGCTCTCTCCGGCTCATTCAGCAGCTCATGACGCCCTGTTTTGCACAGATGCATCTCCACATCCTTTACTCCTGCCTGGCGCAGCCCCTCACAGACCTTGGGAATGCCCTCGCCATATCCGCCTAGGGGATCTTCATCGCCGGAAATCACCATCAGCGGCAGCTTTGCCGGGATCTTCTTCAGGCGCTCGGGATCATTAGCTCTCATAATCAATTCCGTCAGGGTAAGAAAACCATTAAGGGTAAAAATATTGCCGCACAGAGGATCGTCGATATACTGCTGCACGCTCTCTTCATTTTTACTCAGCCAGTCAAGATCGGTTTTGGCGTCGGGGATCCGCTTATTGTAACTGCCAAAGCACACCTTATCACAGAACCGGCTCACATGCTTAGAGCCCAGAAACAGCTTCTGCAGCTTTACCAGCAGCCGGGCGGCTTTCATACTGCCGTCCTTCTGATAGCCGGTACCCATAATCACGGCTCCGGTGATACCGCTGCCGTACATGGTCAGATAATTTCTCAGAATAAATGAGCCCATACTGTGCCCTATAATAATATAAGGAAGCGTAGGATAGAGCTGCTGGGTCATCTTTTTCAGTCTGTGTACATCCCGCACTACCACCGTAGCCGGATCCTGTTCACAGAAATAGCCATAAAGCCCGTCCTCACCCACGCTCTTGCCATGGCCCAGATGGTCATTGCCCGTGACCACGCAGCCCCGCTCTGCAAGGAACCGGGCAAACTCCTCATAGCGCTCGATATACTCTGCCATACCGTGGATAATCTGTATCACGCATACGGGGACACGATCCCCCGGCGTATATCGGACCGCATGGATCCTGGACTGATTGTCTCTGGAATCATAATAGAACTCTTCTTTTTTCATCTTGATGCCCTCCGCCGGTATGCAAACCGTCCCCCTTATTTTGTGCAAGGCATAAATGCATGGCTCAAAAGCCATGCACTTATTATACACTATATTTCTGTACTTTTTAACCCATTTATAGAAATTTTATAAACCTTTTGCAACAGTTCAGCCATAAGAGGATAAACACTGGGCATGAGTGCTTGCGCACAATGCCCAGGGGGTATTCTCTTATGAGCGGAGCGCCCTCAAATGAAATAAAAAGTGAGCCGCCCCGGCGGCGCCGGATGCGAAGCAGACGTTTATATGAATATGAGGGCTGAACTGTTACAATAAATTCTTTTAACTGATCTCCGCTCCGGCGGGCATGGGCTTCTCCGGCGTCATCAGCGCCAGAGAGCCATCCGCATCCTCTGCGCACAGCAGCATGCCCTCCGACACCACACCTGCCAGGGTAGCGGGCTTTAAGTTCACCAGCACCATCACCTTCTTTCCCACCATCTCCTCGGGAGAATAATGGGCCTTGATGCCGGATACGATCTGACGCACCTGACTGCCGATCTTTACCTGGGAGCGCAGAAGCTTTTTGGACTTGGGCACCGCCTCGCAGGCAATGATCTCTCCCACCTGGAACTGCAGCTTGGCAAAATCCTCATAGGTGACCTCCGGCTTCGACTCCACATCCGCTGCCGCCTCCTCTGTATTCTCTGCCTCCGCCACCTTCCGGGCTGCGGCGATCATGGCAGCTTCCAGCTCCGTTTCCCTTTTTTCCACTTCCTTCATATCCAGACGGGCAAACAGAATCTGGGGCTGATCCGTTACCTTATTGCCGCTCTCATATAAACCGAATTTCTCCAGACGGTCAAAATCACGCAGAGAAGTATTCAGTTGGGCCGCTATCTTCTCCGCCGTTTCGGGCATATAGGGCTCCAGCAGGGAAGCGCCTATGGTGATTCCCTCCACCAGATTGTACATCACCGTAGCCAGACGGCCGGACTTGGTCTCATCCTTGGCCAGTACCCAGGGCTGTGTCTCGTCAATATATTTATTGCAGCGCTTGAAAATATCGAAAATCTCCGTCAGGGCGTCTGCGACCCGCAGGGCATCCATCTTTTGCGCCACCCGGGCATAGGCGCCGGTAATGGTCTTTTTCAGATCCTCGTCAATGACGCTGTCCTCGGGAGTCAGCTGTACGCCCTTGTCCTCCACCGCACCGCCGAAATATTTGTTGCTCATGGAGATGGTTCGGTTTACCAGGTTGCCCAGGGTGTTGGCCAGATCAGAGTTGGTACGCTCTGCGATCAGCTCCCAGGTCGCATTGCCGTCATTGTCATAGGGCATCTCATGGATCATGTAGTACCGCACCGCATCCACGCCGAAGAAGTCGATCAGATCATCCACATAGATCACATTGCCTTTGGACTTACTCATCTTGCCCCCGTTCATCATCAGCCAGGGATGGCCGAATACCTGCTTGGGCAGGGGCTCGCCCAGTGCCATCAGGAAAATGGGCCAGTAGATCGTATGGAAGCGGATAATATCCTTGCCGATCAGATGCAGATCTGCGGGCCAGTATTTTTTATACTGCTCCGTGCTGTTGCCGTCCGCATCATAGCCAATACCCGTGATATAGTTGGTCAGGGCGTCCAGCCACACATATACCACATGCTTATCGTCAAAATCCACCGGGATCCCCCATTTAAAGGAGGTGCGGGACACACAGAGATCCTGCAGGCCCGGCAGCAGGAAGTTGTTCATCATCTCATTCTTGCGGGACACGGGCTGGATAAACTCCGGGTGGGTGTTGATATGCTCGATCAGCCGGTCCGCATATTTGCTCATTCTGAAAAAGTATGCCTCTTCCTTGGCGGGCTTTACCTCCCTGCCGCAGTCCGGGCACTTGCCGTCCACCAGCTGGGACTCTGTCCAGAAGGACTCACAGGGAGTACAGTACAGTCCCTCATAGGCTCCCTTGTAGATATCGCCCTGCTGATACAGACGCTTGAAAATCTTCTGCACCTGCTTCTCATGAGGCTCATCCGTGGTGCGGATAAATTTGTCATAGCTGATGTTCAGCTGGTCGCACAGTCCCCGGATGATGCCTGCCACATTGTCCACAAATTCCTTGGGGGTTATCCCCGCATCCTGGGCTTTCAGCTCGATCTTCTGCCCGTGCTCGTCCGTGCCTGTCTGGAAAAACACATCATAGCCCTGCTTTCTCTTGAAACGGGCGATGGAATCCGCCAGCACGATCTCATAGTTGTTGCCGATATGGGGCTTGCCGGATGTGTAGGCAATGGCAGTTGTAATGTAATAGGGTGTTTTGCTCATACGATTGTCTCCTTTTTATATATGATCGTTCCGTAACGGGCCGTGTTTTTTGCCGCATAACGAAAGGCCCGTCTTCCGCATGCTTTTATCGCATGAGAAGACGAGCCGTAAGCCCGTGTTACCACTTCTCTTCATCCCTTCCTCACGAAAGGAACCTCATCGGGTCCTGTCCATAGAACCCTATCCGCTGTAACAGGCGGAACCTGTCGCAGCCTTACCCGGATACACCTTCAGGCTCGGTGCGCTGCTCGGAAGCCATCTTCCGCATACCCTCCGCTTCATCCCTCTCAGCCGCAGTACCCTGCGGGGATGTTCTCTGGAAAGCCAAAATATGCGTACTCTCTTCGTCAATGCGTTTTCTTAAGATAGGCTTATTATACAGGACTTGCCTTTTTTTGTAAAGAAAATTCTTTGCTTTATTTGCACTGCCCTGCTGAAGAATTGATATTCATTACTTTCACTTCCAATTCTAATATAGGGTGCTCCGTTTTTTCAAGATAAGCATCCGAAGGCCGATTAGAAACCGCTGTCAGGTGATTTCCGAAAGAATATAATCTGTCTTGCATCCCGGCACTCAGAGGGGCTATAATGATTAATGATAGAAAATTCCCGAAAGGAAAACCGTTATGATACAGACCTTATATACTGTCCCGGAATACAACGAAGAACTGATCAATACTGCCATCAGCAAAGCACTGGCGGCTCTGGAGACTGAAAAGGATCTGCGGCCCGGCATGAAGGTCGTGATCAAGCCCAATCTGGTCATGGCCAAAAGCCCCTCTTTTCCTGCCACCACCCATCCTCTGGTCATCAAGGCCGTCGCCGGATGGCTGCGGGAGCATGGGATCACGGACATTACTCTGGCAGAAAGCTCCGGCGGCTTATATACTGCAGAATACATGAAAAATATCTATCACGTCTGCGGCATGCGGCAGCTGGAACCGGAGGTGAAGCTCAATATGGACTTCAGCGCCCGAACCGTAAACTGTCCTGACGGGTTTAAAAATCATTCCTTCCATATTATTACCCCGATCTGTGAGGCGGATTATATCATCAATATCTGCAAGCTGAAGACCCATTCCATGACCGGATATTCCGGCGGTATCAAGAATCTGTTCGGTGTCATTCCCGGACTGGAAAAGCCCCAGATGCACTATCGTTGGCCCGATATTGAGGATTTTTCCCGGATGCTTCTGGAAATCGCCCAGACCGTAAAGCCTGACCTTACCATTATAGACGCCATTGACGCCATGGAGGGCAACGGCCCCACGGGCGGCAGTTCCCATCCCTTACATATGCTCCTTGCCTCCAGGGACGTCTACACCCAGGACTATTTTGCTGCAGGACTCATGGGGCTGGATCCCATGGATATCGTGATGATTCGGCAGGCAGTGGAAACGGGTCTTGCTGCCCCTGATGACATTACACTGTTGGGGGATCCCGTTCCCACGGATCTGACGCCCTTTCAGGTTCCGGATACCAAGCGTCTGGATTTTACCAGCGCCCTTCCCGGCTTTCTGAGAAAGCCCTTTACGAAAATTGCCGGAAAGCTTCTGAAGTCTTATCCGCAGTTAAACAGAGAACTTTGTGTGGGCTGCGGCAAATGTGCGGAAAGCTGCCCTGCACATATCATCAATATTAAAGACGGAAAAGCTCACTTTCAGAAAAAGGGCTGTATCTCCTGTTTCTGCTGTCAGGAGATGTGCCCTATGAAGGCGATTTCCGTGAAAAAAGCACTGTAGCCATGCCGGAACTAGCCTATTGCGAGAGAGAATCTCACATTTATATATACCTTGACAGGTGAGGTATCTTATGCTATTATAT
>CAZFYD010000065.1:0-12591 GCA_964523315.1 uncultured Acetatifactor sp.
AAGTTTGGAAGTTTCACTTCCAAATACGTATTGATGCAGTATCCTGGGCACGGCCCATGATATGCATAGAGAGGTAAATATGAAGAAGTCGGCTGACGGTCCGCTTTCAGGTATTTTGGGTTGAATCCCGGGGTCCGTTATGCTATGATGGGAAATAGTACAGCAGGCTGCCTGCGGACTCAGAATAAGCAGAAAGGATATAAGGTTATGAGTGAACTGGAGAATACCGTAACGGAAGAGGGAGCAGAGGAGAAGGTTTCCCGCAACTTCATTGAGCAGATTATCGATAAGGATCTGGCGGAGGGAGTATACGATACCGTGCACACCCGTTTTCCGCCGGAGCCTAACGGCTATCTGCATATCGGCCATGCCAAGGCAATTCTGACCAATTATCTTCTGGCACAGCAGTATGGCGGCAAATTTAATATGCGTTTTGACGATACCAATCCCACCAAAGAAGATATTGAGTTTGTGGAATCCATTAAGGCGGATGTACAGTGGCTGGGTGCCGATTGGGAGGACAGATTGTTTTTTGCCTCTGACTATTTCGGCCAGATGTATGAGGCCGCTGTGAAGCTGATTAAAAAGGGCAAGGCTTATGTGTCCGACCTGACTGCAGAGCAGATCAAGGAGTACCGGGGCAGCTTTACCGAGCCGGGTAAGGAGGATCCCTACAGCAGCCGCTCAGTGGAAGAGAACCTGCGTCTCTTTGAGGAGATGAAAGCGGGAAAATATGCGGACGGGGAGAAGGTGCTTCGTGCCCGCATCGATATGGCTTCTCCGAATATTAATATGCGCGATCCGGTCATTTACCGCGTTGCCCATATGAGTCATCACAATACCGGGGATGCCTGGTGCATCTATCCTATGTATGATTTTGCCCATCCCATTGAGGATGCCATCGAGGGGATCACGCATTCCATCTGTACCCTGGAGTTCGAGGATCACAGGCCCTTGTATGACTGGGTGGTGAGGGAGCTGGAATACCCCCATCCGCCCAAGCAGATCGAGCAGGCCAAGATGTATCTGAAAAATGTGGTTACCGGCAAGCGCTATATCAAAAAGCTGGTACTGGACGGCAAAGTGGACGGTTGGGACGATCCCCGGCTGGTATCCATTGCGGCTCTGCGCCGCAGAGGCTTCACGCCTCAGTCCATCCGCAGATTTGTGGAGATGTGCGGTGTGTCCAAGGCGCAGTCCATTGCGGATTATGCGGCCCTGGAATACTGCATCCGCGAGGATCTGAAGGCCCAGGCGCCCCGTTATATGGCGATTCTGGATCCGGTAAAGCTGATCATTGACAACTATCCCGAAGGACAGACGGAGCTGCTGCCGGCAGTGAATAACCCGGAAAATGAGGAGCTGGGCAGCCGCAAGGTGCCCTTTGGCAGGGTACTGTATATTGAGCGGGAGGATTTCATGGAGGAGCCGCCGAAGAAATATTTTCGGATGTTCCCGGGCAATGAGGTGCGTCTGATGAATGCGTATTTTGTCACCTGCACCGGCTGTGAGAAGGATGCGGAGGGCAATATCGCTGCGGTACACTGTACCTATGATCCGGCTTCCAAGGGCGGCAACAGCCCGGATGGCCGGAAGGTAAAGGGCACCATCCATTGGGTGGCAGCTGAGACGGCAGTACCTGCCGAGATCCGTCTGTACGAGAACCTGATCGATGAGGAAAAGGCGGACGAGAAGGGCTCCATCTATGACGAGAACGGGGAGCTGTATCTGAATCCCCATTCCCTGGAGATCCGGCAGGGTTATCTGGAGCCTGCCTTCGCCGGGGCACGGGCCTATGAGAGATTCCAGTTTGTGCGGCAGGGATTTTTCTGTGTGGATGCCAAGGATTCCGCACCGGAGCATTTGGTGTTTAATCGGATCGTATCATTGAAAAGCTCCTTTGTGCTGCCGAAGTAGGCCGGTGTGCAGAGAAGTAAAGAGAAAGAGGGTTGAGTAATGGCAGGAATATTTTCCGGACTGAAGCAGATGGGACTGGGGGACCTGGAGAACAGCGATCTGTATGCAGAGGAAAAAACAGCGGGACAGGAAAAGGCAGCTGCGCCTAAGCAGGTGCTGCCCGAGGAGAAGGAACTGATCTATGATAAGTCTTTCACCTGTCCCGTATGTGATCAGAAGTTTACCTCACGTATTGTGAAAAGCGGAAAAGCGAGAGCGCTGCCTATGGATCTGGATCTGCGTCCCCGGCATGAGGGAATTGATACGATAAAGTATGATGTGCTGCTCTGTCCGGAGTGCGGATATGCGGCGATCAGCCGTTATTTTGACAGTATCGTGCCCAGTCAGGCCCGCCTGATCCGGGAAAAGATCAGCGGTAAGGTGAAGCTGAAGAAATATACGGAGGATTATTACACCTATGAGGAAGCCATAGGACGGTATAAGATGGCGCTGGTCTGCACCATGGTAAAGCGGGGCAGGAACAGTGAAAAGGCCTATATCTGCCTGAAGTCGGCGTGGCTGCTGCGTGGCTGCCGGGAGGATCTGGAGAGACGGGGCCAGCTGCCGCCCGAGAAGCGAAAAGAGCTGATGGAACAGGAGACGGAGTATCTGCAGAATGCCTATAAAGGCTTCGTGGAGGCTCAGCAGTCAGAAAGCTATCCGATCTGCGGGATGGATGAGTATACCATGGATTATCTGACAGCAGCGCTGGCCTATGAGGTGGATGAGCTGGATATGGCGTCCCAGTATGTGGCGAGACTGCTGGTATCTGCGGCCAACGCCCGTATTAAGGACAAGGCCAGAGAGTTAAAGAATATGATTCTGGTGAAGCGTAAAGAAACAAGGAAATAGGGCATGTATGATTTAACCATTGCGCTTCGTACAGACAGTGAAAAATGTCTGTACGAGCAGATCTATGAATATATCCGGCAGGAAATCAGAGAGGGGAAGCTGCGCCCGGGGGAGCGGCTTCCCTCTACCCGTTCTCTGGCGGCATATCTGCAGATTTCCCGCAGCACGGCGGCTCTGGCTTACGAACAGCTGGTGTCCGAGGGTTATATTGCGCCCCAGCCCTACAGGGGATATTTTGTCTGCCGGATGGAGGAGCTGTACCGTCTGGATACCGGAGAAGAGAGACGGGACGCCGACGCAGTGCAGGAGGGCAGCAGGGAACCGCAGTACTGCTGCGATTTTTCCCCCACGGCGATTGATATGTCTCAGTTTCCCTTCAGCGTCTGGCGTAAGATCAATAAAAATGTCCTGAGTGAGAGCAGCAGCGGACTGTTTGCCCAGGGAGATTCCCAGGGGGAATACAGCCTGCGGGAGACCATCAGCAGATATCTGCATTCCTCCCGGGGAGTGAATTGCTCTCCCCAGCAGATTATTGTGGGCGCCGGGAATGATTATCTGCTGCTTCTGCTGGAAAAGATTCTGGGGAGACATGTGAAAATTGCCATGGAGAATCCCACCTATAAACGGGCATATCAGATTTTCAGCTCCTTTGCCTATGAGATCACCACCGTGGATATGGATGGAGCGGGGATGTCGGTATCGGGGCTGCGCCGGAGCGATGTGACGGCCGCCTATGTGATGCCCTCCCACCAGTATCCCACCGGGGTGCTGATGCCCATCGGACGGCGGCTGGAGCTGTTAAAATGGGCGGATGAGGCGCCTGGGAGATACCTGATCGAGGATGATTATGACAGTGAATTCCGATATAAAGGCAAACCGGTCCCGTCTCTGCAGGCTTCGGATAAGCACGGCAGGGTGATCTATATCGGAACCTTCAGCAAATCCATTGCACCGGCCATCCGGGTCAGCTATATGGTACTGCCGCAGGCTCTGCTGGAGCGATACCGTCATCAGTGCTCCTTTTACTCCACCACTGTATCCCGCATTGACCAAAGGGTGTTGGAGGAGTTCATCCGAGAGGGATACTTTGAGCGCTATCTGAACAAGATGCGCAAATACTATAAGGAAAAGCACGATCTTCTGTTGGAGGAGCTGTCGAACTTTGCGGAAGCGTTTCAGGTCACGGGAGAAAATGCGGGACTGCACCTGCTGCTTACCGGAAAGCGGGGACAGACGGAAGGAGAGCTGCTGGCTGCAGCGGAGGCTGTGGGCGTAAAGGTGTACGGCCTGTCGGAGAGCCTGGTGGGCAAAAGCGGCGCAGAAGGCTTTGGACAGCCCGGCGGGACGGTGATTTTAGGCTACGGAGGACTGGGACAGGAGGACATAAAAAAAGGCCTGTCGCTTCTGCGGCAGGCCTGGCTGTAAGTATTTTATGCTTTAGGGGAATTGTCCTGAGGGGGAACCTCTTCCTCAAAGGGAGAGTCTTCCTCTGCAGCATCCTCCTCATCAAAGAATTCTTCCACTTTTTCTTCCATCTTTTTCTCGGTGTTCGCAATGGTCTGGGAGAGGGTGGTGAAATGATCCTGGGCATCGGAGAACTTCTCGGAAATAGTATTTACGGCATCTCCTACCTTCTGCGCAACGGTCTCGGCAACAGCGCCGGCCTTTTCGACAGCCTTCTCAGAGGCTTCCTTGGCCAAGGATACATAGTTGCGGGCGGAGGCAGCGGTATCGTCCTCCAGATCATCGCTGAAGTTATCGTAGTCATCGTCCTCATCTGCGGCGGCTGCGGGAGCAGGCTCCTTCTTGGAGAGGAAGTAATAGGCAGCTGCAGCAGCGGTGCCGGCAGCGGCAGTAAAGAGTAAGAATTTACCGAATTTTTTAGCCATGGGGGTTACTCCTTTCAAAATTTGTCTTATACAGATATATTAATACTATTTTGCGGAAATGAAAAGAGAATATGTATAAAAAATTTATTAAAAGATAGTGCATGGAGTCAATATGAACGGAAAATTTTTTGAACTGAAAAAGGAAAAACAGGATAGAATGATTAACGCGGCCCTGAAGGTGTTTGCCCTGCAGGGCTACCGTCACGCCAGCACGGATGAAATCGTCAGGGAGGCGGGCATCAGCAAGGGGCTGCTGTTTCACTATTTTACCAGTAAACTGGGCGTATACACCTTTGTCTATGATTACAGTGTCAGATATATGCTTCTGGAACTGGGAGCCCGGGTGCCTGTGGGAGAGAAAGGGCTGTTTGCGGTGTACAGGGCCAGGGAGCTGGCCAGAATGCAGGCCATGAAGGGCTATCCCTATATGCAGCAGTTTTTAAACCGCAGCATGCAGGAGGATGTGAGCGAGGCCCTGCTGGCTATCGAGGATAAACGGGAGAGCCTGCTGGCGGAATATGACCGGATACAAAGCCAGATCGACTATGATGCCTTTCCGCCGGAAGTGGACGGCCATAAGCTGGAGCAGATGCTGGAGTATACGATACAGGGGCTGATGGGGCAGCATTTTCTGGAAGCGTCCTTCCAGCCGGAGATGCTGTACGATGAGATCCTGAAATATATTGAAATGCTGGAAAAGCTGTGCGAGGCGTGAAAAAAGTCCCTTTCCGGGACTTTTTTCACAGGCTTATTTATTCATCTTATAAGGCGGATCGGCGGGATAGCCGCCCTTTAACTTCTGCATGCCTCTCTGGATGGCATCCCGGGAATTCTTCCAGTCCGCATCCTTGTTCTGATAGTCAAATTTTTCCACCAGCCAGGAGACATCCTCATACAGGCGGTCCATATTGCGCTCCATCAGGGGAAGCACTACATCATAGAACTGCTTCAGCTCCTTTTCGGAGAGACGCTCATCCGCCGCACTGCACAGATCTCCGAAATGGCTGAGACAGAAGCCCTTGCTGTTTTTTACCTTTTCCCGGAATTCATCGTCCCGGCTATACATATAAAAGAAGGTATCCATATAGCGGGTATAATTATCTTTAAAATGATCGCAGATATAGCAGGAAGCATTTTTTTTAGAGACCCACATGCTGATGCTGTTTCCGCCGGTATTGCCCCGCAGCTTGTCCTTCAGGGAGACTTTGCCCGGAGAGAAGGAGGCAAACTGCTGTTTCATCTCCCGGATGGTCTTCTGATAGTGGGTTTTCAGGATCCAGGCATTGCCCAGGGTGTTGCCGTAGACAAACATTTTCTGGAAATGCATGCGGCAAAAGCCGGCCTGATCCGTAGCCTGGCGGATATCGGCTTCCATGTAAGAGCTGCTGCTGCCCAGACAGAAATCCATGACGTCTTGTTCCACCGCCCGTTCAATAAAACAGAAAGGGCATTCATCGCGGGCTTCCATGGCCTCGTTCAGCGGTATGGTGTAGAGCTGTTCTTTCATAAACGGTTCCCCTCCTTTGCGGGTCTTTACAACAGTGTAAATCATTTTCGGGAAAATGGCAACAAATCTTAACAGGATGTAACAAAGTTATGAAGAAAAGTCATCAAAACTTAAGATTAATTTTCTTGAATTTCCGCAAGGCAGAAGCTACAATTTGAATATAAAAATGTGTGAGAGATGTGATGGTCTTGATATTCAGCAGTATTGAATTCTTGTTCTGCTTCCTCCCGATTTTTATCCTGACCTATATGATTGTCCCGCAGAAATTGAAAAATGCAGTGCTGGTGCTGGGAAGCATGATCTTCTATGCATATGGAGAGCTGCACTGGTTCTGGCTTCTGATGGTGTCGACATTTGCGAATTATCTGCTGGCCAGGATCATGCGGGGACGGGTGGTGCTGATCACTGCGCTGGCAGCAAATATCAGCATTTTAGTAATCTTAAAATACTATCAGGGAGGGGCGATGCTTCCGCTGGGCATCAGCTTCTATACCTTTCAGGTGATTTCCTATCTGGTGGATGTGTACCGCAGGGAAGTGCCTGCGGAGAGAAATTTTATTGATTTTGCCGCATATATTATGATGTTCCCCAAATTGCTCATGGGGCCGATCACGAGCTATGGAGCCATCCGGCAGCAGCTGCGTCACCGAAACTGCAGTGCGGAGAGTCTGCAGGAGGGGCTGAAGCTGTTTATCCTGGGACTGACGGGCAAGGTCCTGTTGGCAGACCGGCTGGCGCTTCTGTGGCAGGAGGTACAGGTCACCGGTTTTGAGAGCATTTCCACCCCGCTGGCCTGGATTGCGGCGGTGGCTTATTCTCTGGAGCTGTACTTTGACTTCGCCGGTTATTCCCTGATGGCCGTCGGGCTGGGGGAGATGCTGGGATTTCAGCTGCCGGAGAACTTCAGGCAGCCCTATATGGCCGTTTCCCTTCGGGAGTTCTACCAAAGATGGCATATGACGCTGGGCAGCTGGTTCCGCAAATATGTCTATATTCCGCTGGGAGGCAGCCGCAGAGGGGAGCTGCGGACGATCTGCAATCTGCTGGCAGTGTGGCTGCTGACCTCCCTCTGGCATGGCACTACCTGGAATTTCCTGATCTGGGGCATGGGGATCTGTCTGCTGATCATTCTGGAGAGACAGGTGGGGCGGCTCTGGAGGGGCAAGGCCCCTGCGATCTGCCATCTGTATCTGTGGGCAGTGATCCCTGTTACCTGGATGTGCTTTGCCATCACGGATTTAGGGCAGCTGCAGCTCTATCTGGGCAGGATGTTTGGACTGATTCCCACTGTGGCGTCCCATGGGGGAGACTGGCAGAAGGCGTTGGAGAACTACGGCGGACTGCTGCTGGCAGGCATGGCTGCCAGCACGCCGCTGATAGAATGGGTATACCGGAAGCTGAAAAATCGGTGGCCAGGCATGCTCCTGCTGGCTCTGTGCTTTTGGCTCTGCGTACACAGGATACTGGCGGAGGGGAACAATCCGTTTATGTATTCTAATTTTTAGCGACAGGTGGATAAAGGTGGAGGATAAACCTTGAGATGGTGGAAAAAATGGTCCTTTGTGATTATACTGGGTGTAACCGGTATATTGTATTGCGCGACAGATGAAAGTCTGATGGAAACGACCCGCTGGGAGAGCATGGAGGCTGCGGGGGAGGAAAAGCCGGAGGAAGAATGGCAGCTTCTGGAGAGCGAGGAGTCGCCCTTATCGGAGAAGATGCAGGAATCGGAGACGAGTCTGGAGAAGGAAATTCTGACCGCAGAAGCAGCGCCAGGGACAGGAGAGACGGAAGAAATGCCGGAATCCGGGGATGCCGGTGCGGAAAGCATACCGGAAGAGACAAAGATCCGGATCGGCAGAGTGGAGGATGATTATTTCAGCGATGCCCTGTTTCTGGGAGATTCCCGAACAGTGGGGATGTACGAATACGGCGAACTGGAGGATATTGCCACCTTCTACGCCTCCACGGGCCTGACGATCTACAAGCTTTTTGATGCCCAGATCGTGGAGCTGCCGGGAGAGAAGGAGAAGATTACGGTGGAGGAGGCCCTGCAGCATCAGAGCTTTCGTAAGATCTACATAATGGTAGGAATCAACGAGATGGGCCGGGGAACCGTGGAGAGCTTTGCCGAGACCTATGGGGAAGCGGTGGCCTATCTGCAGGAGCTGCAGCCGGAGGCTGTGATCTATATTCAGGCGATTCTGAAGGTCACCACGGCCAGATCGGATCAGGGGGACTATATCAACAATGAAGGCATTGAGACCCGCAACGAGGCGCTGAGCCAGCTGGCGGACGGGAAAAAAGTATTTTACCTGGATCCGAATCAGGCAGTCTGTGATGAGGATGGGGGCCTGATGCCGGAATATACCTTTGACGGGGTGCATCTTAAGGCAAAATATATCGGTCTGTGGAAAGAATTCCTGAAGGATAATGCGGTTTTGCTTGACTGATCGGGCCGGGCGGATTATGATAGACACATAAGAATAAGCATGCGTGTGACACGAAGGGCTGCGAGGGGGTTTGCTCACCAAGCAGCCTTTTTGTGAAAAAACTTATGCAAAGTACATGAGGAGGTTAATGAGATGAGTGACAAATCAAATGCACTGGGAAAGAGTGACATTTACAATGCCAAAAGCCTGGGGGCTCCCAAGATGATCCTTCTGGGGCTTCAGCATATGTTCGCCATGTTCGGCGCTACGATCCTGGTACCTATGCTGACGGGACTGGATGTATCCACCACACTTTTGTTTGCCGGGCTGGGGACGCTGCTGTTTCACCTGCTGACCGGGGGTAAGGTTCCTGCGTTCCTGGGATCTTCCTTCGCATTTCTGGGCGGCTATGCAGCCATAGCTCCTATGATAGACGGACAGCCCAATAAGGAGCTGCTGCCCTATGCCTGCTTTGGCGTGGCCTGCTCGGGGCTGCTGTATCTGGTGCTGGCACTGCTGATCAGACTGTTCGGCAGCAGCAGGGTCATGAAATTTTTTCCGCCCATCGTTACGGGACCGATCATCATTGCCATCGGCCTGACCTTATCCAGCTCCGCCATCAATAACTGCAATGAAGACTGGCTGATTGCCGTGGTGGCCATCCTGCTGGTAATCGTCTGCAATATTTGGGGCAAGGGCATGATCAAGATCGTTCCGATCATTATCGGCGTCCTGGGCTCCTATCTGCTGGCTGTTGTCCTGGGCAGAGTGGATTTTACCGCCGTGAAGGACGCTGCATGGGTGGGGCTGCCGATCCACTGGGATGCAACGGTGTTTTCCGTACTGGGCAAGGGGGATGCGTCGCTGCTGATCACCTCCATGATCACCATTATGCCGATTGCGCTGGCTACCATGGTGGAACATATCGGCGATATCTCTGCGATTTCGTCCACTGTCGGCAGAAACTATATCAAGGATCCCGGTCTGCACCGCACTTTGCTGGGCGATGGCCTGGCTACAATCCTGGCCTCCCTGTTCGGCGCACCGGCCAATACCACCTACGGGGAGAATACCGGCGTGCTGTCCCTGACCAGAGTATTTGATCCGCTGGTAATCCGGCTGGCCGCCTGCTTTGCAATCCTGTTCTCGTTCAGCCCTAAGTTTGCAGCGGTGATCGGCTGTATGCCCACGGCAACGGTGGGCGGTGTCTCCCTGGTGCTGTACGGTATGATTTCCGCAGTGGGTGTGCGGAATATTGTGGAGACTAAGGCGGATTTCGGCAAGACCCGCAATGTGCTGATTGCGGCGTTGATTCTGGTGTTGTCCCTGGGCATTGCCAACAGCAGCGCGGGAGCCGTCAGCTTTGCTGTGGGCAGCGTGACGATCAGCCTGTCCGGCCTGGCGGTGGGCGCGCTGGTGGGTATCCTCCTGAATGCGGTGCTGCCCGGCAAGGATTATGTCTTTGATGAGGAGATTCCCTCTGAGACCGGAGTGGACTTTTCTGTGAGAAGTAAATAACCTCGCCGCAAGCAGCGGGGTATTGTCCCTTGCGGTATTCGCCAACTGTCCTGCAAGCACGGCCGCTTGGCTCATTGCTCGCAGAAATAAAGAGAAGAAATAAAAGGAGGCAACACAGGGCTGCCCATGATTATTGATATGCATTGTGATACGATCAGTGAGATCCGGCATCGCCGGAGTATGGGAGAGGAAGCCTGCTGCCTGCGGGAAAATCAGCTGCATATTGACGCCAGGCGGCTGCAGGAGAGCGGATATCTGCTGCAGTGCTTTGCCCTGTTTGTGAATCTGCGCAGCTGCGGGGGCCTGGATGAACAGGGCGGCCTGCAGCCGGAAAAGGCCTGGGCGGAGCTGCAGGCCCTGTACCGGCTATATCAGGAGGAACTGACCGGCTGTGCAGATATCCTGCAGCCGGTCAGCGGCGCCTCCCAGCTGGAGCGCTGCAGACAAGGCGGCAGGGCTGCGGCCCTGCTGACCGTGGAGGAAGGCGGCGTCTGCGGCGGCAGCCTGAAAAAGCTGGAAGAGCTGTATGCCATGGGAGTCAAAATGATGACTCTGACCTGGAACTATCCCAATGAACTGGGCTATCCCAATCTGAATGCACAAAACCGCAGGCCTGTCTATCAGGATCTGTTTCGGGCTGACACGGAGCATGGGCTGACGGAGACGGGGAAAAGCTTTGTGGAAAGGATGGAAGAGCTGGGGATGCTGGTGGATGTGTCCCATCTCTCCGACAGGGGCTTCTGGGATGTGCTTAGGATCAGTACCGTTCCCTTTGTGGCCAGCCATTCCAATGCCCGGGCGGTCTGTCCCTGTGTACGCAATCTGACGGATGAGATGATCCGGGCGCTGGCGGAGCGAGGGGGTGTTATGGGACTGAATTTCTGCAAGGATTTCCTGTATCTGCCCCCGGAGGGAATACCTAATCCGGGCAGCCTTGCCCCTGCAGCGGTCCATGCCAGACACATTTTCGACATCGGCGGTGAGGACTGTCTGGGGCTGGGCAGCGACTTTGACGGGATTGAGACCAACGAGGCCCTGCCCGGGGCCCAGGCTATGGAGCAGCTGTGGACGGAGCTGAAGCGAGGCGGCTTTACGGAGAGGCAGCTGGATAAGATCTTTTACGGCAATGTATTGCGGGTGCTTTTTTCCGTCATTTGAGGGGAAAACAATTGTATCTGCCAAAGAAGTATCACAAAAGATAAGATATTTTAGAAATAATATAGCAAAATAAAACTGCTCTGAAAATTTTCCTCTGCTCGTGGAGCCCTATTCCAATTTTCCCTCGTTTTGTTATAATCGTTTTTAGCATACGTAAACTTTTGGACAAAATAGGGAGTACATATATGGAATTCGGAGAAAAACTTTTTCGCCTTCGCATTGCACGGGGCATCTATCAGAAACAACTGGCTGCATATCTTCACGTTTCTGTCGGTACGGTTTCCAATTATGAGAACGGTATCCATTTCCCGGATTTGCGCACGTTATGCAAAATTGCCGACTTCTTTCAGGTTTCCGTGGACTATCTGCTGGATCGCACAGAGTACACAGCGCCCATTGAGGAACTGAACCGGACTTTTGTGGGTCAATACATCTGCAGCGATATTATGAATGCCGTTCTTGAATTGTCACCGGATGGCCGTGAGGATATGGTCAAATTCCTGAAAATGCGGAAGCTGTACGATACCCACTGCCAGATTTCCCCGGATCAGTACGGAACAAATGCAAAACTGTAATTTCGATAAGGCGTTTTCCCCTACCGGCGCTGGCATTTGATGGGAGATGGTGGCGGTGGTGAGGCCTGAATGTCTGGCCAGTTATTCCAATGCCCGGGCAGTATGATTCTTTGACCATGTCATCGCCTAAATGCAGTTCCGTGAGTTCTGCGTTTGGGTGGTTCCTGTTTTCAGTCACGCATAAAAGGTAGTCAGTGGAAACCCCGTAAAACGCCGCTGTTTTTTCGTTGGCAAAATTAAATATGGTGCAGGGTAGGCAAGACAGCCGGTTACCGAAAAACTTTCAGTGAAAGCATATCGGGAACCGGCTTTTATCGGCTCGCACCGGATATTATCTGACGCTGAAAACGGCAGATTCGGCAGCAAAGCTGCCTTTCTCCGAAGCAACACCAGCAGAGAAAAGTAATACAAATAGTATAATAAATAGTAGTATTAAAACAAAAGAATTAGAGATTAGTAAAACAATAGAAAAAGTGATTGATTTTAGAAAGGAAGTGCGTTAATATACAATAAGTTTAAACGGATACATTATGCCAATAAAATTATGCCAATGCGTGAAGGAAAATAGACAGTCACTTCACAGGCAGAAAACAAATGAAAAGGAGTGTCGAGATTGTCTGCTCGATAGGGGATATGTTACAAATTGCAATTTGTGAGGATGTTCAGGAGGAACGGGAACAGCTGCAGGAATTAATTGCCGGAAT
>CAZFYD010000066.1:0-12438 GCA_964523315.1 uncultured Acetatifactor sp.
TTTTATCAGATAAGGTATTGCTCACAAAATTCTTTTGCTGTTACAATCTGAATATTTTCATATTGCTGCAAAACTAGCAAATCCTTATCACCGCTAACAATGTAAAGTGCATGGGCATCTTTTGCACAGTTGATAAATTTATCATCATCCGGGTCACGACTGATTTGGATGTTAGAAACAGGCTCAATCATTTCCAATGCACCAATCAACGGGGACAAAATCTCCTTGTTGAGATGCCCCTGCTTACGTGAAACCATTTCCTGCACGATTTCCTCGTATTCGTATACAATCTCAGTAGTCGCAAAGGCAGATATTCTTTTTCCGACAATGGAACTGAGAATTTTTCGTGGAAACCCTCCGAAAAACACGCCGGGAATTAGTACATTTGTATCTACTACTATCTTCATTCCCGTTTCTTTCTCCTTACAGACTTGATAATACCATTAACATCCGATTCTTCATATCCGACTGAAGCAGCCCATTCCCGTGCTTTATCCATAGATGCTTCAAATTCTTCCGCAGAGGGGAGTTTCAGAGTTTTTAGCATAATCACATCACCGGAAGTATATGCAACCAGCTTGTCACCAGTTTCAATCGACAAGAGTTTGCGTATGCTGATAGGCAGAGAAATCTGCCCTTTAGAGGAAACTGTCAAAACCTGAGTATTCATATCGCATACTCCTTTCAAAGTAAGATTTTCTTACTTATATTATGCCATAAACCATTACATTATACAAGAGATTTTGGGGATTTTTCAATTCATCGTTACTAATTCACAGCCGATTTGGACAGATACACAGATTCGTCGAGCTTGCTCGTAAGAAGCTGTATATCTGTTCCAAATCTGACTGCGAAGCAGGAACCTTCACCCAATGAGCAAAACACGGCTGCGAAGCAGACGTAATAGCTGCGCAGCAGCCCCTTTTTTAATTTTCTCCCCTACTCGATTTGCCCCTTGAATTTGCAGGATATTTTGGGTATCATAAATATACTGGCGCTCGGGAGAGCTGAGAGTGAAAGCGTTTAAATTTTTTATCTGAAATATGCCGCTGACTCAGCTTGCGGCATACAGGGAGGAATACTATGTTTATTATTGCCGGCCTGGGCAATCCGGGCAGAGAATATGAAAATACCAGGCATAATATCGGCTTTCGGGTAATAGATGATATTGCACAGAAATACCAGATCCCTGTGCTGGAGAAGAAGCATAAGGCGGTCATCGGCAGAGGCTATATCGACGGACAGAAGGTGATCCTTGTAAAACCTTATACCTATATGAATTTAAGCGGAGAGAGTATTCGGGAGGTGGTGGACTACTATAAGGTGGACGAGACCGCCCAACTGGTGGTGATCTCCGATGATATCAGTCTGGATGTGGGGCAGCTGCGGATCAGAAAA
Source organism: uncultured Acetatifactor sp. (assembly GCA_964523315.1). Lineage (GTDB taxonomy): Bacteria > Bacillota > Clostridia > Lachnospirales > Lachnospiraceae > Acetatifactor. The sequence continues at coordinate 1,399 of CAZFYD010000066.1, forward strand.
AAGGGCAGTGCCGGAGGCCATAACGGCCTGAAAAATATTATTCTGCATCTGGGACATGAGAATTTCATCCGGATCAGAATGGGCGTGGGGGAAAAGCCCCAGGGCTACGATCTGAAGGATTATGTGATGGGACATTTCACGGATCAGGAGAAAAAGACGCTGGCGGAGACGGCAGAGAAAGCCGCCGACGCCATCCGCATGATTATGCAGGGGGATGTGGTCGGCGCCATGAACCGGTATAATACGAAGAAGAAAGCATGAGACAGCAGATATTCAGCCGGCAGCCGGAGAATTTGCGATGCGGTAAGCAGCCGTAAATTGCTCTGCGGGAAACTGCCGGCTGAAGGTCTGCGGAACTTGAAGTAGGAGGGCAGACAGGATGCAGGCATTATTGGCACCCTTACAGGAGCTGGCGGAGTATGGCCAGGTCAGGGAGGATATCCGCAGGGGGAGGACCCCGGTTGCCTTAAGCGGCTGTGTGGATTCCCAGAAACTGCATATGATATATGGGCTGTCCGAGGGCCTGCGCTATAAGGTCATTGTGACCTACAGTGATCTGAAAGCCAGGGAACTGTATGAGGAATACCGGTTCTATGACAGGAATACCCTGCTCTATCCTGCCAAGGATCTGATTTTTTTTCAGGCGGATATCCACGGTAACCAGCTGACCATGGAGAGGGTGCGGGTACTGCGGCGGATTGCAGAGGGAAAACCTCTGACGCTGATCACTACCTTTGCCGCCCTGATGACGCCTCAGGTACAGTGGAACCCGCAGGAGGACATCCTGACGGTGGAAAACGGGGGCACGGTGGATGAGACGGCCCTGGCATCCCGGCTGGCGGCTCTGGGATATGAGAAGGCTTACCAGGTAGAGAACTGCGGACAGTTTTCCATCCGGGGAGGCATCGTGGATATCTATGATCTGACGGAGGAAAATCCCTACCGCATAGAGCTGTGGGGAGATCAGGTGGAGTCCATCCGGTCCTTCGATGTCCTGAGCCAACGCTCCATAGAGAAGCTCGAAAGCATTACCGTCTATCCGGCGGCGGAATTTATCATGAGCAGGGAGCGGCTGGAAAAGGGCGTGAGGCGGATCGAGGCGGATGCAGAGACCCAGGAGAAGAAGCTGCGGGAGGCCTTTGAAACCGAGGCGGCTCACCGGATCAGCACCCAGATCGAGGAATTAAAGGAGCAGCTGCTGGAGCTTGGGGCGAAAGTGAATCTGGAGAGCTATATCCGGTATTTTTATCAGGATACGGTGACCCTGCCGGAGCTTCTGCAGCGGATGGAGGAGCAAAGCGGCAGGCAGAATCTGTTGTTTTTCCTGGATGAGCCCACCCGCATTGCGGAGCATGCGGATGCGGTGGAGCTGGAATTCAGGGAGAGCATGGAGCAGCGCGCCCGGAAAGGCTATGTGCTGCCCGGCCAGATGGATATCCTCTACAGCAAGGAGCAGATTATGGCACGGTGCCTGAAGTCGCCTGTGGTATCCCTGGCCACCATGGATGGGAAAAACAGTCTGTTAAAGCCCGTGTCCCGGGTGATGGTGTCTGCCCGCAATGTGTCCCCCTACAACAACAGCTTTGAGACGCTGGTGAAGGACCTGACCCGTTACCGTAGGCAGGGCTACCGGGTCCTGCTTTTATCCGGTTCCCGCACCCGGGCGAAACGTCTGGCGGAGGATCTGCGGGAGTATGAGCTGACGGCCGTCTATACAGAGGATCCCTTCCGGGAGATACAGCCCGGGGAAGTGCTGACCTATTACGGCCATGTGAACAAGGGCTTTGAGTATCCCCTGATCAAATATGTGGTGATCGCCGAGTCCGACATATTCGGCGCAGAGAAAAAGAAAAAGAAGAAAAAACTGTACCAGGGTCAGAAGATCAACGATTTCAACGAACTGAAGGTGGGGGACTATGTGGTTCATGAGACCCACGGACTGGGTATCTATCGGGGCATTGAAAAAGTAGAGGTGGAGAAGGTCGTTAAGGATTACATGAAAATTGAGTACCGTGACGGCGGTAATCTCTATGTGCTTGCTACCGGCCTGGATGTGATCCAGAAATACGCTTCCGCAGAGGGCAGCAACCCCAAGCTGAATAAGCTGGGGACCAGGGAATGGGAGCGTACCAAGACCAAAGTCCGCAGTGCCGTGGACGAGGTGGCGGGAGATCTGGTGGAGCTCTATGCCCTGCGCCAACAGAGCCAGGGATATCAGTTTGGTCAGGATACCGTGTGGCAGAGGGAGTTTGAGGAGATGTTTCCCTTCGAGGAGACGGAGGATCAGCTGGCCGCCATCGCTGACACCAAAGCGGATATGGAGAGCAGCCGGATCATGGACCGTCTGATCTGTGGGGATGTGGGATACGGCAAGACGGAGATCGCCATCCGGGCAGCGTTCAAGGCGGTGCAGGACGGCAAGCAGGTGGTATACCTGGTGCCCACCACGATTCTGGCCCAGCAGCATTACAACACCTTTACCCAACGGATGAAGGACTTCCCGATCCGGGTGGAACTGCTGTCCCGCTTCCGCACGCCGGGAGAGATCAGGCAGATCATTGCCGATCTGCAGAAGGGCATGGTGGATATTGTCATCGGTACCCACCGGGTGCTGTCTGAGGATGTGAAATACAAGGATCTGGGACTGCTGGTTATTGATGAGGAGCAGCGCTTCGGAGTGGCTCATAAGGAAAAAATCAAGAAGCTGAAAGAGAATGTGGATGTGCTGACCCTGACGGCCACGCCCATTCCCAGAACCCTCCATATGAGCCTCATCGGCATCCGGGATATGAGCGTGCTGGAGGAGGCGCCGGATGAGCGGCTGCCGATTCAGACCTATGTCATGGAGTATAATGAGGAACTGGTCAGAGAAGCCATCGTCCGGGAGATGGCCCGGGGCGGACAGGTATTTTATGTATACAACCGTGTGAGTAATATTGCGGATATTGCAGCAGGACTTGCAGCGCTGGTACCGGAGGCAACAGTGGCCTGTGCCCACGGACAGATGAAGGAACATGAGCTGGAAAAAATCATGGTGGATTTTATCGCCGGGGAGATCGATGTGCTGGTATCCACCACCATCATTGAAACCGGGCTGGATATCTCCAATGTAAATACCATGATCATTCATGATTCGGACAATCTGGGTTTATCCCAGCTCTATCAGCTCCGGGGCCGGGTGGGACGCTCCAACAGAACTGCCTATGCGTTCCTGATGTATAAGCGGGATAAGATGCTGAAAGAGGTGGCAGAGAAGCGGCTGGCAGCCATCCGGGAATTCACGGACCTGGGCAGCGGCTTTAAGATCGCCATGCGGGATCTGGAGATCCGGGGAGCAGGCAATCTGCTGGGAATGCGCCAGCACGGGCATATGGAGGCGGTGGGCTATGATCTGTACTGCAAGATGCTGAATGAAGCTCTGCAGCGCAGAAAGGGCGTTGTCATGGCGGAGGATTTTGCCACCGTGGTGGATCTGGATGTGGATGCCTTTATCCCGCCGGAATATATTGTCAATGAGGTGCAGAAGCTGGATATTTATAAGCGGATCGCAGGCATTGAGACGATCCGGGAGCGGGACGATATGAAGGATGAGCTGCTGGACCGCTTCGGCACGATCCCGGTGTCCGTGGAAAACCTGCTGCGGATCGCCCTGATCCGGGTGGCTGCCCACAGGCTGTATATGACGGAATTAAAGGGCAAAAAGGAGCGCATCATTTTTACCTTCCGGCAGGATGCACCCATTGCAGCGGAGAGGATTCCCGGCTTTTTGAAGCCCTATGGGGATAAAATGCGGTTTACGGCCTATGCGAATCCTTTTTTTACCTATAAATATCAGAAATGCGGCGTTGTGGAGAAGGATGCCCAGACCCTGCTGGAGACTGCCGAACAGCTGCTGGCGGATATGCAGGTGCTGCTGACGGAAAAGAAGTGAGATTTATTGCGCGCCGCCTTTACCTCCCGCAGAAATCATGGTATAATAAGGATACCTTCAAAAATAGAAAGGCAGGATACGTGTATGAAAAAGGATTTTGATCTGCTGGCACTGGGCGAGCTGATGCTGCGTCTGTCACCGCCGGACAATGAGAGAATTACCAGAGGGGATACGCTGGGCAAGCAGGCAGGAGGCGCGGAACTCAACGCCATCACCGGTGCGGCCATGCTGGGCCTGCGCTGCGGCATCATCTCCAAGCTGCCCGCCAATGACCTGGGTACCTATATCAAGAACCGTGTCCGCCTCTGTGGCGTAAGCGACGACTATCTGGTATACGATCAGGACAAGGACGCCCGACTGGGGGTGTATTATTACGAGAACGGCGCCTATCCCCGCAAGCCCAGAATCGTTTATGACCGGAAAAATACCTCCGTCAACAAACTGACTGTTGCGGATTATGAGGACAGTCTCTATGAGGCGGCCCGGTGCTTTCATACCAGCGGCATCACGCTGGCCTTAAGTCCCCAGCTGCGGGAGACCGCCATCGAGATGATTAAACGCTTTAAGGAGAAAGGGGCGATTATTTCCTTCGATGTAAACTTCCGCGGCAATCTGTGGACCGGTGCGGAGGCAAAGAAATGTATTGAGCGGATCCTGCCCTATGTGGATGTGTTTTTCTGTTCCGAGGATACCGCCCGCCTGACCTTTTTAAAGGAGGGCAGCGCAAGGGAGATCATGAAGAGCTTTACCCGGGAATATCCAATCTCCATCGTAGCCTCCACCCAACGTGTGGTACATAGTCCTAAGCGGCATACCTTCGGCTCCATCATCTACAGTGCCAGGGATGATACTTATTTTGAGGAGCCGCCCTATGCGGATATCGAGGTAGTGGATCGGATCGGCAGCGGCGACGCCTATATCTCCGGCGTGCTTTACGGCCTGCTGTCCAAAGAAGAGGACTACCAGAGAGCGCTGGAATACGGCAATGCCACCAGTGCCCTGAAAAACACGATCCCCGGCGATCTGCTGTCCACCGATCTGAAAGAAATCGACGGCATCATCAGGGAACATAAGTCCACGGGACGAGTATCCGAGATGGATCGCTAAAGAGTAGCTAAAGAACTTCTTAATTTTTATGAAAAATCTTGCGCACGCCCATAAGATGTGTGATAATGTGCGTATAGGGCAGAGTCAAGTGCCACAAGAAACAGATGCCGAGCTTGCTCGGGCAGCTGGTTATTGGGGCATTTGACGAGCGAAGCGACTGCAAAAACGGAGTTTTTGCAGCTCTGCCCGTGACGAGAAGGAAGTGCCACAAGAAACAGATGCCGAGCTTGCTCGGGCAGCTGGTTATTGGGGCATTTGACGAGCGAAGCGACTGCAAAAACGAAGTTTTTGCAGCTCTGCCCGTGGTGGGGGAAAACCTAAAAACCAAAACCATCAGTTTCTTCCCCAGAATCCGAGGACCCTAATCCATGAGTGAAAACGAAAACAATAGCGCCCTGGGCGACCAGATCAAGGAAGCACTCTCAGAGGGTCTGGCCAGCGGCGATTTTAAAAATCTGAATGATCTGGTAGGTCAGACTGTAAACAATGCGCTTCGGGAAGCCAACTACACCTTTTCCGGCGGCAGTGCCGAGGGCACTGCCAGGCAAAACCGCCAGAAAGAAAAAATGAAACAGAACTGGCAGGACTGGAAGGAACAGCATGAGTCCTTCAGCGCCAGTTGGAGCAACACCAACGGGCGGACTGCCCAGAACGGACAGCCGGGGAAGGGGGCCCGGGGTGGCTATGGCGGTGCAGCAGGAGCTTCCCCCTATCGCCAGTCCCAGACAGCCACCGTCCCGGTACGCACCGGCCCCTTGGTACAGACCAAGCGAGTAGGCAGCGTATCCGGCGTACTCTATAAAGTGTTCGGCGGTATCGGTATGGGAATCGGCAGTATCACCCTGCTGGTTTCCCTGCTGGCGGGGGGCGTGCCGGGAATGCTGGCAGGCGCTCTCCAGCTGCTGTTTTTCTTCGGCATGATCCGCCTGGGATGCGCCAAGCATCGGCGCCTGAAGCGTGCCGACCGCTATATCCAGCTCTGCGGCAGCAAGATGTACGGAGAGATCGATCAGCTGGCGGAGAGCACCCATACAAGCCGGAGCTATGTGCTGCGGGATATTAAACGGATGCTGCGGCTGGGAATCTTTCCCCAGGGACACCTGGACGAGCAGGGCACTACCTTCATGCTGAATGACGTAATCTACAAACAGTATCGGGATGCGGAAAAGGCCCGCCAAATCCGGGAACGGGAAAATCTGGCCCTGGAGGAGAAGGAGAACCGTCCCTTAACGCCCGGGGAACTGGTGGAGCAGGAACAGCAGGCCCGCAATCGGGAACTGAACCAGATGATTGCAGAGGGGATGGAATGTATCCGTAAGCTCCGGGATATGAACGATGCGATTGAGGGCGAAGTGATCTCCGCCAAGCTGTACCGGCTGGAGAACCTGCTGAAGGAGATTTTCGACAAGGTAAGGGAGTATCCGGATCAGATGCCCCAGATGCATAAGGTCATGGAATATTATCTGCCCACAACTTTGAAACTGGTAGAGGCCTATAAGGAGTTTGATCAGGTCAGTGTACCGGGAGAGGATATCCTGTCAGCCAAGGCCCAGATCGAGAAGACGCTGGATACGATCAATGCGGCCTTTGCGGAGCTGCTGAATAATTTGTTCCGCAACCGGGTCTATGATGTGACCACGGATGCCCAGGTGCTGGAGACCATGCTGGCCCAGGAGGGGCTGACCAAGGAGAGTATCAGTAAGGAACTGGAATATGTGAAAACAGGGAGATCATAGGTCTGCAGGGAACCCCTGCAGCCGGACGGGCATTGTGCTGCGCCAAGGCTCGCAAGTCGTTGACTGCTCCGCAAAATCAGTCGCAGTATGGAGGAAGAAATGAGTGAACTGGATACCAAATTAAACGAAGTACCTACGCTGACCCTGGAGCCCTTTGCAGAGCCCAAGCAGGAGGTGGCAGCGGTGAGTGAAGCCCAGGTGGCGGAAGCGGTGAGAGAGCAGATGAATGTGGAGCTGACGCCGGAAGAACAGAAGATGGTGGATGATTTCGCCACCCAGATAGACTTAAACAACAGCCAGATGATTCTGCAGTACGGTGCAGGTAGCCAGAAGAAGATCGCTGACTTCTCCGAGAATGCCTTAAGCAGCGTCCGCACCAAGGATATGGGGGAGATCGGCCAGCTGTTGACGGATGTGGTCGGGCAGCTGCGTTCCTTTGAAGAGGATGAGGACGAGAAGGGCTTTCTGGGAATTTTCAAGAAGAGCAGCAATAAGATTTCCAATATGAAGGCCAAGTATGACAAGGCAGAGGTGAATATCAATAAGGTCTGCAAAGTGATGGAGGAGCACCAGATTACGCTGCTGAAGGACGTGGCGATGCTGGATAAGATGTACGACCTGAACCTGAATTACTTTAAGGAGCTGTCCATGTACATCCTGGCCGGCAAGAAGAAGCTGGAGCAGGCCCGCAATGTAGAACTGGCAGAGCTGGTAGCCAAGGCAGAGCAGAGCGGTCTGCCCGAGGACGCTCAGAAAGCCAAGGATTTTTCCAGTATGTGTGAGCGCTTTGAAAAGAAGCTGTATGATCTGGAACTGACCAGAACCATCTCCCTGCAGATGGCACCTCAGATCCGGCTGATCCAGAGCAACGACACCACCATGGCCGAGAAGATACAGTCCACTCTGGTGAACACCATTCCTCTGTGGAAGAGCCAGATGGTCATTGCCATCGGCCTGGATCACTCCGCAGATGCAGCCAAGGCCCAGAGAGAGGTCAGCAATATGACCAACGAGTTGCTGAAGAAGAATGCGGATGCATTAAAGATTGCTACCATTGAGACGGCCAAGGAGGCAGAGAGAGGCATTGTGGATATTGAGACCCTGACTGCCACTAACCAGACCCTGATCAGTACCCTGGACGAGGTGAAGAAGATCCAGGAGGAGGGCCGCATCAAGCGTCAGAATGCAGAGGCCGAGCTGGTGAGAATCGAGAACGAGATGCGCAGCAAGCTGCTGGAGATGAGCCGGAAGGAAGGTCAGCCCCAGGCATAGGGTGTGTAGTATTCCGGTCGGGCCTTAGGATATGGTTAAGCAGCCCCTTTATCGGTACCTTATTGTGGTGCAGATAAAGGGGTTTTTCTGAATTTTTGTGAAAGGAAGTATCTGTTTATGAACAAAAGATATTTAGGGATATGCTTGGTGTTGGCAGTGATTTTTAACTTTACCGCCTGTAGCGCAGGAGAGCAGGGCACATCCGGAACAGCTGCAAATCAGGCAGCGGAGAGTCAGCAGCAGGAGGCAGTGACCTTTATTGACGATCTGGGTAGGGAAGTGACAGTGGAGAGTCACGAGCGTGTGGCGGCTCTCATAGGCAGCTTTACCGATATCTGGATGCTGGCCGGAGGTGAAGTGGCAGCGGCCGCAAATGATTCCTGGGAGAGCCTGGAGCTGGATCTGGGAGAGGATGTGGTGAATCTGGGCAGCATCCAGAATCCGGATGTGGAGCAGCTGATTGCCGCACAGCCGGATCTGGTGATTGCAAGTGCCAATACGGACGCAGATCTGGAGCTGGAGGAATTGTTAGAGCAGGCAGGTATTCCCGTAGCCTATTTTGCAGTGTCTGATTTTTCGGAATATTTACATATGCTGGATATCTGCACGGATATTACCGGAAGAAAGGATCTGTATGAGAAGAAAGGACTGGCGGTACAGGCCCAGATTGAGACCGTAAAGGAACGGATTGACGGCAGCAGTCCCACGGTACTGTTTCTGCGGGCATCTTCCGGCAGCGTAAAGGCAAAAGGAAGCAGCGGAAATGTCTGCGGAGAGATGCTGTCAGAGCTGGGCTGCATCAATATTGCAGACAGTGATGCGGGGCTGTTGGAGGATCTGAGCATGGAGGCAATCATAGCGGCAGATCCGGAATTTATTTTTGTGACCACCCAGGGAACCGACTATGAGGCTGCCATGAAGAACGTGGAGGAGTTTCTGATTACCAATCCTGCATGGGCATCCCTGTCGGCAGTGAAAAACGGGAATTACCATGTGCTGGATAAACGTCTTTTTAATCTGAAGCCCAACGCCTACTGGGGAGACGCATATGAGATATTAGCGGATATTCTTTATCCGAAAGGGGAGTAGTATGAGTTATTTTCCTTTTTTTATTGATATACAGGATATGGATGGACTGGTGGTAGGCGGCGGCAGGATTGCAGTCCACAAAATAGAGAAGCTGCGTCCCTTTGGCGCAAGGCTGACGGTGATTGCCCCTGTGATTCAGAAGGAACTGGCGGAGGATAAATCTCTTATCTGTCTGGAGCGGGAATTTGAAGAAAGCGATATCCGGGGGAAATCTTTCGTCATTGCAGCGTCGGATCATCGGGAGCTCAATGCCCGCATCAGCCATTTGTGCCGGGAAAAGGGCATTTTGGTCAATGCGGTGGATGACAAAGAAAACTGCGGATTTCTCTTTCCTGCTCTGGTAAAGGCAGGAAAGCTGACTGTGGGTATCTCCACAGCGGGAGCCAGCCCCCAGGCAGCAGCCGCCTTGCGCAGCAGGATAGCGCAGGAGCTTCCCGATCAGACAGAGGCCATCCTGGACTATCTGGAGAGCATAAGAGAATTGGCAAAAGCGAAAATACAAGACGGGAAAAGCCGGGCAGCCTTTTTGAAAGAAACGGCTTTGTATTGCATGGAGATTGACAGGCCGCTTTCCATGGAGGAAACCATGGAAAGAATGGGAACATATACGGAATGTCCCGGCGATAGGACCGGCACGGTTACTCTGGTGGGAGCCGGCTGCGGAGCCTATGACCTGATTACCCTCAAGGGTCTGAATGCGGTGCGCAGCGCACAGGTGCTGGTCTATGATGATCTGCTGGATCCGAGGCTTTTAGAGCATGCATCCGAAAGCTGTGAAAGGCTTTATGTGGGAAAGCGTACCGGCAGGCACAGTATGTCGCAGGAGGAAATCAATGCCCTGCTGATCGAAAAAGCCCGTCAGGGAAAAAATGTGGTGCGCTTAAAAGGAGGCGATCCCTTTGTATTCGGCAGGGGCGGAGAAGAGATGCTGGCTCTGCAGGAGGCGGGGATAGCAGTAAAGGCGGTTCCGGGTATTACCTCCTCCATTGCGCTGCCGGCGGCGGCAGGAATACCTGTTACCCACAGGGGTATCAGCAGAAGCTTTCATGTGATAACGGGACATACCGCTGATGGCGGAAAGGATCTGCACTCTGAACTGGAGGCCATTGCAGGACTGGAGGGAACGTGCATATTTCTCATGGGCTTCACGCATCTGCGGGAAATTGCAGAGGGATTAATGCTTCATGGGAAAAGCGGCGATACGCCGGCAGCGGTAGTGCATGGGGAATTTGACGGAACGGTACAAGCGGTTCGAGGAACATTGGCGGATATTGACCGAAAGGTGAAGCAGTCGGATATTCGGATGCCGGCAGTTATCGTAGTAGGTGCTGTTGCCGGTATGCAGCTGTAGAGAACGAAGGCCCACATCATTTCTGTGATGTGAGCCTGTTTTATTCCCGCAGGCAATGAGTCAAAGTCCGAAGGACCTTGACGAATGCTGCGAGGGTCAAAAAAACCGCAGCTTGCTGCGGGGGTTTGATTGGGAAAAGGCCATATAGGGATCACAAATGGAAGATAGAGGATCCCTAATTCATAGTAATTATATAGGAATAATAGAAAATATTCACAAATTTATTACCGGAAAATGGAAATAAAATAGGCAAAGTGCAGAAATATAAATTTTTGATAAAAAACGATTGCGTTTTTCTGAAAAAAGGAGTAGTATTTGTTAAAACAATTCCTAGTATATCGCTAGAAAAAGTAGGAAAAGTGAAGGCGATAAGCTGAAGTACTTAGAAACGGAGGCTATGTGATGAAGCATAGAGTATGGAATGGCAAATCCGGCGGTATGGCAGCCTGTTGATCAAAAGAGGAACATTAAGGCTGAATACTATGCATTGGCTTGAATAAGGAGGAAAAAATGGCTAAGAAAGAGGAAACGGTAGCAGCAAAAAAGGATGAATA
>CAZFYD010000067.1:0-12170 GCA_964523315.1 uncultured Acetatifactor sp.
CTGTCCTCCTCCTCACCGATCGGAGTCTCTAAGGAAACAGGCTCCTGGCTGATTTTCAGGATCTCCCGCACACGATCCACGGGCATGTTCATCTCCTCCGCAATCTCCTCGGGAGAGGGCTCACGTCCCAGCTCCTGCAGCAGCTGACGGCTGACACGGATCAGCTTGTTGATGGTCTCCACCATATGAACCGGAATACGGATGGTTCTGGCCTGATCCGCAATGGCTCTGGTAATGGCCTGACGGATCCACCAGGTAGCATAGGTGGAAAATTTATATCCCTTGCGGTAGTCAAACTTCTCCACCGCTTTAATCAATCCCAGATTACCCTCCTGGATCAAATCCAGGAAAAGCATCCCACGTCCCACGTACCGCTTGGCGATGCTGACTACCAGACGCAGGTTCGCCTCCGCCAGGCGCTTTTTGGCCTCCTGGTCGCCCATCTCCATCTTTTTCGCCAGTTCAATCTCCTCCTCTGCAGACAGCAGGGGAACCTTGCCGATCTCCTTCAGATACATGCGGACCGGATCCTCAATACTGATACCGTCAGGAATCGACAGATCCAGGCTCTCCACATCCAGATCCTCCTCATCGGACAGCAGAATCTCCTCATCGTCCACATCATCCTCCTCAGTGATGCGCAGTACATCCACATTATTCTGTTCCAGAGTCTCCAGGATTCTGTCAAATTGCTCCTCCCCCAGTGTCATGTCAGAGAAAAAATCATTGATTTCCTGATACTCCAATACACTCTTCTTTTTCTTGGCCATCGTCAGGAGACCTTTTATCTTCTCCTCAAAACGTGCCTGTGTGTTTTCATCCATTTCTATGGTTCCATCCTTCCTGTTGGTTGTATACCAGTGGATACTAGTATTGACTTCATTCCAGTGAAATATGCGTTTTTGCCAGTTCTTCCAGTGCTTTCTTGCCCTGCACCACCTTATTCAGCGCACCCACATCCGAGCCCAGCTGCATCGTCAGCTGCTCGTAGCTGTTCTTTTTCACTGCATATAAAATATCATGAAGAGCCTTCTCACGCTCCTGCTTGGTATTCAGCTGGGGCAGTTTGGTGCTGAACAGCTCCGCTGCCTGCCGTTGCTCCTCCTCATCCGTAAACATGCTGATGATCGCCGCCGGCTGGTACTGCCCCACCTCCAGATCCTGAAACAACCGCTGCGCCACCTTCCGGTACAGTTCCTCCGTAAAATCCTCCGGGCTGATATACCGGGAGATCTTCGGATACAGCGCCGGATCATCCGTAATCCAGGTAATCAGCAGTCTCTGAGAACGCTTGCCGCTCTCCTGGGGCGTATTTTTCGGCTGCTGCCCGGACTTAGGCCGCTGGACGGGCTTGTCCACCCCGGTCTGCATGGCATAGGTACCCACCAGCTTCCGCAGATTTTCAAACCCGATATGGTACTTTTCCGCTACAGCCTCCAGATAGTTATCCCTCTCCACATCCACGGTAAAGCCGCACAGCTTTCTGGCAATCTCTTTATAAAACAGGGTCTTGGACTCCGGGTCTTTCAGATCATAATTGCGCTCCAGCATGCGGATCTCAAAAAAGAAGCTGTTCTCTGCCTGGTCAATTCGCTCCTGAAAGGCCTCTTTCCCCAGATTTTTGATAAACTCGTCCGGATCCTTATAGGGCTGCATGTTGATGATCTTACCGGAAAGCCCCGCATCCCGCAGGATGCCGATGCCACGCAGCGCCGCCTTGACGCCTGCGCCGTCGCTGTCATAGGCCAGCAGCACATTGTCCGTGTACCGTTTGAGCAGCACCGCCTGTTCCGCCGTAAAAGCCGTCCCCAGGGACGCCGCTGCCTGGGTAAAGCCCGCCTGGTGCATGGCGATCACGTCCATATAGCCCTCGCAGAGGATGATATTGCCGCTTCTGGCAGTACGGGCAAAATTCAGCCCATACAGGTTCCGCCTTTTGTCAAAAATCGGGGTTTCCGGAGAGTTCAGATATTTCGGCTCCCCGTCTCCCATGACTCGACCGCCGAAGCCAATCACCCGGTTATGGATATCCTGAATCGGGTACATGACCCGGTTCCAGAACTGACTCAGCAGACCCGTGCGCTCATTGTAACTGCCCAATCCCGCCTCGATGATCAGCTTGTCCTCAAAGCCCTTCTGTTTCAGATACCGGATCAGCCCGGCGCCGCTTTTACCCGCATAGCCCAGGCCGAACTTTTTCATAGTCTCATCGGACAGGGCACGCTCCGCCAGGTAGCGATAGCCCACCTCCCCCTGCGGACTGCGCAGCTGATAATAGAAAAAGGTAGCCGCCTCTTTGTTGATTTCCAGCAGGCGCTGGCGCTTATTCTGCCTGGCCTTCTGTTCCTCGTTGTATTCAATCTCCGGGAGGGAGACGCCGGCACGCTCCGCCAGCATCTTCACCGCCTCGGGAAAGGTATAATTCTCATAATTCATGACAAAGGTAAAGACATTGCCCCCGGCGCCGCAGCCGAAGCAGTGGTACATCTGCTTGGCGCCGCTGACCGCAAAGGAGGGTGTCTTTTCATTATGAAAGGGGCAGCAGCCCCAATGATTGGCACCCTTTTTCTGCAGTCTGACATACCCGGAAACCACATCCACAATGTCATTTTTCATTCTGACTTCTTCTACAAGCTCTTCCGGATAATACATTCCATCCTTCCTTTCAAACCGCCAGCCGTTTCCCTCTGCACGCCCCGTTCCCCGGATCAGATGCCCCAGGACTTCGGGATATAGATCTCCTCATACTGGGCGATGGCAAAACGGTCGCTCATGGCGCCCACGTAATCGCAGACTACCTTTTCCCTGGGTTCCCCCTGTGAAATCAGGTTCAGATATTCGCCGGGCAGATCATCAATATGCTTCAGATAGTACTGAAACAGGGTCTCTATCAGGATCTCGGCTTTACTCTCCTCACTCTTGGCCTCCGGGTTCTGGTAGACCCTCTCAAACATGAAGCCCCGCAGCTTCTTCATAGCCTCCTCCACGGGGGGAGACATACGGATATCCTGCTGCTCAAAACTGGTGGTGACAATATCATGAATAAAATGATCCAGCCGCTCGCCGGTGGTAAAGCCAATGACTTCACCGATCTCCCTCGGTACATCCTCTTCCTTCAATATGCCGCCCCGGATCGCATCATCCATGTCATGATGGATATAGGCGATCTTGTCGGACAGGCGCACAATCTTCCCCTCCAAGGTATGGGGATTGCCGCTGGTCTGGTGGTTGCGGATTCCATCCCTCACCTCATAGGTCAGATTCAGTCCCAGCCCCTTTTTTTCCAGCAGATCCACGGTACGGACACTCTGCTCACTGTGTTCAAAACCATAGGGGCAGACCCGGTTCAGCGCTCGCTCGCCTGCGTGCCCAAAAGGCGTGTGCCCCAGATCATGCCCCAGGGCTATGGCCTCCACCAGATCCTCATTCATCTTCAGGGCCTTGGCTATCGTGCGGGCATTCTGGGATACCTCCAGCGTATGGGTCAGCCGGGTGCGGTAATGATCCCCCTCCGGCGTCAGAAACACCTGGGTCTTATCCTTTAACCTGCGGAAAGACTTGCAGTGCAGTATCCTGTCCCGGTCCCTCTGAAAAACAGGCCGGATATCACACTGCTCCTCATCCCTTATCCTGCCCCTGGAATTCATACTCAGGGTGGCATAGGGGCTTAAATACTCCTTTTCCCAACGCTCCAGACTCTCCCGTATCGTCATATGTACCATGTCCTTTCCTGCAGCCCGCCTGACAGGCTGCATCTCATACATTGGCCTTCTATTTTTTATATTCTGCGTTTTTTCCCCAAATCCTTTTTCTTTATGAAAAAAATCAGCCATATCCCTACTTTCAGGGCATATGACTGCTCTTTCACCCGCATATCTCAAAGATAAACGCAGCTATTCTGTCCATGGCTTCATAGGCCGTCTTAAAGGGAGACATCTGGAATACATGCCACATTCCCGGGAACTGTGTAAACCGTACTGCAACATGTTCCTCCTGCATCCGCTCATACAGGCGCCTGGAATCGCTGTAGAGGATCTCATTTTCCCCTACCTGAATGCAGACCGGCGGGAAATCCGTGTGGTCTCCCCACAGCGGGGAAATCAGCGGCTCCTCCAGGTTCTGTCCCCCGGCATAGGCCAGCTTCATCCGCTCAATATATTCGGCGGTCAGTATGGGATCCAGCTCCGCCTTAGTCTCAAAGGATTTGCCGGAAGAGGTCAGATCCGTCCAGGGGGACATCAGCACCAGAGCGCCGGGCAGCATACGCCTTTGTTCTTTCAACCGCAGCGTCAGAGCCAGGGCCAGGTTGCCTCCGGCGGAATCTCCCGCCACGATCACCTCTCCGGCCCCATAACCCTGCAGCATCAGATAGTCCCATGCCTTCATGGCATCCTCCAGGGCTGCCGGATAAGGATATTCCGGTGCCAGCCGGTAGTCAAAGCTCAGCACCTTCATAAGGGTGGAGGAGGCCAGCTTGGACGTCAGCGTGCGGGCGTACTTGCTGCTGCCGGTGGAATAGCCGCCGCCATGACAGTACAGGATCACATACCTTTTCATATGGGCCTGATTTACGGAAACCCACTCCGCATTCATCTCTCCGATCTGAAATTCCTCATAATGAATATATTTTGTGTTGCCCAGAATCTCTCCGATATAATCCTGAGAATGCCTGTGCTTCTCGATATCCGGGTTCTCCACCAGACCATGAGCCCGGCGGATCAGCTGCATTAACCGCTGATTCCGGCTGTTCTCTCTCTTTGTCATCGCTTTATCTCCTTAAAAATGGTAAAAATCAATCCTCTGCATTCCCCCTGCTGTTAAAAGTGCAGTCTCCTGCGTACTTCATTACGCAGCCGCCGCCGGGACAGCACTGTTACCAACATCACATCCACCACGCCCACTACGGTCAGCACCACCGCCGACCAGCTCAGGGAAATATCCCCGGCCGCATACCGGTCGATCAATATCTCCAGTCCCAGACACAGCAGCCCTATCACACTCACCACATACAGGGAATTGGTTAAAAAAGAACTGGGCAGATGACGGATGCATACCGTCAGCAGCTCCGCCAATACCGTCACCAGGAGCACAACGGGAATCCCCAGCCCCCACAGCCAGCTGCGGCCGGAGGTCAGGAAGCTCAGGATAAAAAGGTACAGTCCTGTTGCCACCCCGTCCAGAAGCAGAGATAGATAGACGGACTGACGGCTGTAGATAACCAGAGGAATCATCATGACCCACAGCAGCAGACAGGCGCCGATCACCGTCAGCGACCAGGGGGAACCAATGAACACCAGCAGATTCAGAACGCCGCAGGACACAGCAGTTGCCCCCAGGATACTGGTGGTCAGGATCCCCAGATCCTTGCGCCGCACGGACTCCACCGTTCCCCTTTCTTCGGGAAAGGGTGACGGCTTTTTCTGCCGGGAAAGCTCCCTGGGATTGATCACCGGCGTATTGCACAGGGGGCACTCGGTCAGCGCCCCATCCAGCTCCACGCCGCAATTTACACAATATGACATATTTCCGTCCTTTCTGCCCCGGGCCTCACTCCTCCCGGCTGCGGTTGCTTTCAATCTTCACGTGGATGCCGTCCTGCACCAGTCTGCGGAAAAAATACCGCTCCACATCCGCCTCAATGATGCTGCTGGCAAAATTGATCGTCAGCACATCCTCATAGCTGATAATGGCACAGTTCGTTCTGGAAGAAAAGGGCTGTCCCATATAGATATCAAAGCGTTCGATATGGGGTCTCATGGACGCCGGCACCTGCAGGGCCCCCATATTGGTCAGTCCTGCGGAGGAATTCTTGTCCTGCACCTTAGTATAGAACTGCCGCACCACAAAATCCTTGATAAAAAGCGGCACCACCCGGATCAGGGGATGACGCTGGGTAGCTGCGTTGGTCGTGATATCCCCCCGCAGCAGCTTCTCGTTTAAATGATACCGCATATAATGCTGCACCTGCGTCACGATCTCCGGAAAAGTGTATTCTCCAAGCCGGGGATCCACCCCCGGGTAAATCATCGTAATAAAATTCCGCAGGGTTTTGGAGGGAAAAAATCTGCGCAGATTCACCGGCATGGCAATCTTCACCGGCAGCTGTCTGCGGCGATGCTCCTGCTCCTGTTTCTGCAGCAGGGCGGCGATCAGCACAGCATTCAGATATTCCGTGATCGTTGCCTGATACCGCTTTGCCGCCTGCATCACCTGACTTACCGGCATGATTCCGTCCACAATATTCAGCGTGTAAAAGGGCTCCTTGGTGCCTCTGACCCGATAGGTCTTCTCCTGGGGCCTTGGCGGGCATACCCTGGCATTGGCGTAACGCATATAGGCATCCTCCAGCTCCTCCGGATCGGGCTTGCTCTCCGGATCCAGCACAAAGCCCTCAGGCCGGATCCCGACCTGCTCTTTCAGCTGCAGATACTGAGCCGTCACCGTCATCAGCAGGCACATACCCCCGGTGCCGTCTCCCAGACTGTGGTGCGCCTCCAGGGCAATCCTGCTGCCATAATAATAAAACCGCACCAGATAGCGGTTATTTCCCTTAAAATGCATGGGCTGGCAGGGGTTTTTCACATCCGGCTGCACAAAGGGACCGGGCCGGCTGTTTGGCTCCAGATAGCGCCAGAATACCCCCCTGCGGATGGCCGCCTTGTAGGTAGGAAATCTGGGCATGACCAGATCCACCGCCTGCTGCAGCACTTCCGGATCAACCTCCTCCTTCAGCACCACAGACAGCCGGTACACAGAGGAAAAGTCCCGCCGCTGCAGGGTGGGATAGACGATGGCTGACAAATCCAGCCGATACCAGACTTCCGTATTCTTATGTTCCATGGACATCGTCACCTCTTTTTGCCGGTACTTTTCCCTGCACTGCGCTTATATCTCCCCGGTAAAGGCCAGAGGATCCTCCTCGCTGCTGTGGATAAAATGCATCAGCATGTAGGCGCACATGATCGCCACATTCTCCTCCCGCAGGATCCTTTTGCACTCCTCCCGATCCGCCAGCACGATCTGGATGTCCTCGGAAGCCTCCTGATGGACATTGCTGGGCGTTCCCTCACAATAGCCGTAAACCGTGCCGCAGCACTCATCCGTCATACCCACGGTGGTATAGTAGGGCTTGGAATAGGCATCGGACACCCTTTTCGGGGTGAATTTCAGCCCGGTCTCCTCATAAATCTCCCGGACACCGGCGTCAAACATGTCCTCCCCCTCCTCCACAAGCCCGGCAGGGAATTCATAGATATAATCATTGATCGGATAGCGGAACTGGCGGATCAGTACCACCTTATCCTTTTTTTCTCCATAGACACTGTATATAATTACTCCGTCAGACTTTTTATTATGACTTAATGCTTTCAGATCCCTCTGCTCCTTTGCCCGGGAAGCTACATAGTAGGGGGTAATACCCCCGTCCCGGTGCTCCGCCTCAAATTCATACAGATTCA
Organism: uncultured Acetatifactor sp.; assembly: GCA_964523315.1. Taxonomy (GTDB): domain Bacteria; phylum Bacillota; class Clostridia; order Lachnospirales; family Lachnospiraceae; genus Acetatifactor. Next base: position 7,458 of record CAZFYD010000067.1, read on the forward strand.
GAAAGCGGTTATCTGTCTGTTTTTTTACCTGCTTTACTCTATTCATAGATATTTTCCCTTTCTTCGCTTTATATACCCTCTCTTTGTATGCCGACGGGCAGAGTCGCCGAAAACCAAAAGCTTTCTGCAATCTTCGGGCAGAGTCGCCGAAAACCAGAGGTTTTCGGCGATCGCTTCGCTCGGCAAATGCCCCGAAAAACATCTGCTCGAGCAAGCTCGGCAGCTGCTTTTCAGGTCACTTGCCTCTGCCCTTTGCGCACATTATACCAGATATCTCCTCTAAAAAAAAGAACTTTTCCGCAAAAAGAGACGCCCCGAAGGGCGTCCCCAAATTAAGCATTTCCGCTGGGATCGTCCAGAATACCCACAAACAGCGGCACCTGACTTTCCAGATCCAGAATCATATAGACAAAGGGACGGTCAAAATACAGCCGCCGGGGCTCCTGTACCTCAATAGCACAGGCTTCATTTGTCACCACCATGGTTACGGCCGCCGCCTCGGTTCCCTCTTCATCCACCCGAAAAACTGCTTTCTGCTGTACCAGACCGATATACAGCGAGCCTCCCTGCTCCGTATCCCCCAGACCGGAGAGATCCGCCAGTTTCCCGTCAAAGGCCCGCTCCAGCCCCATTGCCATCAAACTGTCATTCAATTTCCGGTCAAAACTGATCTCATACTTCGGCAGCCGCAGATTACAGAGCTCCGTATTTTTACTTTCCAGCAATTCCGCCAACGTCTCGGGCGTCAGCTGTCGGTACAGTTCCCGCGCATCCGTGTCCTCAGACGGCAGGATTGCCACATAAGCGAAATCATCTCCCTGATAGGGCAGCACCACGCCCTCCCCTAGATCGCTGTGAATATACTCCAGATTCGCATTGCTCTTACTCATGGTCTCTACCTGCAGCTCGGTGCCGTCTTCCCGGGTAAAAGGGCGCTCCGCTGTAGCCATTGCCTCAAAGGGGTTCATCCAGTCCCCCTTAAAATATACGGCATCCAGAATAGCCAGCTTTGTTTCCGGTTCCAGGGGCTGATCCAGCATCTTCGCCACCAATCCCCTGGTATTTTCACTGCACCAGCTGTTAATCTGCTTCATCAAGGCCTCGTCGGAAAGCACTCCCCGGTAGCACTCCCCTTTAAAGATCTCCTGCATATCGGAAAGCCACTGCTGCTTCGGCGTCAGCTGCTGATCCACCCAGGCCGAATTGGCGATGGTCAGCGCCAATCCCTCCTGTTCCTGAGGATACTTACTCATCAGCTTTTCGGAGACGGCTGGCATATTGCTTCCCATCACATCCATAAATTCCTGTCTGGTCTCCCCTCCGGCGCCCATGCCTGCCATTCCCAGTGCCAGATAAGCGGAAACAGGGGACAGCACCGGATTGACCTCGTTTATATTTTCCAGCATCAGTTCATAGGAAAACTGCTGCAGTGCCCCGTAGGAGCTGCTATCCTCCCGGATCCAATCCTGTCCTGACATCATCTGCCCCTCAGAAGAAGCATCCATATCCCCTGTATTTCCGATTGTCTCCGCAGTACTCAACACTGTACTGTCCTCCGGTATCAGCTGCTCCACCGTGCCTGCTCCATGCTGACTGCCGCAGCCCATCAGCAGACTGCCCGCCAGCAGAACCCCCAGCCATCCTTTTCCATGCTTTTTCATATCTTATCCTCCTTATGTCTTGTTTTCTATATATAATGTGCCTCTTATCCATATAGACAGGGTATATGTTGGAAAGGTTACAGCCGCAACCGGTATTTTCCGGGCAGTCCGTTACGGGTGCACGCAAAAAAGAAGAAATCTTTCGATTTCTTCTTTCTATGCGAAAATCGATGCAAAACATGAACCGTTCACGTTCTGTTTTGCGCCGGATAATGCAGGAGAAGGGACTTGAACCCTCAAGGTGTTACCACCACACGGACCTGAACCGTGCGCGTCTGCCAATTCCGCCACTCCTGCGTCTCCCAAACAACCTGCGTTGCTCAAACAATATGAATACTACACTATCCGGCGGAAAATGTCAATAGAATTTTTAAATTTAATAAAAAATTTTTATTGTATCTACAAATGATACTAAAACCAAGAATTGAAGATGTTTCCCGCAGAATAGCTGCTGCCATATGTTCCGCTAAAAGTATAGGTGTTTGCTTTATTTGCTTCTTGATCTGCCGCAAAGTTAATATAGGATGCCTGAGCAGACATATTATAGCCGTAGGATCCTCTTTCGTGAAACAGATCCTTAACCGTATCCAGATCAGCGCTCTTGAAAATATCCTCATCAATGGACAAAGTCTTGTCACTGTTGACTGTAATTCCCACCTTAGCCAGAGATTTGCTGTTGATATCGGTGATATTTGTCATATTCTGCACACGGTTGGCGATGGAAGTGCTACTCGCACTGTTGCCTGCGCTGATTACAGAATTGTAATCGCTGACAAAATCCTTTACGGCTCCATAAATGGTATTTATGTCCTCGCTTGCAAACACAGAGTTTTTATCTGTATCAATCAGCTTATCCGCTGTTTCCTTCAGTGCATCCGTAGTGCTCTGTACCTTAGCCAGCGTCTGCGTGTCATCCTTGCTCAATGCACTGGACCGATTCACAGTGGTGTTCTCGGCAACACTCTTTACCTCATCACTGCTGTCCTTCGCATAGTAAGCTTTCATCAGCTTCGCATAGCTGCCGTTTTTGATGGCGGCATAATCTGCCAGCCAATTACTGGAAGCTGCATTGGATGCAGATGTTCCTAACCCGGTAAATAAATATGAATAATCTGTTTTTGCCTGTACATTAATACTAATTCCCATAATCCGCTCCTCCTGTCATCCGTGACTGTGAAAATAGGGTTTCTGTTATGTTTATTATAGCGTTTCTGTCTCCGATAATCAATAACCTTTTTGGTATTTTTGTGCTGTCTTGACATTTTTTTCCGGTTATGCTATGGTAGATATGACTCAGCAGAAGCGGGTCAACCGGACAGAAGTCTAACAAAAATCAGGATAAGGACAGAAATCAGAGAATCCAAAAGCATAGATCAGTATACCAGGAAGGTATCTGCGCCCAGAGGGGTCTGGATGCTTTTTTTGTGTCTGCAGATTTTCATCTACGCCCTGTCCATACAGAAAGGATAGCTTTATGAAAAAGAATGTAAAAAACTTATGTTTCTCCGCCGTCTGCCTGGCCCTGTGCATGGTGCTGCCTTTTTTGACCGGTCAGATCCCTCAGATCGGCAGCGCATTATCTCCCATGCATATTCCGGTACTGATGTGTGGCCTGCTCTGCGGCTGGCCCTACGGCTTGGCAATCGGCTTTATCGCCCCGCTACTGCGCTTTCTGCTGTTCGGCATGCCGCCGCTCATGCCTACCGGACTGGCTATGATGTTTGAGCTGGCCGCTTACGGCGCCTTTTCCGGACTGCTGCTGAAGCTGCTACCCCAAAAAATTTCTTTCCTGTATGTCTCCCTGATCGGCGCCATGCTGGGCGGCCGTATTGTGTGGGGCATAGCCAGATTCATACTGGGAATGATCGTGGGACCTGCCTTTACCCTCTCCGCTTTTCTCTCCGGCGCTTTTATCACTGCGATACCCGGCATCATCTGCCATATCGCACTGATTCCGCCGGTGGTTATTGGTGTGCGCCGAGCCCTGCGGAGCTTCAACTAGCCAAAAAGAATCAGCGGCAGACTCTTCACCTTCTGCCGCTGATTCTTTTTCAATTTCTTCCGTATTCCTCTATGGTCTCCTTACTCTGCAGGCTTAAACCGTTCGATCAGCGCAGGAATTTTGTCCGCCAGCAGGATAATGTTCAGGCTCATGGGATTAATCACGATTCCCTTGACCTCCTTGCCCATAGCTTTCTGAATATTTTCAAAAGGAATTGCGCTTGCACGGAATTTCCTTTCCTTATCGAACTTCGCCATCTCCTGCAGATCCGTGAAGATGGGCTGGAACATCTGGCCGTCCTTATTGGTCACGCAGGGAATCCGAATATTGGAGCCGTCCGCCAGGGGGGCATCTCCCTCGATCTCGTGGGGCACCAGAAAGCGGCTCCGCACAATATTCACCGCCATCTCTTCCTCATAATCATGCAGAGCCTGAGCATTGCGCTCCTTGCGGTGCATCTCCTGCATGAAATGAATACCGGAAAGCTGCATCTGAGGATTGAAAAGCGGCCTCTTATTCTCCGGGATCATGGAGAAATCCGGCTGCACTACCAGTTTATTCAGGGGAAGCTTTGTCAGTCTCTCCTCCTCCTGAAACATGATGATATCGATGCCGCAGGAATACAGGCCGCTGAAAAACTGCAGTAGCTGCTCCTTGTTCACCTTCACAACCGCCAGAATATCCTGGAAATTCTCTCTTCTCACATCTACATAGTGCTTGGCCTTCTCTTCCTCCACAAAAGCCCAGATCTGATCGGTAAAATCCTCTTCGTCACAGGTCACAAACGGAAGTCGGGTACCTACGCCGAAAATCACATACAGCTGCTCCAGTTGCGGGATCCGCTTTGCCTGCTCTATAAATACATTTTCATTTTCCATCGTTATCTATATCCTCGTTTCTTATTATTTCTGTCTAAACAGATCGTATATAGTTGTATTTTAACATAGATTTCATCTACTGACAACCAAAAAGAAATCTTGCATTTCCGCCAAAAAGAAATCTTGCATTTCCGCCAAAAAGAAATCTTGCGTTTCCGCAACGGGAAAATAA
>CAZFYD010000068.1:0-12115 GCA_964523315.1 uncultured Acetatifactor sp.
ATGCAGCGTGGAGGGGCTGTGAATAGTAACTAAATTATAGAAGTTTGCGGTATTACAAATTATACTGAAAGGGGATCGAAAAATGTTAAAAAACAAGACAGCTGTTGTAACCGGAGGGACCAGAGGAATCGGACTGGCCATTGCCCGGAAGTATCTGGAGAACGGGGCGAATGTCGCGATTGCCGGTTCCCGGCAGGAGACCGTGGATCAGGCCATGGAGAAGCTGCAGGAGTACGAGGGGCGCATTATGGGAATATGCCCTGACTTATGCAATCCCGAGGAAATGGCAGCGGCATTTGCTGCCGTTAAGGAGCGCTTCGGTAGTCTGGATATTCTGGTCAACAATGCGGGCATTTCTTCCCGTACCAGTATTTACGAGTACACGCTGGAGGAATTTGACAAGATCATGAATATCAATCTGAAGGCAGTTTTTGTATGCTCCCAGGCAGCGGCCAGAATCATGAAGGAGCAGGGCGGCGGCGTGATCATCAATACCAGCTCCATGGTAGGAGAGTACGGTCAGGCAAGCGGCTGCGGCTATCCGACCACGAAGTTTGCGGTCAACGGTCTGACCAAATCTCTGGCCAGAGAGCTTGCCCGGGACGGGATTCGTGTCAATGCGGTTGCTCCCGGCGTGACGAACACGGATATGGTTGCGGCACTGCCCAAGGAGATGGTGGATCGGATCTCTGCCGGAATTCCGCTGGGACGAGTGGGAGAAACGATGGATGTTGCCAATGCGTTCCTGTATCTTGCAAGCGATATGGCAGACTATGTTACCGGCGTTGTCCTGCGGGTGGACGGCGCAGCCATGGTATAGAGAACGGGACAGCAGAGACAGAAGGAGAAAAAGTATGAATAAAAATGCGTTTAGACAATTGTCCTATGGGGTATATATCATCAGCACCTGGGACGAGGGCAGGGCCACAGGCTGTACAGCCAACAGCGCGATGCAGATCACTTCGGATCCGGCAACGATTGCCGTGAGCATCAACCATGACAATTATACCAATGCATGTATTCGAAAACTGGGCAAATTTGCCATATCTGTTCTGGGAGAACATTCGGATCCCGGTACCATAGGGGTGTTCGGGTTTAAGAGCGGCAGGGATTGCAATAAGTTTGAGGAGGTCAAGCCGGAGATCCGGGGGTACATGCCGGTGATTCCTGATGCCTGCGCCTATATGGTATGCGAAGTCATCGATCAGATGGAAACCGATACCCATACGGTATTTTTAGGCAAGGTAACGGATGCGGATATTCTGAACAGGGACGATCCCATGACGTATGCCTATTACCATAATGTGATCAAGGGGAAGAGTCCTAAGGCTGCGCCTACGTATATTCCGGAGGAGCCTAAGGCGGAGACGGGAGCTTCTTATGTGTGCAGTGTCTGCGGATATGTGTATGACGGAGAGATTCCCTTTGAGGAGCTGCCGGAGGACTATGTCTGCCCGGTATGCAAGCGGCCTAAGTCTGCTTTTCAGAAGAAGTAAATGACAGAAGTTATGAATAAAACAGTAAAACAGGCAGAAGCGAACCTATATGTTCTCTTCTGCCTGTTTTTTCTGTTCCTTTTCCTGTTTATTGCGTGCCCGCAGGCCAATAAAAAATTCCTTTAGAATATCACTGCATTCCTGCTCAAGGATTCCTCTGGTCACAGCGGCCTGATGGTTGAACTGGGGCATTTCCAGAATATTCAGGACGGAGCCCCCGCAGCCGGCCTTGGGATTCATACACCCTATGACGACCTCGGGGATCCGGGCCTGGATAATGGCGCCGGCACACATCTGACAGGGCTCCAGCGTCACATAGAGCGTGCAGCCCTCCAGCCGCCAGTCTCCTATTTTTTTACTGGCCTTGTTGATGGCCGTGATCTCTGCGTGGGCAAGAGTATTCTTGTCGGTATTCCGCCGGTTGTAGCCCCGGCCGATCACTTTTCCCTCATAGACGATGACGCAGCCGATGGGGACTTCTCCCAATTCCAGCGCTTTCCGTGCCAGCTTTAACGCCATTCTCATGTATTTTTCCTGTACACTGACGATTTTTGCCATACATCCTCTCGTTCTGCCGTAAGCGGCTGTCACCTTCTGCTGGATTACAACCGAATAGGTGAAAAAATATTGCACTTCCTGATCGGAATGCGTATACTGAGGGTATTAAATTATGATTGCGAAGCAATCACGATGGATGTGCATGCGCACGCTTTCTGCCTTGAATAAGGCCATTTTATCATGAGCAGGAACAGCAGTCAAGGCAGCCGACCGGAGAAGCGTTTTCGGAACTAAAGAATGTTACGGTTTACGCATACGCTGACGCGCGAACTGCAACAAAAAATGTAGGGGAAACCGGCATGAATTTTTATGGAATGAATAAAACTACACTTCTGGATTACCCGGGACATGTGGCGGCCACAATGTTTACCGGCGGCTGCAATATGCGCTGTCCTTTCTGCCAGAACAGTATTCTGGTGCTGGAGCCGGCGTCCCAGCCGGAGATTTCGGGGGATGAAGTGCTGGCATTTCTGAAAAAGAGACGGGGAATTCTGGAAGGGGTCTGCATTACCGGCGGAGAACCTACACTGCAGCCCTGGCTGGAGGAGTTTATCCGGCGGGTGAGGGAGCTGGGATATCTGGTGAAGCTGGATACCAACGGCTATCGTCCCGATGTGCTGGCACATCTGCTGCAGGAGGGGCTGCTGGATTATGCGGCCATGGATATCAAGGCTTCCCGGGAGCATTATGGGGCTGCCTGCGGACTGCCGGGGGTGGATCTGACACCCATCGAAGAGAGCATATCGCTGCTGAAAGGAGCCCGGATTCCCTATGAATTCCGTACTACGGCGGTAAAGGGGATCCACGTACCGGAAGAATTTGCTGCCATCGGGCAGTGGCTGCAGGGATGCGCGGCATATTATCTTCAAAATTTTCGGGACAGCGGTGAGATCCTGCAGCCCGGTTTTGAAGGCTTTGAACGCAGCCAACTGGAGGAGATGCTGGCGCAGGTGAGAAGATATATTCCCCAGGCACAGCTGCGGGGCATTGATTGAAAATTAAGGGGAACCGATGGGAAAAAGAGGAATATTATGCTAGTAAGTCGTATGATTTGCGGTGGTGGTATTCTTGGAAACTTTTAGACTGGTACTGGAAGCCTGTGCGATTGCCATGGCTCTGTCCGTGGATGCCTTTGCGGCGGGATTTGCATACGGAACGAAACAGATCCGGCTACCCTGGCGTCCGATCCTGGTGATCAACCTGATCTGCAGCGCTGTCGTGGGCCTGTCACTGGGGCTGGGCAGTATGGCTGCCATGCTGATTCCGGCCGGCCTGCAGAGGGGACTCTGCTTTGGCCTGCTGTTTGCGCTGGGACTGATTAAATTGCTGGACGGAATTACCAGAGAGGCAATCCGTAAATACGGAAATCTGGACGGCAAACTGAAATTTTCTCTTTTTAATCTGCGGTTTGTATTACATGTATATGCGGATCCGGCTGCGGTAGACCTGGATCATTCAAAATCCATCTCTGTGGCGGAGGCGGTATCCCTGGCGCTTGCGCTGTCTCTGGACGGAGCTGCGGTGGGCTTTGGCGCTGCCCTGGGCAGCGCCAGCATACCGGCTGTGGTGGCAGCCTCTCTGGCAGCTAATCAGATTACGCTGCTGCTGGGCTCATGGCTGGGAGAGAGGCTGACAAAGCGCTTTAACATGCCACTGAGCTGGGTGGGAGGCGTGATCCTCCTTTTTCTGGCTTTCAGCAAACTCTAGTTTCTGACCCTGATTGAGTAAAATTAATCTCAATCGGGGATCTTTTTAAGTAGTATTAAAAAACCCTTGCGAAAACAAGGGTTCTGAGGACGGAGCCGGAGGGATTCGAACCCTCGTGCCTGTGAAGGCTAACGCATTTCGAGTGCGCCCCGTTATGACCGCTTCGATACGGCTCCTGATAAGTACTCACTTATTTTATAGTATATTGGGTAGTTTGGCAAGTGATATTTTTTGGAAAGGGTTGTCCGCAGGAAAGTTTTGGGGTATAATTATTTTGTTTGAAGCATTATCGGTATTGATCATTAATTGGGCAATACACTCAATCATTAAATGGAGGGACAGGACATGAAGAGAATCGGTATGTTGACAAGCGGCGGTGACTGCCAGGCGCTGAATGCTGCCATGAGGGGTGTTGTAAAGACATTGTTAAATGCAGAGGAGAAGGTAGAGATCTACGGATTCCTTGATGGCTACAAGGGGCTGATTTACAGTCGTTTTCAGATGCTGAGCGGCAAGGATTTTTCGGGCATTCTGACAAAGGGCGGAACGATTCTGGGTACTTCCCGTACTCCTTTTAAACAGATCCATGAGCCGGATGAAAACGGCGTGGACAAGGTGGAGGCCATGAAGCAGACCTATCATAAGCTGCAGCTGGACTGTCTGGTCATCTTAGGCGGCAACGGCACGCATAAGACGGCTAACCTGCTGAGAGAAGAGGGGCTGGATGTGGTGACTCTGCCAAAGACCATCGACAATGACCTGTGGGGTACTGATATGACCTTTGGCTTCCAGAGCGCTGTGAACATTGCTACGGATGCCATTGACTGCATTCATACCACAGCAGCCTCCCATGGGCGTGTATTCATCGTGGAAGTGATGGGACATAAGGTGGGCTGGCTGACGCTGAATGCCGGCATGGCCGGCGGCGCAGACATCATTCTGCTGCCTGAGATTCCTTATGATATCAGTAAAGTAATTGAAAAGATCGAAGAGAGAGACAAAAATGGCAGCCGCTTTACCATCATTGCCGTGGCAGAGGGCGCCATCTCCAAAGAAGATGCAAAGCTTTCCAAGAAAGATTATAAGAAAAAGATGGAAAATTATCCCTATCCCTCTGTTTCCTATGAGGTGGCAGCAAGGATTCAGGAGAAGACCGGACGTGAAGTGCGTGTGACGGTGCCCGGGCATATGCAGAGAGGCGGTAGCCCCTGCCCTTATGACAGAGTATTTGCAAGCCGTTTGGGAGCAGAGGCAGGAAAGCTGATCCTGGACGGACAGTATGGCTTTATGGTGGGCTATAAGAACCGGGAGATCGTGCGTGTCCCTCTGGAGGAAGTAGCAGGAAAGCTGAAGATGGTTTCACCGGATGCCCCTATTGTACAGGAGGCTAAGCTGCTGGGCATCAGCTTTGGAGATTAATCAGATGTCATATATGGCTTTATATCGGAAATTCCGTCCTGACACCTTTGCGGATGTAAAGGGACAGGATCATATCGTTACTACTTTAAAAAACCAGATCCGGGCAAACCGCATTGGCCATGCCTATCTGTTCACCGGCACCAGGGGAACGGGTAAGACGACTGTGGCGAAAATTTTTGCCCGGACGGTGAATTGTGAGAATCCCACTGAGGACGGACCCTGCGGAGAATGTGCGATCTGCCGGGCCATTGCGGCCGGAGCCAGTATGAACGTGATCGAGATCGATGCGGCGTCCAATAACGGTGTGGACAATATCAGGGAAATCGTGGAGGAGGTATCCTATTCTCCTGCAGAGGGTAAGTACAAGGTCTATATTATTGATGAGGTACATATGTTGTCCATAGGTGCCTTCAATGCCCTGCTTAAGACCCTGGAGGAGCCGCCCTCCTATGTGATTTTTATTTTGGCAACCACGGAAGTACACAAACTGCCTGTTACCATATTGTCCCGATGCCAGCGGTATGATTTTAAGCGGATTTCCATAGACACTATCACTGCCCGGATGCAGCAGCTGACGGAAGCAGAGCAGGTGAAGGTGGAGGAGAAGGCGCTGCGCTATATCGCCAAGGTGGCGGATGGTTCCATGCGTGATGCCCTGAGCCTTCTGGATCAGTGTATTGCTTTTCATCTTGGCAATGAGCTGACGTATGATAAGGTGTTGGATGTACTGGGGGCAGTGGATACGGAGGTATTCAGCCGATTGCTCAGATGTGTGCTGGAGCAGGACGTATTGGGCTGCGTACAGCTGCTGGAGGAGATCGTCATGCAGGGCAGGGAACTGACCCAGTTTGTGATGGATTTTACCTGGTATCTGCGGAATCTGATGCTGGTGCAGTCCTCGGATAATCTGGAGGACGTGATTGATATGTCCTCGGATAATCTGGCGAGACTGAAGGAAGAAGCGGGTATGATGGATATGAACAGTATCATCCGCTATATTCGTATTTTTTCAGAACTGTCGGGACAGATCCGGTATGCCAGCCAGAAGAGAATCCTGGTGGAGATTGCGCTGATCAAGCTGTGCAGGCCCAGTATGGAGACGTCTCAGGAGGCGCTGCTGGAGCGGATACGGGATGTGGAGGACAAGGTGGAAAAAGGAGTGGCAGTGCCGCCTGACAGATATGTCTCGTCCCGGGACGCTTCGCAAGTGACGTATGCAGCTGCCCCAAAGCCCGGACTCCAGCTGCCCAAGGCCATTCCCGAAGAGGTGAAAGAGGTGGTCAGCCACTGGCCGGCAATTGTGGGCAATGCGGAAAATCCCATGAAGCTGTACCTGAAAGGCGCTAACTTAAGCCTGGGCGGGGATAACCGGCTGCTGGTAGTGTTACAGGACGGAGTGGAGTCAGACTATTTTACTCAGCACCCCCAAAATAAGGAGCAGCTGGAGCATCTGATTGCTGACTATCTGGGCAAAGAGGTGGAGGTAAATATCCAGTCAGTGGGCAGTAAACGGGAATTTGAGGAGAGTTATGTAGATTTATCCCAGATCATCCATATGGAGATCGAGGAAGAATAAAGCGGAGGAATGAACCCATGGCAAAACGAGGAGGCTATCCCGGCGGCATGATGCCGGGCAACATGAATAATCTGATGAAGCAGGCACAGCGGATGCAGCGTCAGATGGAGGAAGGACAGAAGGAACTGGAGAGTAAGGAATTTACGGCAACCGCCGGAGGCGGCGCGGTGGAGGTGACGGTATCCGGCAAAAAGGAGATCCTGAAGGTGAAGCTGACCGAGGAGGTAGTGGATCCTGAGGATATCGAGATGCTGCAGGATCTGATCGTTGCGGCGGCCAATGAGGCGATGAAACAGGCGGATGAGGCAAATGAAGCCCTGATGGGGAAGATGACCGGCGGCCTGGGAGGCTTACCGTTCTGATGGATCTGTACAGCGGCCGTATCAATAAGTTAATAGAGGAGCTGGCGGCTCTGCCGGGTATCGGCAGCAAATCCGCCCAGCGTCTGGCCTTTCACCTGATCAATCTGCCCAAGGATAAAGTGAATCGTCTGGCGCAGACCATTATTGATGCCAGGGAGAATGTCAGGTACTGTCGGGAGTGCTTTACCCTGACGGACCGGGAGGTATGCCCGGTGTGCAGCAACGACAGACGCAATCATCGGATGATTATGGTAGTGGAGAATCCCCGGGATCTGGCGGCCTATGAGAAGACCGGCAGATATGAAGGAGTCTACCATGTGCTGCATGGTGCGATCTCTCCTATGCTGGGGATCGGTCCTAATGATATCAAGCTGAAGGAGCTGATGGCCCGTCTGGAAGGGGAAGTGGAGGAAGTGATTATTGCCACCAATTCCAGTCTGGAGGGGGAGACCACGGCTATGTATATCAGCAAACTCATCAAGCCCACCGGGATCAGAGTGACCAGGATTGCCAGTGGTGTGCCGGTAGGCGGAGATTTGGAGTATATTGATGAAGTCACGCTGCTGCGGGCATTGGAAGGACGTGTCGAGATCTGACGCATGTGTCGGCAGCATGGAAGACTATTTTCGGCGAAAGAAAAACATTGAGGGAGGTCAGAAAGGATGTCTATTACAAAGAGAAATTTCGGAATGGATCAGCAGGGCAGAGAAGTAACCCTTTATACCCTGGAGAATCAGAACGGCATGAAGGCGGAAGTGACAGATCTGGGGGCTATCCTGGTGAATCTTTATGTGCCGGACAAAAACGGCAGGCCAGATGATGTGGTGCTGGGCTTTGACAGCGCAGCAGGCTATCTGAAAAACGGCAGCTTTTTCGGCGCAACTGTCGGCCCAAGCGCCAACCGGATAGGCGGCGCCGGCTTTACGATTGACGGCGCCGTCTATCATGTGGATGTCAACGACGGCCCCAACAATCTGCACAGCCATATGGAAAAGGGATATCATAAGCGGCTGTGGGATGCGCAGACGGGAGAAAACAGCGTTACCTTTACCATTACCGATACGGACGGCAATATGGGTTTCCCGGGCAATAAGGTGCTGCAGGTGACCTATACTCTGGATGAGGAGAACGGTCTGACGCTGCATTATCATGGTACCAGCGACAAGAAGACGATTCTGAATCCCACCAACCATACCTATTTTAATCTGAACGGACACAAATCGGGCAATATTGAGGGCCATGAGCTGCAGCTTCTGGCGTCCCGCTATACTCCCGTGGTGGAGGGGGCTATTCCTACCGGGGAAATTGCAGCGGTGGCAGGCACGGTGATGGACTTTACCCAGCCCAAGGCTGTGGGTAAGGAGATACGGGCGGATTTCCAGCAGCTGCTGCTGACCCAGGGGTACGATCATAACTATGTAGTGGACGGCTGGGACGGCCAGCTTCGCAAAATCGCTGTAGTAACCGCACCTGAGAGCGGCCGCCGCATGGTAGCTTACTCCACGCTTCCCGGCGTACAATTCTATGCGGGCAACTGCATCAGCCCGGAGCCTGGCAAGGACGGTGCATTTTATGATAAGAGAAGCGGCCTGTGCCTGGAGACCCAGTATTATCCCGACAGTATCCATCAGCCTCAGTTTCCCTCCTGCGTGTTTGGCGAGGGCCGGGATTATGAGTCAACCACCGTATATCGTTTTGAATAGGGAAAAATGTCGAGGGGTTTCTTAATCCCTACGACAAGGAATGATAAAATACCTCTCACACCCATGCTATATTTATAGCTGATATTGGCTGTAAAGCATAGGATGTGGGAGGTGTTTTTATGGAGTTGCCAAAAAATATTACACAGATCGGGGAAGCGGACCGTACCTGCAAGATCTACGTAGAGGATTATGTAGTTTCTTACATGAAGCAGCTGAGCCGCCAGACAGAGGATAAAGGGGTGGCCATCGCCCTGTATGGCAAATGCACCAAGGAGCAGACGTTGTCGTACTTTTTTATTTACGGAGCCTGTCGGATCCTGTCGATCAACCGGGAGGTGCGCCACCTGTCTCAGGCGCAGAATCAGGAAGTGGAACGCCTGCGGCAGCGCTATTTTCCCGAATATACTTTTCTGGGCTACCATATCTTTGACGGCGAGATGGTGGAGGGGATGCATATTCAGGAACAGGATATCTGCCGATACATAAAAGGATATGCCTGCTTCTATGAAAAAAATGACAGCATGCTGGCTTATATGTTGGACAACCAGTCGCGGGAGCATGAGCCGGAGCAGTATGGACAGGAGAAATATGACCGGGTCAGGGCAAGGCAGGAAGAGCGCCGCAGCCAGTATGAGCAGAAAGGACAGCGTCCCCAGAATGAAACATCCGCAGCGCAGCGGCAGAGACGTACCGCTGTGAAAGAACCGGAAAAAAAGTCTGGCTCCTCCGCAAAAATGATGAGGGTATCTGCGGCAGCAGTATTTGCCGTGCTCTGTCTGGCGGGGGTAGCCGCTGTTGTGGGAGAAAACGGAGACGGCTCCCTGGGAGACCGGGCAAGACAGCTCTGGGCACAGCTTTCGGACCCAAAGCCGGAAGAAAACGATGAGCTGCTGGAAAGCGTAGCCGCTGAAGACATTCCGGACGTGCATGATTCCGGTACCCTGGTGGCGGAAGACAGTCTGACAGATGCGATCCTGCAGGAGAATCAGCAGATGACGGCGGTGTCCGGACAGGCGGTCACAGGACAGCCGGAGGAGACGGACGGACAGACAGGGGAAAGTCAGGATCAGGGAGACCCGTTGCAACAGGGGACAATGGAAGATCAGCCCCAGGAGCCGCCGCAGAATGCGGAAGAGCAGAATGCGGAGCAGCAGAATTTGGACGGTCAGGATGGCCAGGAGGGACAGTCTCAGACGGCGCAGGATCCCGGCACGGATGAGGAAGTTCCGGCCCAGGGGCCTGCGATCTCTGACATAGAGACCCAACAGTCACAGCCTGCAGGATATGTGATCCAGGCGGGGGATACCCTGATTGGCATCAGCACCAGACAGTATGGCGATGACAGCCATGTACAGGAGATCTGTGAGCTGAATGGGATATCCAATCCGGATAATATTCAGATCGGACAAAAAATTCTACTCCCCTAAAAGAAAGTATGATATACTACCTATTATAAACAGATACGGAAAAAGAGTAGGGGAAGAAAATAAGGTACTTGCGAGGTTGTCATATGGCAGATATCAGAAGCTTTCGGGCGGAAAAAGAGAAGAGAGAAAGGGGACAGGCTGATTACCAGCAGAAGATCCGGCGTTATCGTCTGTCCCATGTATACCGGATTCTGTTGGCGGCGGCAGCTTTGATTGCTCTGATCGCTCTGGTGGTAATACAGTATAAGAATCATATCTATACTTCCTATGAGGTAGTAAATTCAACGGAGGTGGAGGTGGTGGGCGGAACGGTAAATATGGCTTTGGGCAGCCATATCCTGACATACAGCAACGACGGAGCTCACTGCACGGATGCAAAAGGCAACGTCCTGTGGAATCAGACCTACGAAATGCAGAATCTGATGATTGCCACCAATGGGGATGTAGCTGCCATCGGGGACTACAATGGTCGTGAGGTATACGTACTGGATTCGGAAAAGAAGCTGGGAGAGATCAGTACCACGATGCCGATCCGCAGCCTTGCGGTGGCCCGGACGGGCCGTGTGGCAGTGGCAGTGGCGGATACCAAGATTACCTGGATTTACATCTATGACCCGGACGGGAATATGCGTTTTGAGGTAAAAACCACGATGAATCAAAGCGGCTATCCGGTGGCTTTCAGTCTGTCTCCCAACGGAGAACTGCTGGCCCTGTCCTGCATTTACGTGGATTCGGGAGTGGTGAAATCCCGGGTGGCTTTTTATAATTTCGGCACAGTGGGGGAAAACAAAAGCGACTACTATGTGAACGGATATACTTACCCGGATACCGTTATTCCCACGATCTGCTTTATGACGAATGGGACGGCCTATGCGGTGGGGGATGACAGGCTGTTGTTCTTCTCCGGTCTGCAGATCCCGGAACTGACTAATACCTATTTATATGAGGAAGAGGTCCAGGGCGTCTACAGTGATGAGAACTACGTGGGGCTGTTGTTTAGAAGCAATTCCATGGAGGGACAGCATAATCTGCAGGTCTATCGGGGAAATGGAGATAAAGTAAATGATTTCCTGTTTGATATGGACTTTGAACATTTATTTTTCGGACAAGACAGTTTTGCAGTCTACAACGAACAGGAATGTCTGATCCGTACCTTCGGCGGCGTGGACAAGTATCAGGGGGAATTTTCCCAGGCGGTGAAAGTCATGATTCCTCAGGGGAACAGCTATAAATACCTGATCCTGACTAATGATTCTATTGACACGATACAGCTCAAATAGGAGAGATACAGATGAATATTATGTTAATTGTTGTTGCAGTATGTGCGTTGGTAAAGATTGCAGATGGATATAAAAAGGGAATGGTCAAGGAGATCATTTCACTGGTGACACTGATTATCATGGGAATCATGATTGTACTGATCAGCAATGGCCTGCACAGCTATATGGAAAAAGAAGTAGCCGGAGTAATCATTGCCGTAGTACTGCTGGCACTGTTGGGAATCGTGCATCATATGCTAAGCGCAGTATTCTTTTCGGCGAAGATGATTTCCCAGTTGCCGGTGATCCATTGGGCCAATAAGCTGCTGGGCGCTGTCTTTGGGGTACTGGAAGTGGTGCTGATCCTGCAGATCATTTATGTATTCATTATGTACTTTGGTCTGGGAATGATCGGACAGCAGATTCTGGAATACACCGGGGAAAGTGTTGTACTGACCGCCATCTATCAATACAATGTGGTTGCCGGTCTGGTAGAAAAGCTGATGAGCCAGATGCCTGCTTTGACCATTTGAATGCATTCGCACTCCCGCCGGCTGCGCAGCTATTACGTCTGCTTCGCAGCCGTGTTTTGCTCATTGGGTGGAGGT
>CAZFYD010000069.1:0-12088 GCA_964523315.1 uncultured Acetatifactor sp.
GGTTTGAGAAAAATGTAAATTTTCTCTTCTCATATGGATAAAAAAATGGTAAGATATACAAGAAGTAACCAATAAAGGACAGGACGAAGAGATGGACAAGATTATTTTAACCGGGGACAGACCCACCGGCAGACTGCATGTGGGACATTATGTAGGCTCCCTGAGAAGAAGAGTTGAATTGCAGAACAGCGGCGAATACAGTAAGATCTTTATCATGATCGCAGATGCACAGGCTCTGACGGATAATTTTGAGAATCCGGAGAAGGTGCGCCAGAACATCGTGGAGGTGGCGCTGGACTATCTGTCCTGCGGTCTGGATCCCACCAAATCCACTTTGTTTATCCAGTCCCAGATACCGGAGCTGACCGAGTTGACTTTTTATTATATGAATCTGGTGACGGTATCCAGATTGCAGCGGAACCCTACCGTAAAAAATGAGATCCAGATGCGGAACTTTGAAGCAAGCATTCCGGTGGGCTTTTTCACCTATCCCATCAGTCAGGCTTCCGATATCACGGCGTTCAAGGCCACTACCGTACCCGTGGGAGAGGATCAGCTGCCGATGATTGAACAGGCCAGAGAGATCGTGCATAAGTTCAATACCATCTATGCGCCGGTGCTGGTGGAGCCTGCGGCTCTGATACCGCAGAATGCGGCGTGTCTGCGGCTTCCCGGAGTGGACGGAAAGGCCAAGATGAGCAAGTCTCTGGGCAACTGCATCTATCTGGCAGACTCCCCGGAGACGGTGAAAAAGCAGATCATGAGCATGTATACGGATCCGGAGCATCTGCAGGTATCCGACCCCGGTCATCTGGAGGGAAACACGGTGTTTACCTATCTGGACGCATTCTGCAGGGACGAGCATTTCGAGAGATATCTGCCGGAATATTCCTGCCTCCAGGAGTTAAAGGACCATTACACCAGAGGCGGCCTGGGAGATGTGAAGGTCAAGAAGCTGTTGAACAATATCATTCAGGAGGAACTGGAGCCCATCAGAATGCGGCGTAAGGAATATGAGAAGGATATTCCTGAGATCTACAATATCCTGAAGAAGGGCAGCGAGGCGGCCCGTGAGGTGGCGGCGCAGACTCTTTCGGAGGTCAAGAGCGCTATGCGCATCAACTATTTCGAAGATATGGAGCTGATAAAGGAACAGGCAGAACGTTTTGGCGGTTCCGTTCGGACTGCGGACTGATGTCCATTTTGCAGGTACAGCAGGCGGGTAAGCTTGGAAGCTTTACTTCCAAATACGTATTGATGCAGTATCATGGGCACGGCCCATGATATGCATAGAGAGGTTACTATGAGACGAAATCACGAAGAGGACAGAGCGTCTGCTCTGGAAGAAGAAAAAATAAATCCCGCACAGGCCGTGGTCGGCTTTGTGGTACTGATTCTGGTGGTGGTGGTATTCTGCTTTTTATCCTGGAAGATTACCCATGCGGATCATACTGCTACCGTGACGGGACAGAATCCGGAAAATACACAGGATTCCATTGCCGACTGGGACGGACAGAACGATGTGCCGGATACTGCCGAGAGTACTGAGGAGGAGAGTTCCGAGCCGGAGGAGAGCGTTGAGCCTGAGAACGCTCTGGGCATGACCTTTGAACCGGTGGAGGAATATGTTACGGCCAAGGATGTGACTAATCTGCGCAGTGAGCCCAGCACGGATCAGGGGCAGCTGACGGTGGTAACGCAGCTGAGCAACGGACAGAACGCCCACCGGACAGGCATTAATGCGGATACAGGATGGTCCCGTCTGGAGTACGACGGACAGGTGGTATACGCCGTGAGCCAGTATCTGGTTACGGTAGATGTGGAAACAGAATAAATGCATGAAAAACCGGACAACAGGTTGGGGCTGTCCGGTTTTTTGTACTCGATGGTATCACCGTCCAAGAGAAGGTAGACGCTGTTGAGCAAATCGTAAAAGAAAAATATAAATGTTCGAATATTTTGATCTTGACGAATCTGGTTGAATTAGGAGTGCCTGTCCAATGTTTATTTGCATAAAAAACCAACATGTAAAAGAATTAAATAAATTTGCATTTCCGTTAATTGTTCAGAATATAGCCGGAATGTTAATAGGTCTTGTGGATGAAATGTTTATTGGCAGAATATCTACAGAAGCCTATGGGGCGATTGGTATAATGGTATCTCTTATGAATTTGCTTGCTGGGATATTTGGAAATATTGCTGTAACTTTTAACATAGAAGGGGCCAAAAAAAAGGGTGAGAATGATGCGGAGGGCATTAATCTGTATTTTATATCTTCCCTATGTATAGATATAATAATTGGAGTTTTATACATTTTGATTGTTGTTTTTTTCTCAAATCAAATATTGGGTGGTTTCTATGGCTTGTCCGATGATGCGCTACGTTTTGCTAAGATATATGCATTAATAACATGTCCGTATATGATGTTTCAGTTGCTAATATTTACTTTTAACTCTTATTTTAAAATTGAAAAGAAAACAGAGAGACTAATGTGGATATCTACTGCGGCTACTGTAATTAATGTAATTCTGGATTATTTGTTGATTTTTGGAAAGCTTGGTTTGCCCAAATTAGAAACGGCAGGAGCTGCATTAGCAACGATTATAAGTGTTTTATTTAATATGGTTGCATTAGGATTAATGATTAAAAAAGATAAGAAGATACATATAAGTTTTTCAAAGAAAAGTTTTCAGGCTGCAATGTACTTAATAAAAGAAAGTATACCTCTGATAGGAGAAGAGTTATTAGAAGGAAGTATTTTTGTTATAATTATTAATGCGATTATATCTAATATTAGTATAATGGAAATTAGCTCATATCTGTTGGTCAAGTATTTTATTGACATAATTACGATATCTATGTTTATGTATGGTTCAGCAGAGTTGACTTTGGTCAGTGAAAAAATAGGGCAATGTAAATATCGCGATATAAAGGATTTAACAATTGCAGGTATGTTGATTTCTACATTGATATATATGGTATTGTCATTGGTAATTGTTTTGTTTAGAAAAAAGGTTCCAATGCTTATATCTGATGAAACGGATTTAATTGTGGGGGCAGCAAAGATAATTTTTCCTATGGTACTGATGAACTTATTTAATCCCGCTCAAACTATTTTAAAGTATGTGCTTTTGGCATGTGGAAAGGCAAAGTTTGTTTTGTATATTACAGCGATAGTAAATGTTGTTGCACTAGCATTCATCATAGTAACTAACTTCTTTTACAAAACATTATATTTGGTTTTTATAGGGATATTCATTAATTATTTACTGTTATTTCTAATATATATAGTTTGTCTAAGAAAGTTTTTGGTGAAAAAGTATGAGACGGCAGACTAAGAGGGATTGATTAGTAATAGCAAACGGCACAAATGGGCAGAGTGCTTTTAATTTATCTTTATTTCTATTTGCATTGATATGTTGCGGTAATTCTGCCGCATGATTTTTCCCGTATAGGTTATACTATCTTTCAAGTAAGATCCATAGGGCAGAAAGGAAGTATAACGATGAATCATATGGTTGGAAAATCCAGCGTGCAGCTGGAAAACAAGGTATACATCTTAAACAGCGCCAGTATTGTGGGCAAAAAAGAGGGGGAAGGCCCTCTGGGCGAGCTGTTCGACATGGTGGGCGAGAACGATCTCTTTGGCTGCAACACATGGGAGGAGGCGGAGAGCAATCTGCAGAAGGATGCCGTTTATATGGCGCTGGGCAAGGCAGGGAAGCAGGCAGAGGATATCCGGTATCTGTTTGCGGGAGATCTGCTGGGGCAGTCCATTGCCACTTCCTTCGGCATCGCTTCTTATCAGATCCCGCTGCTGGGCGTCTACGGCGCCTGCTCCACTTGCGGGGAGTCCCTGACTCTGGGCGCCATGACCGTATCTGCCGGATATGCGGATTATGTGGTCTGTGTGACCTCCAGTCATTTTGCCAGTGCGGAAAAGGAGTTCCGTTTTCCACTGGAGTATGGGAATCAGAGGCCCCTTTCCGCCAGCTGGACGGTGACCGGCAGCGGTGCGTTCATTTTGGGAAGGGAGCAGGAGGCCGGTCCCCAGGGGCAGCCGCCCCGGGCTGCAATTACCGGGATGACCGTGGGCAGGATCGTGGACTATGGGCTGAAGGATTCCATGAATATGGGTGCCTGCATGGCACCCGCTGCGGCGGATACGCTGGTCCGGCATTTCCTGGACTTCGGTGTGATGCCTGAGGAATATGACCGGATCATCACCGGAGATCTGGGCAGCGTGGGACAGACCGTGCTGCTGGAGCTGCTGCGGGAGCAGGGCTATGACATTGCCGATCGGCACATGGACTGCGGCATGGAGATTTTTGACGCCCAGACCCAGGACACCCATGCGGGGGGCAGCGGCTGCGGCTGCAGCGCCGTGACGCTTTCGGCCTATATTCTGAAACAACTGGAGGAGCATCACTGGAAAAAGGTGCTGTTCATGCCCACCGGCGCACTGCTGAGCAAGACCAGCTTCAATGAGGGGAAAAGCGTGCCCGGCATCGCCCATGCATTGGTGCTGGAAGCTATAGTGTGAGAAGAAGCGCTAATGCTCGTAGCAAAGAGCTTCTGATTTTCACACAAAAAATGTTACAAAAAGGTTAAAAATCATTAAGATTTTCAATATTCCTTGCAATGCCGAACTTTTTTTAGTACAATGCTTTTCGAAAGAACAGGAAGGCGGCGGAAAGCATGCGCAGGATGGAATTCAAGATGGAGCGGCAGGGGCTGCTGGAGGTAGGACAGGAAGTGACGGTCACGGAGGGACTTCTGCCCAGCAATTATTATTATACCATTGACCCGTCTCTGGCCATGTCGGGCAATATTCCGTTCCGCTACCGGTTAAAGTCCCGGAAGGGGAAGGTCGTGGATATTCAGGAGAATGCCCGGGGCTTCTATGTGACGGCGGAGTTTGACGAGCCGGAAGTGGATATGACGAGATAAAAGAGGCAGGGAAATGAAAGAGAATATCGTTCTGATCGGTATGCCGGGCGCTGGCAAGAGTACTGTAGGGGTGGTTCTGGCCAAGCGCCTGGGTTATCGTTTTATTGATTCGGATCTGGTGATTCAGGAGCAGGAGGGAAAGCTTCTGCACGAGCTGATAGAGGAGTATGGGGTGGAAGGCTTCTGGCAGATTGAAAGCGCCGTCAACGCCGGGCTGGAGGTACATAACAGCGTGATTGCCACCGGCGGCAGCGTGATCTATGAGCCCGAGGCCATGGCACATCTGAGGCAGATCGGCACCATCGTCTATCTGCAGCTCCCCTATGAGGAGGTTGCGGAACGCCTGGGAGATCTGGATGCCCGGGGCGTGACGCTGCGGCCGGGGCAGGATTTGACAGCATTGTATCAGGAGCGCAGGCCTCTGTATGAAAAGTACGCCCAGGTGACGGTGGACTGCAGCGGCAAGATGCTGCGCAGCATTGTGCATGAGATTCATGAACTGGTTTCCCGGCAGGAATAGATTTACAGAATATCGCAGATACTACCTTCATCTGTAGGAAATACAGGAAGGAGTGGAGCGAATGGACTATATCAATGCTTTTTGGGTTGGCGGACTGATCTGCGCTCTGGTGCAGATCCTGATGGAAAAAACGAAGATGATGCCGGGACGCATTATGGTGCTGCTGGTGGTATTGGGGGCATGTATCAGTGTATTCGGCTGGTATGAGCCCTTTCAGGAGTTTGCAGGGGCTGGTGCAAGTGTGCCCTTGCTTGGTTTTGGAAATGTGCTGATGAAGGGCGTCAAGGAAGCGGTGGATGAGCAGGGACTGCTGGGCCTTTGGGCGGGCGGTTTTAAGGCGGGGGCGGTGGGCACCTCGGCCGCACTGATCTTTGGCTATCTGGCAAGCTTGGTTTTTAATTCCAGGACAAAATCGTAACAGGTATATGAACTAAAAGAACAAAGGATGAAAAAGATGGCTGGTTGGTTGTTGTATGCAGGGATTCTTTTCTATATGGAGGCCGTATTTCATTTCGGCTGTTTCGGGCTGGCGGGCTTTAATCCCCTCTTTACGATCGGACTGATTTCCCTGATTGCGGCGCTGCAGGCGCTGATCAGCGGCAGCGTGCCGAGGCGCCACAGGAATAAAGCCTTTTGGATCATGACCCTGTCGGAATATCTGATCTTTTTTGTACAGACTGTGTATTTCCGTATTTTCCAGCAGCCCTTGCAGATCAGGGCCATGCTGGTGGGCGGTCAGGATGCGCTGACCAATTACTGGCGGGAAGCGCTGGTGGGACTGCTGCATGCCCTGCCTCTGCTTTTGCTGATGCTGCTGCCGCTGGTGGCAGTGGGGCTCTGGCGGCATCTGACCACATGGGATCTGCCGCATTTATCCTCGATTAAAAAGCTGCGGATGGGACTGCTGGCAGGGGCAGCACTGATCTACTGCATCTGTGCTATGGAGATCGGCAACCTGCTGGATGCCTCCTATGCGGAGGAATACCGGGAGTTCTATGATCCCATGACGGTGATGCGGGATATGGGCGTCATCACCATGGTGCAGCGGGACGGTGCTTACGAGCTGGGAGAACTGATTTCCCCTCTGTGGGACGGCGTGCAGGGCGCCCTGCCCCGGAGAGAGGAGCCGGAGGGGC
This sequence comes from uncultured Acetatifactor sp., assembly GCA_964523315.1. GTDB lineage: Bacteria > Bacillota > Clostridia > Lachnospirales > Lachnospiraceae > Acetatifactor. The sequence continues at coordinate 6,607 of CAZFYD010000069.1, forward strand.
TGCTGGCGGAGAATGACGGCGAAGCATCCCCTGACGGCCAGGAACAGCCGGAGGAGAGTACGGGAGCCGGTGCTGCCGGGCAGCAGACCGGGGACGGAGAGGGAGACGGCGGAACGGAAATCGAACAGGAGCCGGAGGCAACGCCGGAACCAGTGCTGGATACTTCCCCTCATGTGTGGACGCTGGATATGGATCAGCTGACGGAGCTGTCCCAAAGCAATAAGGAAACCAAGTGGCTGGCGGAGTATCTGCAGGAGGTTACTCCCACCAACCGCAACGAATATACCGGCATGTTCCAGGGATATAACCTGATCTTTCTGACCGCCGAGGGCTTTTCCACCTATGCGATTCGGGAGGACCTGACGCCCACCCTGTATAAGCTGGTGAATTCCGGCTTTGTGTTTACCAACTATTATGTGCCCCTGTGGCAGACCAGCACCAGCGACGGAGAGTATGTGAATACCACCGGACTGATACCGGACGGGCAGTTCAGCCTGCGGAAAAGTGCGGATCTGGATATGGCTTTTTCCCTGCCTCGTTTTTTTGCCACGGAGGGGGTCTATAACTGGGCCTATCACAACAACAGCCTGTCCTACTATGAGCGGTACCGCACCCATCCGAATCTGGGATATGATTTCAAGGCGGCCAAGCTGGGGGATCTGTCGGAGGAAGAGTGGGGCAGCCAGATCTTCTATATGGAGCATCCCAATGCGTGGCCGGCCTCGGACTATGAGATGATGCTGGGGACGGTGCCGGAATATGTCAATACAGATCGCTTTGATGTGTACTACATGACGGTTTCCGGCCATATGAATTATAGCTTTACGGGTAATCAGATGGCCAACTGGAACCGGGATGCGGTGGCGGATCTGGATCTGTCGGAGAATGCCCGGGCTTATATTGCCTGCCATATTGAGCTGGATAAAGCCATGGAAAGCCTGCTGGAGCAGCTGGAGGCTGCCGGAGTACTGGAAAATACCGTGATCTGTCTCAGCGCAGATCATTATCCCTACGGTATGACCCAGGAGCAGTATGAGGAACTGGCGGGGAAGGATCTGTCTCAGGATATGGATACCTACCGCAACAGCCTGATCCTGTGGAACGCAGGGATGGAGGAACCAGTGGTAGTGGATAAGGTGTGCGGCGCCATGGATCTGCTGCCCACACTGCTGAATCTGTTTGGATTTGACTATGATTCCCGGATGTATGCGGGACGGGATATTTTCTCCGATCAGGAGGGACTGGTAATCTTCAACGACAGAAGCTTTGTGTCGGATACGGTGGCCTACAGCCGGAAAGCCAAGACGACTACCTGGAAGACGGAGCTTACGCAGGAGGAGCAGGATGCCTATATGGAGGCGGCTCAGCAGGATGTGAAGGATCGCTATCAGTTCAGCGCTTACATATTGCGCAATGACTATTATCATGTGATCCGGCAGTGTCTGGATGAGGAGAAGACTGCCGAGAACCCGGAGAAACCGGCGGAGGCGGTACTGCCCATGCCCACCCAAACACCTCAGGAGACGGAGCAGGAAAGCGCTTCACCGACCTCACAACAGCAGACAGCAGAGTAGCAAAGCGGCATATTTTGTCAGGAGTTTTGTCAGAGTTACAGAATTTCGAAGAGAATATTTTTGCGGGACAGGTATCCGGTCAGGGCCTTGTCCCAGATGATATCAGGCTCTTTGTTCATCAAAAAGGTATGATAAGCGGTGCCCGTTGTCAGTATGGCATGGGAACCGTCGTACTTGACGGTGAGCACAAGGGCCTTAATCTGTTCGGCGGGCATGCTGCAGCCGTTGGCGGCCATGAGCTTTCCCACCAGCTCCGGCTTCAGATGGAGCACAAATTTAAAATACAGCGGGGTATGGGTTCCCTTGATTAGCTGAAATAGCAGGCCCTTCATGTCATGCCAGACGGCAAAATCATAGGGGCAGGTCTCAGGGCGCTCCCGCTCCTCGGAGGTATAGAAGTCTTTGTTTACATGTCCGTCTATGGTGTAGGTGTGGGCGGTGGAAACAGCGGCCTCCGCCAGCAGAAAGGGGTCAAAGCAGTCCCCGGTCAGCAGCTGTGACATGAAGCTTTTGGTATTGGTGATCTGTAATGCCAGCATAAAGAGTCCTTTCTTAGCTATTGCTCTGACAGTTTTTCCTGAATATAAACAATATATTTCTGAAATTTTTGGCCCACGGTAAAGGCGGCGCCGTCCGTCATCGTGACCTTCAGCAGGCTGCGGGAAACCACATGCCTGGCATTCAGGATCAGTTTGCGGGAAGGGTTGACGATGGTCTCATGCTTTTCCCATTGCCCGTACAGATTTTCAATGCTGGTGGTCATCAGCACCCTGCGCTGATCGGTCAGGGTGACGGCCACGTGCTTGCTGTCCCGGAAGGCAGCGTAGAGGATTTCGGCCTCCGTCACGTACAGCGTCTCATTTTCCAGGCGCAGCTCCAGCAGGGGCACGGCGTTTTGCTTGTACTGCGCTCCGCAGTCAATGGCAAGCGTCAGCTCTGCCGCACGGATGGCCTTGTCAATAAAAAATACATTTTCGGGGAAGGAGTATTGACGATAATCGATCTGGGAGCAGCACAGATAGATGGGTACCTTGACACCGGCGGAAACCAGTCCGTCTACAACCTCCTGCACGGTTACCCCTTTTGTCTGGCAGATATCCAGAAAAAAGATGTCGTACTGCATGGGATTGTGGAGCAGGGCGGAAGCATTGCCGAAGGAGTCTGTATAGAGCAGCCCGGTCTCACGGCTGCGTCTGTCCGATTCCCTGGCCAGCAGACGCTCCATCTGCTTCCGATCTGCCACATTGTCGTCGCATACTGCCACATGCATATCCATAGTATTGATCCGCTCCCTTTGCTGTTTCGGCTGCCGTCATTGGCCCGATTTCCGCATTGATGAATTTATTTTAACACGATCCAGAGTACCAGCGCAAGTTCTATAAAGAAAATTGCAGGCATGCCCCAGACGAAATACCAGTGTTTGGTCTTGTGGCGGAAGAGCTGCATTCCGATGATGGAACCCAGGCTGCCGCCCAGTAAGGCAATCAGAAAAAGAGTGGCCTCGGAGATGCGCCACTGGTGCCGGATCGCCCGCCTTTTATCCACTTTCATGCTGACCAGCCCGGCCAGATTGATACATATAAGATAGCCGATGATATAATCATTCATAGGTAAGTCTCCTTATTCTATCCATTTATTATACGGGAAAAGGGAAGGATGTCAAGAAAAACGGTCTTTAACAGGCGGTGGCGGCGGTCTGCGGTCTGCGGCAGCAACAAAATACTTGTGAGCAGGCAGGGCAGGGTATATAATGATGTTGTATTTGCCCGGCCCGGGGGATGGTCCGGATGAAAAAGAAAAGGAACGGTGGGAATATGGTGCGGATCGGAATCTGTGAGGATATGGATGGAGAACTGCGGCAGCAGGAGCAGATGCTCCGGCGGATCATGGACGGTCTGTCGAAAAATATAGAGCTTTACGGTTTTCCCAGCGGAGAGGATCTGCTGTGCGAGATAGAAGCCACCGGCAATATGGATATTATTTTTCTGGATGTGGAGATGTCGGGCATGAACGGAATTGAGACTGCAAAGGTCATCAGAAGGTTTGATACCAGTGTGGTGCTGATATTTATTTCCTGTCACGACCAGTACTGCCGGGAGATGATTGAAGTCTGGCCCTATGCGTTTCTGGAAAAGCCTCTGCAGGAGGACAGACTTGCCGCCATCCTGAAGGATGTGGTGGAAAAACGGCTGAATTTTACCGATGTCTATGATTTCTCCTACCGGAAAAAGCGGTATCGGATTCCTTTATCCAAGATCAGATATTTTCAGAGCGACAGAAGAACAATAAAGATCGACACGGCGGACCGGGAGGATCCTGATGGCGAGTACCTGTTTTATGACAGTCTGGATCATGTGGAAGATGCGGTGAACCGGACCGGTTCGCAGTTTATAAGGGTGCGGAAATCCTATCTGGTAAATCCCCTGTATATTGTGGAATACTCTGCCAATAAAGTGATTCTGGATAATGGATTGGATCTGGAAATAAGCGGCAATTATAAAGAGGCGGTGAGGAAGCGTTATTTACAGAGCCTGAAGGAGAAGAAAATAAAATGGTAATGATATTGTTTGCAGCGGAAGTTTTTGTGGTGCTCCTGCAGAGGATTTTCTGTGATAATGTCCTGAAAAAAAGAGAAATGAACCGATATCTCGTCTGGCTGGTATGGGCCGCCTATTTTACCGTCAACAATCTGGTTACCTATATGGTGACAGAGCGCACCGGCATTGCCTGGTTTAACATGCCGGTAATTCTGATTTGTTTTTTTGTAACGGTCAGGACGCTGTATACCGATTCCGCCAGGACACTGCTGGCGGTTACGGTGTTCATCTACCTGAGCGGCATGTGCGCAGAACTGCTGGTGTACTACGGCTGTGCGGCGCTGGGGCTGTCCTCGGCGGAAGGACTTGACCTGCTGTGCGTGCTTGCCTCAAAAATACTCTGGTTTCTTCTGGTAAAGCTTGTAGCTCTTCTGGTGAGAATGCGCAGAAAGGCGGAACTGAAGCTGCGGGACTGGTTGGAGGTGTTTATCGTACCGGCCGGCAGCGTCTGGATTCTGCTGGCTATCTATCTCTCCGGCACCATGGAACAAAGCTTCTTTGGCTTTACTGCCGTTCTTATGGTCTTAATCATCAATATTTTCACCTATTACCTGTATGAAAAAGCAAAGGACACGGCCGAAAGGCGCATGCGGGAGGAACTCCTGACGCAGCAGAATGCCTATTATATCCGGCAGGACAGGGAAAGCCGGGAGTGGTGGGAGCAGCTGAAGCTTTTTCGCCATAATATGAGCCAGTACTACCTGCTGGAGCGGATGTATCTGGAGAAAAAGGACTATGAGGCTCTGGAAAGCTTCTGCCGGGAAAGGCTTAAGTCCCTGGAGCAGGGCAGCAGCGTATCCCATACCGGGAATTTGTATATTGACGGTGTGGTGAATTATAAGGCGGATATGGCGTCGAAGGAGGGGATAGACCTGATAACGGACATACAGGTTCCTATGGATGCCGGGCTTTCCGGGGAAGATCTGTGTCTTTGCCTGGGCAATCTGCTGGACAATGCCGTGGAGGCGGTCAGGGAGCTGCCGGATGGCAGGAGGATCCGCCTGGAGATCAAGGCAGATCATCATAATCTGTATATCCGTATCTGCAATCCTTACCGGAACAGGATCAGAACGTCCGGCGGCCGCTATCTGACGGGGAAGGCGGATTCCCGCAGCCATGGCCTGGGGCTTACGGTAGTGCGGCAGATTGCAGAGAAATATCAGGGGGAGATGATCGTGCAGGATGAGGCCGGGGAGTTTGAGGTGCTGGTGCTGCTGTATGATTTCCTGAGCTGACGGGGCAGGACAGGGAAAAAGTTACGTTACTATTTACAGCCCCTCCACGCTGCATTCGCAAAACCCGCTGCTGCGC
>CAZFYD010000070.1:0-11882 GCA_964523315.1 uncultured Acetatifactor sp.
GCCGCAACCATGCGGTTTGCGGTCAGTATCTCTTTATTTAACTGTCAAAGTCCCGAGCTGCCCTAGATCGGATTGATACAATTTGCTGGCGGAATTTTGATAATTGGTGCACTATAAAAAAATCTTGACAAATCTCCGCTTCTGTTCTATAGTGTAAAAGCAGAACACTCAAAGGCGAGGTTTAGACTGTGCTTATTTGTGTTCTGCTTTTTATATTTCCGAAAGAATGACGAATTCAGAAAAGGAATATAATAAGGGTAATAAAGGAAATGCGTTGAAGGAGACCCTTGTCAGGGGAAGCGACAGGAAGGCTGTAAATCGGGGAAAAGCCCCGATGACGCCACCGACTGAGAGCACAGCCAGCGGAATCTGACTCACAGGCAACACTCCGGAGCAGGCGGCCTGAACCTGACCGCAGGGGCTGAAAAGCGATAGTAAGCTTCTGCAGGGATCAGTAAGTAGGGCAGCACGTGACACGGCGTTAAGTGCAAGAGAGGGCAGAAGGATAAAAAGCATCCTTTGCCAATGCGGGTGGTACTGCGGATATCGATATATCCGTCCCGGAATACAGTTATTGTATTCCGGGACGTTTTACGTTGCGGAATACGACACACAGTTTATGGGCCGAAGCTGCAGGGAAAACTCCGAAGAGAACGGCAGACGGCAGAATGTGAGGTAGGTATGACACAGAAAAACGATTACAGAGACATGAACATCGGTCAGATCGGTGAAGAGCTGATCGGCCGCACCATCCGGGTGGCCGGATGGGTGGAGAATATCCGGGATCACGGCGGCGTATCCTTTGTAGATCTGCGGGATATGTATGGCGTACTGCAGGTGGTAATGCGCAATACGGAGCTGCTGAAGGGGCTGAGCCGGGAAATGTGCGTTTCCGTCAGCGGCCCGGTGGAAAAGCGTGACGAGGAGACCTACAATCCCCGTATCCCCACCGGCACCATTGAGCTGGAAGCCAAGAGTGTGGAGGTGCTGGGAAAGGTGTACCAGCAGCTGCCCTTTGAGGTGATGACCTCCAAGGAAACCAGAGAAGAGGTGCGCCTGAAATACCGTTACCTGGATCTGCGCAATGCCAAGGTGAAGGACGCCATCGTGTTCCGTTCCCAGGTGATCAGCTTCCTGCGGCAGAAGATGACGGAGCTGGGCTTTCTGGAGATTCAGACGCCGATTCTGTGCGCATCCTCTCCTGAGGGGGCAAGGGATTATATCGTACCCTCCCGGAAGTACAAGGGGAAATTCTATGCGCTGCCCCAGGCGCCCCAGCAGTATAAGCAGCTGCTGATGGTCTCCGGCTTTGACAAATATTTTCAGATTGCTCCCTGCTTCCGGGATGAGGACGCCAGAGCTGACAGATCCCCCGGGGAGTTCTACCAGCTGGATTTTGAGATGAGCTTTGCCACCCAGGAGGATGTGTTCCGAGTGGGAGAGGAAGTGCTGTCCGCTGCATTTGAAAAGTTTGCGCCGGAGGGCTATGCGATCACCCAGGCGCCCTATCCGGTTATCAGCTACCGGCAGGCCATGCTGGAGTTCGGCACCGACAAGCCGGATCTGCGCAATCCCCTGCGGATCATCGATGTGACGGAATTTTTCCAGGGCTGCAGCTTTAAGCCCTTTATCGGCAGAACCGTCCGGGCGATTAAGGTGCATGCCGAGATGAGCAAGGGCTTTCACGAAAAGCTGCTTTCCTTTGCCACGGGCATGGGCATGGGCGGCCTGGGCTATCTGGAGGTCTCTGCAGATACATCTGCCGATACATCCGATATTTCCTACAAGGGGCCTATCGATAAGTTCATTCCCCAGGAGAAAAAGGGAGAGCTGGCACGGCTGGCAGGACTGGAGGCAGGCGATACGATTTTCTTTATTGCCGACAAGGAGGCGAAAGCCAATTTCTATGCCGGAAAGCTGCGTAATGAACTGGGCGAGAAGCTGGAGCTGTTGGAAAAAAATGCCTTTCGCTTCTGTTATGTGAACGATTTTCCTATGTATGAGATCGACGAGGAGACAAAGCAGCTGGGCTTTACCCACAATCCCTTTTCCATGCCCCAGGGCGGACTGGAGGCGCTGGAGAAGCAGAATCCTCTTGACATTCTGGCTTACCAGTATGATATTGTATGTAACGGGGTGGAGCTGTCCTCCGGCGCTGTGCGCAATCATGACATGGAGATCATGGTCAAGGCCTTTGCCATTGCCGGTTATGACGAGGAGACGCTGAAAAATAAATTCGGCGCCCTGTATCAGGCCTTTCAGTTCGGCGCACCGCCTCATGCAGGCATGGCTCCCGGCATTGACCGTATGCTGATGCTGCTTCGTGGGGAGGAAAATATCCGGGAGGTGATCGCCTTTCCCATGAGCGGCACGGCTCAGGATCTGATGTGCGGCGCTCCGAATGATGTGACGGAGCAGCAGCTGCGGGAGGTTCATATTAAGGTGCGAGACTAGTGCAAGAAGAAGCTCTAATGCTCACAGCGAAGGCGTCTCGCAAAGAGCTTCTGAAGCTTGCACTGGGAGAATGCCGGAAAACAGACATTTTCCAAACAGATTTGAGATTTCGCAGAGCGGAATCATGGAGGTAGAGCATGGCAAATCAGATTACGGATGAAACCATTGAGTATGTGGGAATCCTGGCGAAGCTGGAGCTGTCCGATGAGGAAAAGCAGCAGGCCAAAAAGGATATGGGAAATATGCTGGACTACATTGATCAGCTGAACGAACTGGATACCACGGGTGTGGAGCCCATGTCCCATGTGTTTCCGGCGGAAAATGTGTTCCGGGAGGACGTGGTGACCAACGGGGACGAGAGCCTGCAGATTCTGCAGAATGCTCCGGAGGAGAAAGACAATATGTTTGTGGTTCCCAGAACGTTTGATTAGTTACAGTTAGCTGCAAAGCAGCGGCAGTTGCGAAGCTACTGCATAGCACCGGAGGTGCGGCTTTGCGAATGGGGCGGGCTGAACTGTACTTATATATGCATGGAGAGGAAAAAAATGGACTTATTATCACTTTCGGCTGTGGAGCTGTCCGCAGCCATCAGAGAAGGAAAAACCACTGCAACGGCAGCCATGGAGGCGGTGCTGGAGCAGATTGACCGGACAGAAGAAACCTATCACTGCTATGTGACCATAGACAGGGAGGGTGCCCGGCAGAGGGCGGCCCGGGTGCAGCAGCGGATTGAAGCCGGAGAATTGACCGGTCCGCTGGCAGGCGTCCCGGTGGCGATCAAGGATAATCTGTGTACCGAGGGGATGCTGACCACCTGTTCCTCCAAAATACTGGAGAACTTTATTCCCACTTATACGGCGGAGGCAGTGAGGAATCTGGAGGCGGCGGGAGCCGTAATCATCGGCAAGACCAATATGGATGAATTTGCCATGGGTTCCACCACCGAGACCTCTTACTACGGCGTGACCCGAAATCCCAGAAATCCGGAGCATGTGCCCGGGGGCTCCTCCGGCGGCAGCGCGGCGGCAGTGGCATCTGGGGAATGTTTTTTTGCCCTGGGTTCGGACACCGGCGGTTCTATCCGGCAGCCGGCGGGCTACTGCGGTGTGGTGGGAATGAAGCCCACCTACGGCACGGTGTCCCGGTACGGTCTCATTGCATATGGCTCCTCACTGGATCAGATCGGTCCGCTGACCAGGAATGTATCGGACTGTGCAGCGGTGCTGGAGGCCATTGCCTCCCATGATCCTAAGGATTCCACCTCTGTGCAGCGGCAGGATACGGATTTTACCGGTGCACTGGTGGCAGATGTATCCGGCATGAGGATCGGAATCCCCAGAGACTATTTCGGGGATGGCCTGGATGCGGAGGTAAAAACGGCGGTTTTGCAGGCGGCGGAGGTGCTGCGTGCAAAAAGAGCTGCCCTCGAGGAATTTGACTTAAGTCTGGTGCAGTATGCAATCCCCACTTATTATACCATTGCCGCTGCGGAGGCCAGCTCTAATCTGGAGCGTTTTGACGGCATCAAGTACGGTTATCGGGCAGAGGGGGATATGGGCCTGCACAGCATGTATAAAAAGACCCGCTCTCAGGGCTTCGGATCCGAGGTAAAGCGCCGGATCATGCTGGGCTCCTTTGTGCTGAGTTCCGGTTATTACGATGCCTATTATCTGAAAGCATTGAAGGTAAAGGCGATGATCAAGAAGGCATTTGACGAGGCTTTCGCCAGATATGATTTGATTCTGGGGCCGGTGGCTCCCACCACAGCGCCCAAGCTGGGGGAAAGTCTGGCGGATCCCATCAAGATGTACCTGGGAGATATCTATACCATATCTGTGAATCTGGCCGGTCTGCCGGGCATCTGCGTGCCCTGCGGAAAGGACGCACAGGGGCTGCCCATTGGGCTGCAGCTGATCGGGGATTGCTTCCAGGAGAAGAAGCTGATCCGGACAGCCTACACCTATGAACAGGCTGTAGAGTTAAATTAGGAGGGGATAAAAGTGGCAAAAGAATATGAAACCGTCATCGGTCTGGAGGTGCATGTGGAGCTGGCTACCCGTACCAAGATCTTCTGCGGCTGCTCCACCGCTTTTGGCGGCAGACCCAATTCCCATACCTGTCCTGTCTGCACCGGTATGCCCGGTTCGCTGCCGGTGCTCAATAAACAGGTGCTGGAATATGCCGTTGCCGTAGGCCTGGCGACAAACTGTGAGATTACCCGTTACTGTAAATTTGACCGGAAAAACTATTTTTATCCCGACAATCCGCAGAATTACCAGATTTCCCAGCTGTATCTGCCCATCTGCCGCAACGGTTATGTGGAGATCGATACGCCGGAGGGCAGCAAAAAGATCGGTATCCACGAGATCCATATGGAAGAGGATGCGGGAAAGCTGATTCATGACACCTGGGAGGAATGTACGCTGGTGGACTATAACCGCTCCGGCGTGCCGCTGATCGAGATCGTTTCGGAGCCGGATATGCGCAGCGCAGAAGAAGTTATCGCCTATCTGGAAAAGCTGCGCCTGATTATCCAGTATCTGGGAGCCAGCGACTGCAAGCTGCAGGAGGGATCTATGCGGGCGGATGTGAACCTGTCGGTAAGGGAAAAAGGAGAGACCGCATTCGGCACCCGCACGGAGATGAAGAATCTGAACAGCTTCCATGCCATCACCAGAGCCATTGAGGGAGAGAAAAACCGGCAGATCGATCTGCTGGAGGAGGGAAAAGCCGTACAGCAGGAGACAAGGCGCTGGGATGACGCCAAGGGTGATTCCTATGCCATGCGTTCCAAGGAGGATGCCCAGGATTACCGGTATTTCCCGGATCCGGATCTGGTGCCTATCCGGATCAGCGAGGAATTTCTGGAGGGCATCCGGGCCAGACAGCCGGAGCTGCGCACGGAGAAGATGGTGCGGTACAAAGCGGAATATGACATTCCGGATTATGATATCGAGATTATCACCGGCAGCAAGCATATGGCGGATCTGTTCGAGGCTGCGGTGGCAATCTGCGGACAGCCCAAGAAGGTATCCAACTGGCTGATGGGGGAGACCCTGCGCCTGTTAAAGGAGCAGGAGATGGATCCCCAGGATATCCGGGTGAGCGCCCCGCATCTGGCAGCGCTGATCGACCTGGTGGAGAAAAAGGAGATCAACGGCAGTGTGGCCAAGGAAGTCTACGAGGTCATGTTTGCGGAGGATATTGATCCCAGACAGTACGTGGAGGAGAAGGGGCTGAAAACCGTCAATGATGAGGGCGCGCTGCGCAGGACCGTAGAAGAAGTAATTGCGGCTAATCCCCAGTCTGTAGCGGATTATCGGGGCGGCAAGGAAAAAGCCATCGGCTTTCTGGTGGGGCAGACCATGAAGGCCATGAAAGGGAAGGCGGATCCTGCCAGCATCAATGCGCTGCTGAAGGAATTGCTGTAAAAGAACTGCAGGGAACTGAAAAGGAATAGAAAAGGCCGGATCCGCAAAGGGAATCCGGCCTGATTTCTTATCTTACAGATCAAAGACAAATCGAATGTATTCCAGTACCGTAGCGGTATTCTCCGCATTGGCCACTACGCACATAACGGCCTCTCTGTCCTGAAATACGAATGACTCCTGAATCCGGGGACAGTCCTGAATATACAGTCCCACAGGGATGGGGTCCTCCATGGTTTCCGGATCCGAGGGCGTGGCAGGGTACTGGGCCACATAGTCTATTTCCCCCATTTCCTGATGCAGGCCAATCTCCTCGGACACAGCGCCATCCATATAATAGTAATAAGGTTCCAGCGCAGCCTGCAGCTCTGCGGGCAATAGCTGCCGCAGGTCCATAAAGGTTCCGTTGTACGCATACCGGTTCACGGAGTTTACATCTCCGGACATGACATCCACGTCTCCGGCGGCGATATAGACCATCAGACGTTCGAGGGTGCTCACATTGTTTTCATCATAGGCGTTGTCCGTTATATACAGATCCGTATCCAGCATGACATCGTACTTCTCAAGATCGATTCCGGCCCGGGCGGCGAAATCCTCCCGGAAGGTTTCTGATGCGGAGGTCTGATAAGCGTTGAGAAAGGCGCAGTAAAAAGCGTAATCCTTATGAGTGACGATACTGTGGATCAGGGAGACGGCAAAGGTGACCAGAAGTACTCCGCCGATTACGTGCCATTTATAGTAATCAACAAAATATTGGAATTTTTCCTTAAAACTCTTCTGCTTCATCGCTTCCCGCTCTTCACGGAATTCATCCATTACCGGCATAGTATATCCTCCTGACTGTTCCCCGGCATAGCTGCATGGCCGGAGGAATTTCCATGATTAAAATATAAGGTTTTAGATTCGGCATGTCAATAAAGTGTTCGTTATCTGAATATAAAAAAAGGATAAAAATATTGCAAGTTTGTTTCATCTGTTATATCATTTTAATATAAACCGAGAATGGTCGGGCGAATCTGAATAAAGGATAGGGTATACGTATGAGTGAGACTTATGTGGAATGCCTTGTAAAGGCAAAACAGAAAACAGGAATGAAGCTGCTGAAATACCTGCTGATTGGTTTGACGGTTGTATTCGGACTGCTGGCGCTGATGGGCTATGTCATTGCTCTGATTGCAGCGGTGCTTACCGGTGTAGGCGCATATTTTGTGAACCTGTATTCCGATTTGGAGTATGAGTATCTGTATCTGGATAAGGAACTGGTAATTGACAAGGTTATGGCAAAGAGCAAGCGGAAGCGTGTGGCAACCTACCAGCTGGATCGGATGGAGATCCTGGCGCCGATACATTCCTATCAGCTGGATAACTACAAGAATCGTCAGGTAAAAATCAGGGATTACAGCATCGGCGAGGAACTGAAGCCGGATCTGCGGTATGCGCTGTTCTATGAAGGCGGGGAAAAACTGATATTGAGCCCTTCCGAGGAAATAATAAAGGCTATGCGCAGCGCAGCGCCGAGAAAGGTATTTTTGAATTAAGAGAAAACGCAAATTGACAGTTGACATCAGCTGTCAATTTTGTTACACTCGAATGCAAATCAAATTAATGCGAGGAGGAGAGAAAATGGGACAGATTATTGGAGAAGGCATTACCTTTGATGATGTACTGCTGGTACCGGCGTATTCTCAGGTAGTGCCCAATCAGGTAGACCTGACTACATGGCTTACCAGGAAAATCAAGCTGAACATTCCGATGATGAGTGCGGGTATGGACACCGTTACGGAGCATCGCATGGCGATTGCCATGGCCAGACAGGGTGGTATCGGTATTATCCACAAGAACATGTCTATTGAAGCGCAGGCTGAAGAGGTGGACAAGGTAAAGCGTTCGGAGAACGGCGTTATTACGGATCCTTTTTCTCTGACTCCCGAACATACTCTGGCGGATGCGGATAACCTGATGGGAAAGTTCCGCATTTCCGGCGTACCGATCACTGAGGGACGTAAACTGGTGGGTATCATCACCAACCGTGACCTGAAGTTTGAGACAGATTTCAGCAAGAAGATCAAAGAATCCATGACCTCGGAGGGACTGATTACTGCTCCCGAGGGCATCACATTGGATGAGGCCAAGAAGATCCTGGCAAAGGCCCGCAAGGAGAAGCTTCCTATTGTGGACAAGGACTTCAATCTGAAAGGCCTGATTACCATTAAAGATATCGAGAAGACGATCAAGTATCCTCTGGCAGCCAAGGATGAGCAGGGCAGACTTTTATGCGGAGCTGCTGTGGGAATTACCGCCAATGTGCTGGACCGAGTGGCGGCGCTGGTGGCAGCCAAGGTAGATGTGATCGTACTGGACAGCGCTCACGGTCATTCCGAGAACGTACTGCGCTGCGTCCGCATGATTAAGGGAAAGTACCCCGAGGTACAGATCATTGCAGGTAATGTGGCTACCGGCGAGGGCACCAGAGCCCTGATCGAGGCAGGCGCAGATGCGGTGAAGGTGGGAATCGGTCCCGGTTCCATTTGTACGACCCGTGTGGTGGCAGGTATCGGTGTGCCCCAGATTACAGCCGTGATGAACGCCTATGCTGCGGCTAAAGAGTATGGGATCCCCATTATCGCAGACGGCGGCATCAAGTACTCCGGCGATATTACCAAGGCTATTGCGGCAGGCGGTAATGTCTGCATGATGGGCAGCATCTTTGCAGGCTGCGATGAGAGCCCGGGAGATTTCGAACTGTTTCAGGGCAGAAAATATAAGGTATACCGCGGTATGGGTTCCATCTCCGCCATGGAGAACGGCAGCAAGGATCGCTACTTCCAGGAAAATGCCAGAAAACTGGTTCCGGAAGGTGTGGAAGGCCGTGTGGCTTACAAGGGTATGGTGGAGGATACGGTATTCCAGCTGATGGGAGGCCTGCGTTCCGGTATGGGTTACTGCGGCGCCCATAATATTGAAGAACTGAAGGAGAACGGCAGATTCGTCAAGATCTCCGCAGCGTCTCTGAAGGAAAGCCATCCTCACGATATCCACATTACCAAGGAAGCGCCTAATTACAGCGTAGAAGAGTAGGTGTTAAGCCCTGAGTCCTTTGACTCGGGGCTTTTTTAGCTCTGTTTACGGATTCATGTCGGCAGGAAAAGTGCATCTTGCACTAAGTGGACTTATATAGAAATTTCCCCTGTATGGGTCCACTATATTGCCCTGTTTTGCCGCGATATAAGACAGATATGGACATATATTGAAAAAGCATGCTTTATGGTCCACTTTTTGGGATTAAAAGTGGACTGTAATCAGTAATTTTTTCATGGAGGTCCATTTGATATGCGAAAAGGGTGGAAATATAGCGGAGAAGTTGGAAAAAGTGGACTCGGGAGGATAATTTTCTGGAAAAAGTCCATTTTGCCGAAAGCTTGTAACAGTTCAGTCCTCTGCATTCATAAAAGCGTCTGCTGCGCAGCTATTACGTCTGCTGTCGCAGCCGTGTTTTGCTCATTGGGTGGAGGCTTTTGCTTCGCAGTCAGATTTGGAACAGATATACAGCTTCTTATGAGCAAGCTCGACGAATCTGTGTATCTGTCCAAATCGGCTGTGAATAGTAACCGAAAGTTCAGAAAAAGTGATTTCTGCACTTGCCAAAATGCCCTAAACCATGTACTATATAAGTAATCATTGCACGACTGGCGGAAGACAGCAGAGCTGTTATGGGACGACCCATAGGGAGTGCAAATGCAGAATAAGCCGACCGCCTGGGCAGCCACCTTATCCGTGTGCGCTCAGGTGGTTTTTTCATTAACGGCAGCGAATAGCTGCAGAACTCGAAATAAGGAGGACGTAAAATGCTATCATTACAGCAGGAACTGGAGAACAATGCTTATCCCGGCAGAGGTATCGTGATCGGACTTACGCCGGACACAACCAAAGCGGTAACGGCATACTTTATCATGGGCAGAAGCTCTAACAGCCGCAACCGTGTCTTTGTGACAGAGGGAGAGGGAATAAGGACCCAGGCCTTTGATCCCTCCAAGCTGGAGGATCCCAGCCTGATCATCTACGCACCGGTACGGGTGCTGGGCAATAAGACCATTGTGACCAACGGCGACCAGACTGATACCATCTACGAGGGAATGGATCATCAGCTGACCTTTGAACAATCGCTTCGCTGCAGGGAGTTTGAGCCGGACGGCCCCAACTATACTCCGAGAATCTCCGGTATCCTGCATATTGAGGACGGCCGGTACAGCTATGCCATGTCGATCCTAAAGAGCAACCATGGCGACGGCTCCTCCTGCGTCCGCAATACCTTTGCCTATCAGACGCCGCTGGCAGGGGAAGGACATTTCATCCATACTTACATGCATGACGGAAATCCCCTGCCCAGCTTCCAGGGTGAGCCCAAGCTTGTGGAGATGATGGATGATATGAATGCTTTCACAGATATGCTGTGGAACAGCCTGAATGAGGACAACAAGGTATCCCTGTTTGTGCGGTATATTGATATTGCCACCGGACATTATGCCACCAGAATTATGAACAAAAACCAATAACAAACAGCGGAACTAAAATCAGGAGGAAAGTACAATGAACGAGATCGAATTAAAGTATGGCTGCAACCCCAATCAGAAGCCTTCCCGAATCTACATGGAGGATGGCAGCGAGCTGCCCGTTACCGTTTTAAACGGCAAGCCCGGTTATATTAATTTCCTGGATGCCTTTAACGGCTGGCAGCTGGTAAAGGAGCTGAAGGAGGCCACAGGCCTGCCGGCAGCCACTTCCTTTAAGCATGTTTCTCCTGCAGGCGCAGCAGTGGGCCTGCCTCTGACGGAGACCCTGGCAAGGATTTACTGGGTGGATGATCTGGGAGAGCTGTCTCCCCTGGCCTGCGCCTATGCCCGGGCAAGAGGCGCCGACAGAATGTCTTCCTTCGGCGACTTTATCGCTTTGTCCGATGTCTGTGATGCAGACACGGCCCGCCTGATTAAGCGGGAGGTATCCGACGGCGTCATAGCTCCCGGCTATACGGAGGAAGCGCTGGAGATGCTGAAAGCAAAGAAAAAGGGGAATTACAATGTGATCCAAATTGATCCCTCCTATCAGCCCGCCCCCATAGAGAAGAAGCAGGTATACGGCATTACCTTTGAGCAGGGCAGAAATGAACTGGATATCAACGGGGATCTGCTGTCCCATTTTGTGACAAAGAATCAGACCGTTCCCGAGGAAGCGCTGATTGACATGAAGATTGCGTTGATCACCCTGAAATACACCCAGTCCAATTCGGTATGCTATGTAAAGGGCGGACAGGCCATCGGTATCGGAGCGGGCCAGCAGTCCCGCATTCACTGCACCAGACTGGCAGGCAGCAAGGCGGACAACTGGTTCCTGCGACAGGCTCCCCAGGTGCTGGGCCTGCAGTTTTTAGACAGTATCGGCAGGGCGGACAGGGACAACGCCATTGATCTGTATATCGGTGAGGAATACATGGATGTGCTGGCAGAGGGCGCATGGCAGAAGGTCTTCAAGGTGAAGCCCCCTGTCTTTACAGCGGAGGAAAAGAGAGCATGGCTGGATCAGAATCAGGATGTAACCCTGGGCTCCGATGCCTTCTTCCCCTTCTCGGATAATATCGAGAGAGCCCATAAGAGCGGCGTAAAATATATTGCACAGCCCGGCGGATCGGTAAGAGACGATCTGGTTATCGAGTGCTGCGACAAGTACGGTATG
The DNA here is from genome assembly GCA_964523315.1 of uncultured Acetatifactor sp. Classification (GTDB taxonomy): domain Bacteria; phylum Bacillota; class Clostridia; order Lachnospirales; family Lachnospiraceae; genus Acetatifactor. The sequence continues at coordinate 11,613 of CAZFYD010000070.1, forward strand.
GTGATGATATTTACCGGTATCCGGCTGTTCCACCACTAATGTATGGGCTGTACTACGGCCTGTATATGGATACCAGCCAGCCCTCGGAAATGTATAATCCTCCGGAATATTTTCATCATCAGGCACAGGCAGTCGGAAGAAAAGTATGAAACTGGCGTTTCATATACGGATTCGTGCAGTATCGCAAGTGCGACTTGCGATATGCATGCTAAGGAAAGTTTGGAAGTTTCACTTCCAAATACGTATTGATGCAGTATCCTGGGCACGGCC
>CAZFYD010000071.1:0-5320 GCA_964523315.1 uncultured Acetatifactor sp.
TTTTCTCCTGAAAAGGAGTATAATGTAAGTACCAACAAACATTAAAGAAAGGGGGCTTTCCTTATGACATTATACCACAGTTGAACCTGTTTGAGGAGAGTGATTTTGAAAATCTTGGAGATTTAGAGAGACTGCAGATGGTTCTGGCAGCACTGGATGATGGAAAACTGATCCATAGGTTATACCGGATACGTGGAAAAGGAAGAAATGACTGGCCCTGTGAGGCTATGTGGAATTCCTTTATAGCCAGCTTTTTGTTTGAACATGAAACAGTAGAAAGCCTTTTAAGGGAACTGCGCAGGAATAAACAGCTCCGGACGATCTGCGGTTTTGGGCCGAAGGCAGTGAAACAAAAGGATGGCAGCATTAAAATTTATGTGGCACCATCAGCGAGTGCCTATTCGAAGTTTCTTAAAAATCTGAGAAGGATTTCTGACAGAAAACAATCCGGGAAGAACGTCTCCCTGTAAAGTAAAAGCAGGTGAAAATTAATTCGATATTTTTAAAACATTGATTTTTTGAAGGGATTTTGATAAAATTGCTTGTAATTCAAAGTATTTACGCAGGCAAAAGATGCTATTAGGGTACATTTGATACTGTTGTGTTCCAGTGGTTTTACAGGACTTAAAATCCCTCGGTGGCAACACCGTGCCGGTTCAAGTCCGGCCGCAGCAGTATATGGAAATAGCCGCAAACTCAATGATTTTTCAGCAGACTCAATGGTTTGCGGCTATTTTTTTTGTCCTTTTTATTACGATCTGCCGTTTGAGGAAACGCTGCTCCGGCATCAGAAAAAACCCAACCGGCATGAATTCGGTGAAAGTGATATGCGCCGCTGGTGGTTGGAGAAGGATTACCTGGAAGGGATTCCGGAAAAATATTAACCAAGGACATGCGTCTTGAAACGGTGGTGGAAATGATTTATCAGGATGTTGTGAATGGACAATAAAGGCTCTGCGGATACGGGATCGGAGGAGGATAATTATGGACGGCAGTGTAAACATCAGAGTTGCCACGATAGATGACGCCGGGGAGATCCTGGAGATCTATGCGCCCTATGTGAGGAAAACCGCAATCACATTTGAGTATGACGTGCCGGAGTTGGAGGAGTTCACGGGCAGGATCAGAAAGACTCTGCAGAGATATCCTTACCTTGTGGCTGAGAAAGAGGGAGAGATCTTAGGATATGCCTATACAGGCGCCTTTGTAGGACGGGCCGCCTATGATCGGGCGGTGGAGGTGTCCATTTATCTGAAGGAAAGCAAGCGCAAACAGGGACTGGGAAGAATGCTTTATCAGGCAATTGAGGAAATCAGTAAAGCCCAGAATGTCACTAACGTAAACGCCTGTATCGGCTGGCCGGAAACAGAGGATGAATATCTGACCTGCAACAGCACGCAATTCCACGCCCATATGGGTTATCGCATGGTTGGAGAGTTTCATAAATGCGGATATAAATTCGGGCGTTGGTATAATATGGTCTGGATGGAAAAAATCATCGGAACACATGAGCCCGATCCTGCGCCTTTTGTGCCCTTTCCCGAGTTGGGAGCAGAAGTCCTGAAAAATATGGAAATACAGCTGCTGCCCCGGCATAAAAAGGAATGACAGAAATAATGTTTAGGTGATATAATGACATGAGAAAATAAAACACGTGGGTAATACGTATTGATGCAGTATCATGGGCACAGCCCATGATATGCATGGAGAGGCAGATATGGGAATCGGGATGAAAAAAAGACTATTATGCGCAGGTCTCTGTCTGGCGATGCTGGCAGCCGGCTGCGGAACGGGTCAGACCGGCGGGACGCAGGAAGAGCAGAGTGCTGCATCGGCCGGAGCGGACGGGGAAAGCCGGTCGGAAGCCAAAACCGACGAGAAGCAGAATGGGGAACCGGAGGAGTCCCTGACGGAGGAAGACCTTTACTGGCAGGAGGTGCTGGGAGAATTCGGAAACAGCAGGTATGATCTGACCGCCGCGCTGACCGGGCCTGCTCTAAAGGATCTCTGCAATAACTATTTTACACTGGGAGTGGGTATCAACGGCAGCACACTGGAAAACCAGACCCTGAATATTCCGGAATATATGATCGTCGTGAAAAAGCATTTTAACAGCTGCACGATGACCAACCTGATGAAAAGCTGTTACATTCTGGATCAGAGCGGCTCCCAGCAAAGTGCCGACGGCAGTCCGGTTCTTTCCTTTGAGACCATCGATCCCACACTGCAATGGTGTCAGGAGAATGGGGTGCAGATGAGAGGACATACTCTTGTCTGGCATGCTCAGGCGCCGGACTGGTTTTTCCGGGAGGACTACCGGAATAACGGAGCCTATGTGGATAAGGAAACGATGCTCCTGCGCATGGAAAGCTATATTGCCCAGCTGATGACACATGTCCAGGATAATTATCCCGGTGTGGTCTATTGCTGGGATGTGGTAAACGAGGCCGTGGATCCGGACAAGGGGAACAAGGACAGTGCATTCCTGTGCCGGACCGAAAGTGACGGAGCCGTGAATCCCTGGTATGCCACCATCGGGGAGGATTATGTGGAGATGGCCTTTACCTATGCACGGAAATATGCGGCAGATGGGGTGAAGCTTTTTTATAATGATTTCAATACCTATCAGCCGGAGAAAAGAGACGCTATCTACACGCTCTGCGCATCTTTAAAGGAAAAGGGTCTGATAGACGGCATCGGCATGCAGGGCTACTGGGGCGTATCGAATCCCAGCATCGGCACTCTGGAGACCACACTGCGCAAATTCGGGGAACTGGAGCTGGAGATCCATATCACGGAGCTGTCTGTGGGTGTGGAGGAAGAAAATGAGGAGAGCTTTGAGGAGCAGGGCAGCCGGTACGGCGCTATCTTCATGGCTCTGAAAAATCTGGACACGGATGGCGGCGGCAGCGTCAACATCACCAATGTGACCTTTTTCGGACTGATTGACCATTATCGCCAGGGGGATACCACCAATTCCCGGCTGTTTGATTCAGTTTACCAGCCCAAGCCGGCATTCATCAAGGTCAGAAATATGATGAAAACTCTATATAATCCGTGATGCCTGCTCCTCTGCACTTGTGGCAGAGGAGTCAATAGTTCTCATTCAGATAGAGCTGTACACGATTGTCAATAATCTCTACGGTATCTTCCAGAGACTTATCGCTGCGGAAGTATCCCTCGGTTTCTTCCAGTATGAGGGAAACAATGGTCTGCTGCTCCTCTGTATAATAGAAAGCGGTTGCAATTGCCGCCCGGACTTTATCGGATTGCTCCTGAGTAATGGCAGGATAGGGGATACCTTCCAGGAAATATTCCACATAGTCCTCCCCCATATCTTCGGATAGTTTTTCTTCAAAGGCGTCCGCACCGGTAGGAAAACCGGAAGAACTGACCATGAATGCACCGGAAAGATACTGTTCCAGATAGAGCCAGGCTCCTTCCGGGTGCTGAGACGTACTGTGAATGCCGACATAATCGCTAAAGCCAATCAATCCGGCGCTTGTCTCACCCTCCATATTCTCATAGACAGGGTAGCCAATCAGCGTTAATTCCTCACCGCTTTTCCATTCCAGCAGTTGCAGTGTTCTGGTATTCTGCAGATTCAGTATTTCCCAGAATATGACCTCGCCAGCAGCCGCTCTTTCTTCCAGACTTAGGTCGCTTGCAGAAATCGGCAGTGTGTTGATGGTTTCCAGAACATTTTTAAAATGTTCATCTCCCAACATACTTCTGCCCGCATCTATATCGACGAACTCTTTCAGACCACGATACAGTATTATTTTAAGAAGCTTTTCCCGGATCTCCTTAACGCTTCTTCCATTTTCGGAAAATGCGTTGGGGTATTGGCTCATCAAAGCCAGAAATTCATCTATAGTCCAGCTTTCCTTTCCTTCCAATATACTTGTGGGACAGGCGAGAGTACCCACCGATACCTTACGGGGAATTGCATATATTTTTCCGTCCCGCAGAAATTCCCGGGCAACAGGCTCGATAAAGTTTTCCAGAGAGAACTTACTGTTGTTTCGTAAAAAAGGCATCAGATCCAGTAAATAGTCATTTGCTACATAGGCATTATAAGCGTATCTGCCGGTTATTTCCACCAGATCAATCTCACTGTCCGTTGCCAGTGCCGCATTCAGCATATCCAGTTGATCGAGGTCATAGGTCTTGAACTGTATATTGTATGCGGTATTTGCCCGGTTGAAGTTGACTACGCTGCTTTGAAAGGAATCGGGATTTAAGATGGCAAATATCAGTTCCTGCGCAGGTTCTTCCGTGTGGGCAGCTATACTGTCTGCGGATCCGGCTGCTGCTGTTTCCTCGTATTTTGGCATATTTTCTGTATCTGCGGAAAGTGAGGCGGCGTCCTGAGTCTGCGGTGTCAGTCGGATCAGTTCAAGAACTGTTCCCTCCGTATTCCATTGTCCTGCCACAAAAATATCCTCTTCGGTTTCTGCGATTACGGAAAGACAGGAGATATCCACACCGGCGATGGTAAGATCCAGCAAAGCACTTGTGGAATCTTGTTCTTGTTCATATATTCCCAGATTGCGGTTATCTATATAATAGAGCCTGCCCCCATGTTCAAACAGGTAGCGACATCCCGATAGCTTCCGGCTGGAAACCTGATTCCCACCGGCGCCATCATATTGTTCCAGCCGGATCTCGTTTCCGTTAAAATATAGGACGAAGATAAGTCCCTGTTCCGTAATCAGCAGTTGGCCGACGTTTTCTCCTGATAAGGAGAAACGGGTCTGCAGTTCACCGTTTTCCTGATAAAGGCGGAGTACATTTTCTATACAGAGAGCCAGAGAACCATTATCACCCAATGCTATCCCCTGAAAAGAGGACGGATCTTCTGCGTCGGATATTTCCTGAGACCAAAGAAGCGTCCCCTGGGCATCATATTTTCGCAGTTCCAATCCCTGAAGAAAGCTGCCGGTATCTTCCACGCCCTCATCCGGAGCCGAATGCCAGATAGCAACAGCTACTTCATCATATGCATTCACGCTGAAACTCAGCAGACGCTCCCGGCTTTCCAAAAGCAGAAAGGTCTGATCCTGACTGGTATTCCGGATACCATAGCGAAGAATCTGTGTCTGGTTATTCTCCTCAATCGAGAAATAATAGCATGCTGCGGACAAGGCGTGGGTATGTATGATATTTTTATCCAGATTGTCTATGGTTCGGCAAAGCTCTGTTCGGTAAGGGGTGGATGTTACAGACTGCATTGTTTCGTCCTGTGAGGAAGAGACGCAGGACGACAGCAGAAGAGCAGCTCCCAGGAGCAGCGATAAAAGCTTTTGTGGACGGTACA
>CAZFYD010000071.1:5420-11738 GCA_964523315.1 uncultured Acetatifactor sp.
TTCCGTGAAATGGCCGCTATGGATGTCTTTAAAACCTGCGACCTGTTCTCCGTTACAGATGCTGGAACGGAGAACGGGTTTCAGGTTTTCTTTATCGTAGCTCTCTTTTTGACATTTTCTGCGAAACATAGGTATCCTCCTTAAGCCCCTCAAAGTCCAGATAATCCTCGATGAACTGCTTGCGCAGAAGATCCGGCGGGATAAATTCGTTGTATTTTCCGGGGATCTGCACCTTATCCGGCAGAGGCAGGCTGTACAGGTCGAGAGGGGAGCGAAGAATGTCGGCGATAATGTCATTCAGCTCCTGAGGCGTGCCGTCGAACACAACTTCCAGATACACACCCCTGCCCAGGGGCATCCGGCTTTTGATCCTGCGCTGTTTCAGCGCATAGTGGAGCGTGATGAGCTGGCGGGTGCCGATCCAGGGGAAAATGGCATATTTCCGGTCGGACAGGGGCGTGACAAGCCGGTCCAGGATCCCGCTGCCCCGGGTAATGTACTGTATTTCTGTCAGGCGTTCCCGGCAGCGGTCGCTTAAGTACGGATAGGCAGCGTCCGCTTTCAGGATGCTCTGCATTTTCCGCACCAGCACGGTGTGGAGCTCAAAGGTAAAATCCACATCCCAATCCACCACGGAGATCCCCGGAACCTTTTTGACAAAGATAACCTTGGATTTGACATTGACATCCACCGTTTCCCAGGACATCCCTGCCAGAGCAAAACGGGTTCCCACCGGATAGACCTTATCCACCGTGCCGATGGTACGGTTCTCGTCCTTTACGAGAAAATAATCGGTAGAAAGAAAAACCGTCAGAAATTTATGGCTGTTCACCACCTTTTCCCCCTCCCGGCCGATAACCAGTCCGCCATGCTCGGTGCGCTGCAGCTGGTCAATGTCGATGAGGTGCCGCAGCAGCCGTGCATAATCCTCCTTAAGGATATGCCGGAAGCATCCCAGGGTCAGGACGGCCTGAGCAAGGCCCGCCGGTGACATCTCGCCGTTGCTCTTTAAACAGCTCATGGTCTGGTGATACAGGAGATTGTAGGCGTGATTCTGGGGAGGAATCGGCTCCAGCCAATGCTCCTTCAGATACAGCTCAATAATGGCGATCATGCGTATAAATTCCCAGTTGACCGGCCCCAGGGCATCATCGGAATTGATCTTCAGGCTCTCCACGAAGGTAAAAAGCAGCTGGGGCACCTGTCCCCGGCGGCCGCAGCGCCCCAGTCTCTGGGCGAAGCTGGAGACACTGGTGGGTGCGCCGATCTGTACCGCCTGATCCAGAGAACCGATATCAATGCCCAGCTCCAGTGTTACCGTAGCGCCGGTAACGATCTTCTCATCGTCGGATTTCATCTCAGTTTCCGTATTTTCCCGCAGCAGAGCGGATACATTTCCGTGGTGCACACGGTACACATCGGGAGCCTTGTTTTTCAGGGCAATCTCCCTTAGGTTGGCAATAACCAGCTCCGACTCCTCCCGGCTGTTGGTAAAAATAATGGTCTTTTTGTCCAGGGTCTGCTGAAAGAGATACTCGTAATGCTCCCGATCCCCCATATCGCCGCAGGAGGTATCGCTGACGACGGTTCCGCTGCCGTCCTTTTCGATCAGATCCCGCTCATCCGCATAGTTGACGAAACGTTCCACATGCAGACGGATGCGCTTTTTGCCCTCATCGGTAATCGGTGCGGCACATTCCCTGCCGGTTCCGGTATTCAGCCAGTTTTTTGCCAGGGTCACATCCCCCAGAGTGGCAGACAGGCCGATCCTGCGGGGATTTACACCGATCAGCTGTTTCAGCCGCTCCAGCACGCACAAAAGCTGCAGGCCCCGGACGTCCCGCATAAAATAGTGAACCTCGTCGATGATGACAAAACGCAGGTCTGAAAACATTTTCAGGCAGGCGCCCCGCTTATTTGTCAGCAGACTCTCCAGGGACTCGGGGGTGATCTGCAGGATCCCCTCGGGGCGCTTCATCAGCTTGTCTTTCCGGGTGACGGAGGCGTCCCCATGCCATTTGGTCACCGGGATATGGGAATCCTGCAGCAGCTGTTCCAGCCGCAGAAACTGGTCGTTAATCAGCGCTTTCAGAGGGGATATGTAGAGTACGCCCACGGAAGCCGACGGCTGATTGTAAAGCTCCGTCAGTACGGGCAGGAAGGCGGCCTCCGTCTTGCCGCTGGCTGTGCCGGAGGAGAGCAGCAGATTCTCATCGCTGTCAAAGATGACCTCACAGGCTGCCACCTGCCCCGCCCGCAGCTCCTCCCATTTGTTTTGATAGATAAAGTCCTGAATAAAGGGCGCAAGCCTGCTGAATACATCCATGGGTTTATTCCTCAATTCTATACTTCAAATTCCAGAAACGCATCGCCGATTTCTTCCTCGGGAATGCCTCCCTTTGCCATCTGAAAGCTGTTGTCTCCAAGAATATCCGCCACCTTTTTCTCCGGGTTCTGGTATAGGATATTGATCAGCTCGATAAAATCACGAATGATCTCTCTGGGGGTGATATGGGTCTCGGCGCCCACCCGGTTGTATTCCACTGTGAGGAAATAGATCAGATCCTCCTGGGTTAGTGTGGGCTCATAGTGGTAGAGCTGTGCATGGATATTCTGCAGCTTTTCCACCAGGATATACATTTCCTCCTGGGAGAGCATCTGCAGGCGGATGATCGGTGCGGACAGATCCTTGAGATCATCCGTGGCAAAATGCCCCTCAGCCAGACGGGAGCGCAGGGCCTCATAGCTGAACACCCCCTTATATTTATCCTCGATACACTGGGGAGTGCCGCCCATCAGAAAGCCGATATGCTTGGCCTTTCCCTGCAGCACATCATTGTACATGGTCAGAATCTTTTCGTAATTGTTTGCTCTGGTGACGGAGTTGGAGATCTTGAAAATATTCACCAGCTCGTCTATGATAACCAGCAGTCCCTGATAGCCCGCTCCTACTAAAAAGGAGGCGAAGAGCTTTAAAAAGTCATACCAGTTTTCGTCGGTAACAATAAAATTGATCCCCACCTCTTCCTTGGCATCCTTGCGGGTGACGTACTCTCCCCGGAACCATTTCAGGACATTGGATTTCATGACGGCGTCATCCTGCCGGTAAGCCTTCCAGTACAGCACTACCGCCTTGGCAAATTCAAAGCCGTTGACCATACCCTCCAGAGAGCCGGCCACTGCGTAGATCTGTGCCTCCACAAGCCGGTCGAAGGCTTCCCCCTCCTCACCCGGATACTGTATTTTCACAGAGGCCTGAATCCCGGAGATCCACTTTTCCAATATCAGGGGAAGTGCGCCGCCGTCGGGCTTGGACTTGGTGGAAAGATTCTGAATCAGTTCCTTGTAGGTGGCCAGTCCCTGTCCTTTGGTACCGGCAAACCGGCGTTCCGGGGACAGGTCGGCATCTACCACCGCAAACCCCTTAGCCGTGGCATAATTGCGGATGGTCTGCAGCAGAAAGCTCTTGCCGCTGCCGTATTTGCCCACGATAAAGCGGAAGGAGGCGCCGCCCTCCCCGATCATTTCGATATCGTGCAGGATGGCGTCAATCTCCTGGGTCCTGCCCACTGTAATATATTCCAGTCCGGTTCGGGGCACTACGCCGCCCTTTAACGCATTGATTAAATTGTTGGCAATTCTTGCAGGTACTTGTCCGGCCATCTTATTTCACCATTCTCCTCACTTGTTCGATATAGTCTTCATAGATTGCAAATTCTTCGTCCACCAGGCTGTCTCCGACAAAATCCATGGCTTTTTCATTGATTTTATCTATCAGAACCTCCAGCATGATTCCACGGGCATCGGCAAAATCCTTGAGGCCCGCAGCGTTTTCCAGCAGGATCGTCAGCGCCGTCAGCTCCACCTCTCCCAGAGCCTGTTTTAGCGCAGACCAGGGATCCTCTCCGGCAGGCGCCGGTTCTTCCGGCAGCTGTCTCTCAGTCTGGATCTGCGGCAGAATAACCGTCTCCTCCTGGGGCACGATCAGTTTTTCCTGGGTCAGCTTTGCCTCCTGCCGAATTTTTTCCAGCGAGACCGGATTCACCGTTACAACTGTCTTAGTTGCTTCCCGGTAAAATGCCGAAACCGCTTTGGTGATCTGCTCCTCCAGAGAGATCCCGGCAGTCAATAGCCGGGCCGCCGTGTCGGGATGGAGGCTCTGGATATTGGCGGTGAGCTTGTACTTATACCTTACCGCCTGCCGCAGGGCGGCTTCCGTCTGCTTCAGGACATAGCCCAGCAGCTTTCTGCCGCTTGCGTTGGTAATGTTCGTGCTGTACTGCCATTGATTCCGGCTGCACAGATAGATCTCCTTTTCCGAAAATATCACCCGTCTGTCCCGCTGCTCCAGCCAGGGATAGAACAGAGCGTCCTTAAAGGGTGTCCAGGGAGTCAGATTCCTGGTGGGCTGAAAAATAAACTCGTCAAAATCCAGGCCCTTTTGCGTAAAACAAAGCCGCAGCTCATCCAGAGTGTAATAGATACAATCCCTGATCAGCTTTTCCCGCTGCGCAGTATAAAAGGCGGATTTTTTGATATCATATCCGGAAACAGAGCAGAGCAGTTCAAAATTATCCCTGGGATCCGACAATTCCCGATAATATTCTGTCAGCCTGTTTTGAGCAATAAAGGTCTGAAAGGGCACCGGCAGGTCGTAATAGATATGATAGTCCTTCAGCCATTTCAGTACGTACCGGTCAATGGAAGGATTAAATACCCGAAACTCCGTCCAGAAAGCCATCAGCTTGTCCAGACCGTCCTGGGGATCAGCCACGCCGATATGATTCAGCAGCTCATACAGATACAGATAGGCGTAGGATGGGGAAGCATCCGTCACGGTTCCCCTGCGGAGCTTCGTCCGCCAGGTAAAATAGGTCCGGAGCTGTTCATATCCCATCATCTGGTAACAGGGGAAATAAGAAGAGTAGGGCACGGAATGGGAATAGTCATCCTCAAAATCCTTCATAAACAGGCCCTGATGGTAAAAAATTTTTGACTTCTCCTGCTGGACTTCCCGGTCAAAAAAACGGGAATTGCTGTAAAAGCTGCTGCGGTAATTTCTGGCAATATCCCGCATCTGATCAAAGATCTCCCGCACCTCATCCCTTACCGGAGCATCGATTTTCCGGGATTTCTGTACAAATTTCCCCACGCCGGGCATGGGGCAGGAATCGTATTCTATTTCATAATAAATGCCGGTATCCGATAAAGCGGTGCCACTGTTCTCTTGCTGAGAGACGTCTGTGACATTCTTCTCCGGAAGAAACGCCGGCTGCCTCTTTGAAGGATTCAGCAATTCTTCGAAAATCTGAAAGGCATCATATTTTTTATCATATTTGCTCATACATTTCCCTCGAAACGGCCATTGCTTTTCCCTGTTTTCTATTGTAACATGAAGGGAACGTACGTTCAATACTTTTTTGTGAATATGTCCGAACCTTTTGCGGCGTGGGTTCGTAAGGAGGTCAGCATATATCTGCAGTGACCGCAATATCCTTACAGGCGGTGCGGGCTCTGCTCTTTCATGGCACAGAGTAAAAAATGCCATATTGGATAAAAATGCTGTATCCATTTGTTGCAATACATGTTATACTGTTGCATAAATCAATAACCCAGCCGCAAGCAGCGGGGCATGGGAATAAAAAAGACCGAAAACGGTCAAAAACAGGAGGATTAGGATATGGGCAGCAAGTATACGGGTACACAGACGGAAAAGAATCTGGAAACGGCTTTTGCAGGAGAGTCTGAGGCAAGGAACAAGTATACCTTCTTTGCTTCGGTGGCAAAGAAGGAGGGCTATGAGCAGATTGCATCCCTGTTTCTGAAGACGGCTGACAACGAGAAGGAGCATGCCAAGATGTGGTTTAAGGAGCTGCAGGGGATCGGCGATACCGCAAAAAATCTGGAAGCCGCTGCAGAGGGCGAGAATTACGAATGGACGGATATGTATGCGGAGTTTGCAGAGACGGCCGAAAAGGAAGGCTTTCCGGAGCTGGCAGCCAAGTTCCGCATGGTTGGTGAGATTGAGAAGCACCACGAAGAGCGTTACCGCGCGCTTCTGAAGAATGTGGAGACGGCGGAAGTATTTGCCAAGAGCGAAGTGAAGGTATGGGAATGCCGCAACTGCGGTCATATTGTGGTAGGCACCAATGCGCCTCAGGTATGCCCTGTCTGCAATCATCCCCAGAGCTATTTTGAGGTTCACGCAGAAAATTATTAAAGCGCTTTTTTAGGTGCGAGCACATGGAATCGAGGGGTTACTATTCACAGTCAGATTTGGAACAGATATACAGCTTCTTACGAGCAAGCTCGACGAAT
>CAZFYD010000072.1:0-11728 GCA_964523315.1 uncultured Acetatifactor sp.
TGATTCTTCCAACATTTGTTCAAAAGTTAATTCTGACATAATTTTGAACCTCCTCGATTAATTTATTTGGGGTGGAAGCCCCTGCAGTAATGCCCACCAGTCGAGCTGATTTAGGTAGTTCTAAATGCAAGTCATCCAGTGTCTGTATAAAATAGGTATTATCACACACTTCCCTGCAGATCTCATAGAGCTTTGCAGTATTGGAACTGTGTTTACCTCCTATTACAATCATGGCATCAGCTTCCGCTGCTACTTCCCGTGCTTCCTTCTGCCTGGCCTCTGTAGCATTGCAGATAGTATTCACAATACTAACATTGTAACCTTTTTTCTCAAAAATTTCAACTATATGTTGAAATTTATTGTAATTAAATGTCGTCTGGGCAACCAGCGTGAGCCTTTTTCCCTCCTCAGGAACGTATTTTTCGGCCTCTTCAATGCTTTCAAGCACCTCCACAGGGCCCTTGCACCAGCCCACAATACCCTCCACCTCGGGATGTGAGGGGCTGCCCACCACCAGAATATGTTCTCCCCGGCTGCTCCTTTCCGCTACGATCCTGTGGATCCGCTTGACAAAGGGACATGTCGCGTCAATGACTTCCCAGCCCTTCTGTTCCATGCACCGCTGAACCTCCCAGGGCACGCCGTGGGCCCTGATGATCACCGTACCTGCTGCGGTGTCCGGCAGAGCCGGCAGCTGTTCCAGCTCCCGCCTGCTTTCAATGACCCGCACGCCCTTTTCGGCCAGTTCTTTTACGACCTCTTCATTGTGTACGATCGGGCCATAGGTATATATAGTTTTCCCTGTTTGTAACTGTTCATACACCGTATCCACCGCCCGTTTTACCCCAAAGCAGAACCCGGCGCCGGCTGCAAGTCTGATTTCCATGCTCACCTCTTTTTATCTGTTCTCGCAGAGCTTCAAAATCGTCTCAATCACCTGATCGGGCGTTATATCCGAGCTGTCCACAAGCACCGCATCCTCTGCCTGACGCAGAGGGCTGACCTCCCGGTGCATATCCCGGTAGTCCCGCTCCTCCATATCCGCCTGAATCCGGTCCGGATCACAGCTCTGTCCCTTGGCCGTCAGTTCCTCATAACGGCGCCTGGCACGAACTGCGCTGCTGGCAGTCAGATAGATCTTCACATCGGCATCCGGAAGCACGCAGGTACCGATATCCCGGCCGTCCATGATGCAGTCCGTGGTAGCTGCCAGCTGGCGCTGCAAGGCAGTAATCTGCTCCCGCACCGGAGGCAGCACACTGATTTTGGAGGTGGCATTGCCCACCTCCTCTGTGCGGATATGGTCGTTGACATTTTCTCCGTTCAGGCAGACCACCTGAACGCCGTCCTCGTATTTTAATGTGATGTCGGCCTCCTGACAGTGGGAGATCACCGCCCGGCTGTCGTCAGGGCTGATCCCCTGACGGAGCATATAGAGCGCCATGCTGCGGTACATGGCTCCCGTATCCACATAAATAATATTCAGTTTCCTGGCTACCGCCCTGGCAATAGTGCTTTTTCCCGCGCCGGCCGGTCCGTCGATTGCAATATTGTAGCCCATATTATCATTCCTTCCTATCGTTTATCACTGTTTGCGGCGCTTTCTCCCGCCAGATGTCCTGTAGACCAGGCGATCTGCAGATTGTATCCTCCGGTCAGCGCATCCAGATCCAGCAGTTCTCCGGCAAAATACAATCCCTGCACCTTTTTCGATTCCATAGTGGAGGGATTCACGTCACGGACGGATACTCCGCCCTTGGTAATGACAGCCTCCTCATATCCTCTCACCCCGCTCACCGTCATGGGCAGCGCCTTAATCAGGGCTGCAAAAGCCCGACGCTCCTCCCGGGTAATCTCATTGACCGGCTTGTCCGGCCGAATACCGGATAAACGCACCATCACCGGGATCAGCCTGGCCGGGAACAGCTGTCCCAGGGCATTTTTAAACTGTTTGTTCCTGTTCTCCTCAAAATCCCGCAGCAGTCTCCTGTCCAGCTGCTGCTCGTCCAGGGCAGGCTTCAGATCCAGAAACAGCTTTGCCTCTCCCCTGCACCGGGATACATAATAGCTGCTGGCGCTTAAAACCAGAGGGCCGCTGATCCCGAAATGTGTAAACAGCAGCTCCCCAAAGCCCTGATAGATTTCCTTGCCCCGGTCATACAGACGCAGAGATACATTCCGCAGGGATACGCCCATCAGCTCCCTGCACCAATTCTCCCGGATCCGAAATGGCACCAGAGAGGGCTTACACTCTATCATACCATGTCCTGTGTCTTTTGCAAAGAGGTAACCGTCACCCGTGGACCCGGTGCTGGGATAAGAGAGTCCGCCGGTGGCCAGGATCACCCTGTCCGCCTCCAGCTTTTTCCCGTCCGCAAGTACGACTCCCCGGATCCGCCCCCGGTCCTCTGCATCCTCCCACCACAATTTCTTTACCCGGGTATGCAGCAGGATCTCCACCTGCAGGCGTTTCAGCGCCCGGGTCAGCGCCCCGATAATATCGGAAGAATGGTCGCTCACCGGAAACACCCGCTCTCCCCGCTCCACCTTTAAGGGACAGCCCTCGGCCTCCAGCAGTTCCATTATCGCCCGGTTGTCAAACCCGTAAAAAGCACTGTATAAAAAATTCTCGTTGGTCATCACATGGGAAAGCAGCTGCTCCATATCCCCGGCATTGGTCACATTGCACCTGCCCTTGCCGGTAATAAACAGCTTCTTGCCCAGCTTTTCATTCTGCTCCAGCAGCTTCACACGGGCCCCCGCCCCGGCTGCGGCTATAGCTGAAATCATACCGGCGGCGCCGCCCCCCACCACGATTATATGCATCGCCTTACTCCTCTTTTCTCAGAGAATAATTTAAGATCGGCTCATCATCAATAAAATTGATCTCGTCATTTAAGTATACCTGATAGTTGTTCCAGGTCTCCTCCAGCATCTCCAGATTCTGCTTCACCTCCTGAGGGCATTTCAGGCACAGAGCCACCACCAGGGCGTTAATCACGCTTAAGGGCGCCACCAGGGAGTCCACGATGGAAACCATATCGCTGCGGGCCAGCAAATTGCAGGAAGAATACAGGTTCATCGGAGAATGAATGGAATCGGTGACGGCGATCACCTTGGCATTCCTGTCGTTGGCAAATTCCATGGCTTTCAGAGTGCGCATGGAATAACGGGGAAAACTGATCCCGATAAAGCAGTCCTTCTCATCGATACGGATCATCTGTTCAAAGGTCTCGCTGACGCTGGTGGTCTTCAGCAGCACGACATTTCCCCGGATCATGTTCAGATAAAAGTGCAGAAATTCTGCCAGAGGCTCGTTGCTGCGCAGTCCCATGATATAGATATGATCCGCTGTCAGGATCGCATCCACTGCCGTTTCAAAGGCTGCCGCATCCAGATGCCGTATGGTGTGCTGCAGCTTCTCAATATCCGCCGTCAGCACTGATGCCAGGATCTCCGACTGGGTACTGTGCCCGTACTTGGCATCAATCTTCTGCACACTGCTGAGCTTATTCTGCACGCATTCCTCCAGAGCCCGCTGAAACTCAGGATAGCCGGTATAGCCGATCCCCGACGCAAAGCGCACCACTGTGGACTCGCTGATCCGCAGAGCATCTCCCAGCCGGGCCGCCGTCATAAATACAGCCTGATCATAATGCTCCAGAATAAAGGAAGCAATTTTTTTATGTCCCTTGCTCATGCCGTCATATTGTTCTCTGATCCTGTCAAGCACATTCACCTGCATTCCCAATACTCCTCCTAACTATTGGCAAACTGTCCGTAAACCTGTTTCAGTACGGACAGCGTCTCCACATTTGTCAGATCATAATCCCCGGTCAGCGTCATGCAGGCACTGCCGTGAATAAAAATCCACATTCGCATAAAGACCTCCTGGGGACGGCTGCAGCCCTCCGCCCTGGCTCTGTTAATTTCATACAGCACATTTCCCTCCTCGCCGTTTAACAGATCATACATGCTCTTTCTGTTTTCTCTCCGGGAGAGAAAAAGGAGCTCAAAGAGATGCCCTTCCTCCCTGGCAAAGGCAATGTAGGCCATCCCCAGATTGACAAAGGGGATATGGGACATCCGTGGATAGAGGCCGTAATAATCCTGAAAAAACACCGCCGCTTTTTCATAGACAGCATCCCACAGCTCTTCCATATTTTTATATACCCGGAAAATCGGCTGCGTGGAACAGCCCGCTCTCGCCGCCACCTTCCGGGCGGTCACACTGGCAAAGCCCTCCTCCCGGGTCATGGCAAATGCCGTATCCAATATCTGTTCTATGGTAATACTTTCTTTCCTTGGCATATCGTTTCTCCTGCTGATAAAAGGGCTAAATCGTATAACACTTGTTATTTTACAGAATTCCCCTGTTTTTGTCAAGTCTGCAAGCCGCGCAGTCATTGCTCAATATTGCTCCACAGCTTTCGCAGGGTTCTCTGAAACAGCTCCAATTCACTCTCCGGAATATCTTCATGCAGTTTTAACAGGAGCTGCTGCTGATTTTTCATAATATTTTCGCAGGCAGTGACGCCCTCCCCTGTCACTGTCAGGATATTTCTGCGGGCATCCTCATCTGACACCGTTCTCCGGATATAACCTCTCGATTCCATTGTGCGAAGCATTTGGTTTGCTGTAGAGCGCTTAATCGAAAAAAGCCGTTCAATATCCTTCTGATAGATTTCCTTTTCCGGGTTATCCGCTAAATGCTGTAAAATCCAACATTGATGAATCGTCAGACTCTCTCTCTCCATTGTCATCCGGTTCAATTTATGGTAGATTAAGTTCGATAGAATACGGAGCTCAAGTTCCAAATTCTCTGCTGCCACCTTTCTCTCCTCCTTACCGTTTATGTTCTGAGTGCTTTCCTTATATTTTTCTTCCGCATTTCATCCAGCCTTTCATATAGCTCAATTTCTTCCCGGGAAAAGCCTTCGTATTGGATCTGCTCCAGATCGCACAGCACAAACAATATTTCCGACAGGATATTTTCCGCTTCCGGTGTCACCGCATATTCTTTATCCTCCTGAACCGCAATCATCTCTTTGGATATCATTCTTTGGATACTGCCGGATAACTGCCTCCTGGAAATGTTCAAAATATCCGCCATCTCTTTTAATGTACAGTTTTCATGCGGCTGGCTTAAGAAATACAATACCTTTACATCCATCGTCATCATGTCATTTCTCAACGCCACAATATCGAATAATTTTTCCTGCAGCTTCCTTTCTCTGTAAAGCTCAAAGAAAGTACCCTCGCCCTCCTGTACGCTCTCGCTGATATTTGTTCTCTCATCTCCAAGTCTGTAATTTCCCATTAAGCTTAACGGCAATACATTTCCATCACTGGCAGCGTCAAACAGGAAACGATATATCCGTCCTCTTCTTCTTTCATAATCCTCTTGACCCAAAACATCCTTGTAAAAATTGTTATAATAGGTAAATACGTTAAGCTTCATCTGAATCGTTTTTTTCATGCTGAGCCCTTGCGAAACCAGAGAATCCTTAGTCTTTACATAATAATATACCGGCACCTTCAGCGCATAGATCGTATTGCTATGGCGGACGTATTCCATATTGAACATAAAATCCTCACACCAGCTGACGGAAGTGTCCATCTTTATATTGTGCTCTTCTATGATGGATCGTTTATAAAATTTATTCCAGAGAACTCCATAATAAAAATCTGCAGGCTTCTGCATCATACTCGCAGCATAGCCGCTTCTATCCATCATGCCGTCCTTTTCAATATCCCCTTTCTGTGCAACACGTTCTCCAATTACCCTGTAAAAGTCCGCAATAACCATATCACATCGGTATTCTGTGGCAGTGCGAACAAAGAACTCCGTAGCATCCAAAGTGAGCCAGTCATCGCTGTCCGCAAATTGCAGGTATTCTCCCTTCGCCATGGCGATCCCCTGATTGCGTGTGTCGGAAACTCCCGAATTTTCTTTGTGCAGCACCCGAATGCGCTGATCCTTTTCTGCGAAAGTATCACAGATCCTCCCGGAAGCATCTGTGCTTCCGTCATCCAACAGCAGCAGTTCAAAATCCTTATACGACTGATTCAGTATACTGTTTATACATCGCTCGACTGTTTTCTCTGCATTATAAACCGGCACAAGAATACTCACCAATAACATCTTCTCTCAATCTCCCTGTACTATTTCATTTATGCTGTTTCATCGCATTCCTGATCCATCATCTGTCTCGATTCGTAAGCATACATACGATCATAGCATCATCTCTGCCCTGTGTCAATACGAAAATCAGCAGGCTGAAGATGTATATCTGTTCCAAATCTGACTGCGAAGCAGGAACCTCCACCTAATAAGCAAAACACGGCTGCGATAGCAGACGTAAAAGCTGCGCAGCAGCGGGTTTTGCGAATGCGGCGTGGAGGAGCTGCAAATAGTAACCTGCCGCCATGACAGAGCTTTTAAAAGCCCCGGTTCTTGCCGAACCGGGGCCTGCAGATCACATATTTCCTTTTCACGCTCTTTATACCGGATATGCGCCGTTTTTAGTATCGGCCTGAGTCATATCCACCTTTTCCTGCTGTGCCTGACGATATTTGAAGAAATCGGTAGCTACCTGAGGGAACAATGCGTAGGACAGCACATCCTCATCCTGCTGTTTCCATTCCTTCATCTCGCTCTCCAGCTTATCCATCTCGTTGCCCAGAGTATCGGCAAAACGTCCGGTCAGTCTGGTCTCACCGGGAATAACCTTGTCGATAACTTCCTGACTCATGGGCTTAACGGTTTGACCGTATTCGCCTCTCAGCACTGCCTTGGTCTCCTTAGTTGCCATCTTATATCTCTCACCCATCAGCACGTTGAACACTGCCTGCGTACCTACAATCTGGGAGGAAGGAGTAACCAGAGGGGGTTCGCCCAGATCCTTACGCACCTGAGGAATCTCCTTCAACACATCATAGTACTTGTCCTCCGCATTCTGCTCCTTTAACTGACTCACCATGTTGGACAGCATACCACCGGGTACCTGATACAGCAGAGTCTTGATATCCACACCCATAACCTTGGGATTGAGCAGGCCGTTCTTTAAACACTCATCCCTGTAAGGACGGAAGTAATCTGCGATCTCTGCCAGCAGATTCTGGTCAAAACCGGTATCATAGGGAGTTCCTCTGAAGGTCTCCACCATTACCTCCGTAGCAGGCTGAGATGTACCCATTGCGAAGGGGCTCATTGCCGTATCGATCACATCCACGCCGGCCTCTACAGCCTTCAGATAGGTCATGCTTGCCACGCCGGAGGTGTAGTGGGTATGCAGCTGGATGGGAAGCCTGGTGTTCTCCTTCATGGCAGCGATCAGTTCGGATGCCTTGTAAGGCACCAGCAGGCCTGCCATATCCTTGATACAGATGGAATCCGCACCCATCTCCTCGATCTTCTTTGCCATATCTGCCCAGTATTCCAAAGTATAAGCATCACCCAGGGTATAGGACAGAGCTACCTGTGCATGGCCTCTGCCCTCCTGCTGCTTCATCTTGTTGGTGGCATTTACCGCCTCCTGCAGGTTGGGCAGATAGTTCAGGCAGTCGAAAATACGAATGATATCAATACCATTAGCGATGGATTTCTGTACGAATGCATCCACCACATCATCTGCATAGGGTCTGTAGCCTAAGATATTCTGACCGCGGAAAAGCATCTGCAGCTTGGTCTTCTTGAAACCGTCACGGAGCTTGCGCAGTCTGTCCCAGGGATCTTCCTTCAGGAATCTTAAGGATGCATCAAAGGTTGCGCCGCCCCAGCATTCCACGGAGTGGTAGCCGACCTGGTCCATCTTCTCCACGATGGGAAGCATGAACTCGGTAGGCATTCTGGTAGCGATAAGAGACTGGTGGGCATCACGCAGTATGGTTTCCGTTATTTTAATCGGTTTTTTAACTTGTTCTGACATTCACGTGTCCTCCTATATTGAGTTCCGTAAACAGCCTTCCAGTACCATTGCGGCGAAATAAATCCCGTCCGTTTGACCGGTATGTATTTCAGGCACTGACCGGCTGATTACTGTTTATAGTTCCGTAACCGGACTGTATTCTGACAGCTTAGAATACTCCGAAAATCGCCATAAAGGTTCCGGCTGCAACGGCGGTGCCGATAACGCCGGCCACATTAGGCCCCATAGCATGCATCAGCAGGAAATTGGTGGGATCTGCTTCCGCACCAACCTTCTGGGATACACGAGCTGCCATAGGCACTGCGGATACGCCAGCAGAACCGATCAGCGGGTTTACCTTGCCCTTGGTGGCAACGCACATCAGCTTGCCAAACAGAACCCCTGCCGCTGTACCGAAAGCAAAGGCAATCAGACCCAGGATAACAATCTTGATGGTATCCCAGTTCAGGAAAGCTTCTGCACTGGTGGTAGCGCCTACGGAAGTACCCAGCAGGATAACCACGATGTACATCAAAGCATTGGAAGCCGTATCTGTCAGCTGTCTCACCACGCCGGACTCTCTGAACAGGTTGCCCAGCATCAGCATACCAACCAGGGGCGCCGTGGTGGGCAGGATCATACATACCACAATAGTAACAATAACAGGGAACAGGATCTTCTCCAGCTTGGTTACCGGGCGGAGCTGATCCATCTTGATCTTTCTCTCCTTCTCCGTGGTCAGCAGCTTCATGATGGGCGGCTGAATAATGGGCACCAGAGACATATAGGAATATGCCGCCACGGCAATAGGACCCATGATGGCCGTCTGCCCCAGCTTACCGGCCAGGAAAATAGATGTCGGTCCGTCTGCACCGCCGATGATGGAAATGGCCGCAGCAGCCTTGTCGTTAAAGCCCATAAGGATAGCTCCGAAATAAGCCATGAAAATACCAAACTGTGCCGCTGCCCCCAGCAGAAAGCTCTTGGGATTGGCGATCAGGGGGCCGAAATCGGTCATTGCGCCCACGCCCATAAAGATCAGGGACGGCAGAATTGCCCATTCATCCAGCAAGTAAAAATAATACAGTAAGCCGCCTGCCCCGGTGGTGGATTCCTCAATGGGCAGCATAATATCAGGGTAGATATTTACCAGCAGCATACCGAATGCTATCGGGGTGAGCAGCAAAGGCTCAAACCCTTTACGGATAGCTAAGTAAAGAAAAACACACGCAACAACAATCATCACATAATTTCCCCAGGTCAGGTTGAAAAACGCTGTCTGGTGGATCAGATTGTTGAGCGTATCAGCTATATACTCCATGTGTTGACCTCCTGTTGTGATTCATTCCGTCTTAAATACGGAATGCTTAGTTCATGGTAGCCAGTACCGCACCGGCCTCAACTGCATCTCCCACAGCTGCATCAATGCTTGCCACAGTGCCGTCCTGAGGCGCAACAACAGGGATCTCCATCTTCATTGCCTCCAGAATCACGACAGGATCACCAGCCTTGACAGCCTGTCCTACCTTAGCCTCTACCTTAAATACCTTACCGGCTGCACCGGCCTCGATTTTCACACTGCCTGCGCCGCCTGCTGCCTTGGGTGCTGCTGCAGGCGCCTTGGGTGCCGCCTTAGGTGCCACGGGAGCGGCCACGGGAGCGGCTGCGGATGCTCCTTCTTCTACTACTACGTCATATACGTTGCCATTTACGGTAATGGTATAATTTTTCATACTTGTTTCCTCCAATTTTCTTTTATACTTATCTGAGATTTCTTGCTCTGCTTGCTTTACGAATGCTTCTCACCACGAAACCGTCAGCAGAAGCGGCCCCTTCACTGGCGGCAATCGCTGCTGCGATCACGGCTACCAGTTCCAGATCATCGGACAGATCAGCATTCTCTTCCTTTTCCACGATCTGTGCAATGGTGTTGTCGATACTCGCATTGCCTGTCTTCTTTGCCTTTCTCTGCGCCACCTTATCCTGGATGATCGGAATAAACCGGAACAGCGAAATAATGAAAATAATCAGGATCAGAACGACAAACACAGTGCCCATACCGATCACGGTATTCAGAGCTGCTGTCGCCATTTTATTCCCAAGATCACTTCCGCAGGCTGTCAGACCAAGGGCACAGGCCATCGTGCAGATGATTACTGATAATTTCTTCATACTAAACACCCTTTCTATACAGTTCCATGCTTCTTTGCCGGACGGTCTTCACTCTTTGTGCATAACATTTCAAAAGCGCCGATCACATATTTTCTGGTATCTGCCGCTTCTACGATCTGATCCACATATCCTCTCTTTGCTGCACCGGCTGCACTGGTCTGCAGCGCTGCGTATTCAGCAGCCTTGGCATCAATTACCTCTGCCCCCTGTCCGTCATACATAATCTTTGCTGCCAGCTTGGCATCCATGGTGCCGATCTGTGCATCAGGCCATGCAATAGTCAGATCTGCGCCGATGGCCTTGGAATTCATTGCCACATAAGCGGTGCCGTAAGCCTTGTCCAAAATCAGGTTTACCTTCGGAACTGTTGCATTGGCGAAAGCGTATGTAAGCTTAGCCGCTGCTCTGGCAATGCCTTTCTCGGAGCACACGGTCGCCTCATAGCCCTTTACATTGGTCAGGGACAGCACCGGGATATTGAAGCTGTCGCAGAAATTGATGAAATCCGCTGCTTTTTCACAGCCCCGGGAGGTAAGCACGGCGTCCAGCTTCTCTGCCACCTTGCCCTCTTCATCATATACCTCGCTGCGATTAGCCACGCAGCCTACGGTAGCGCCGTTTAATCGGATAAAGCCGGTCACCATATTTCTGGCATAACCGGATTTAACCTCCAGAAAATCGTTGCCGTCTGCCAGAATAGCCAGGAATACAGAGGTATCCCCCACACAGCCTGCCAGCTCTGCGGTTGCTCTGTTTAAATCATCGCTGCACTCCTCCACAGCTGCTTCCTGATTGTTGGAAGGCAGGAAACCTACCAGCTTTCTGATACCTGCCAGAATGGTATCCTCGTCACCGGTTACATCCACAATACCGCTCTCCTTCGCCTGAAACTCTGCGGAGGAAGAATCGCACTTGGTAATCACATTGCCGTCCAGTGCATTGGGTGCGTTCACAAACAGCTTGGCGCTCTTCTCTTCCATAAAGGTAAAGTCGGTCATGGTCGGGAACAGTCCCAGACCGCCGCCGCAGGTGCCGAAGATTGCTGTGATCTGAGGGATCACTCCTGAAGCCAGGGTTTGCTTCAAATAGATCTCGCCAAAAGCATTCAGCGCATCCGTAGCCTCCTGCAGACGAAGCCCTGCGGAATCGATCAATCCGATCACAGGCGCTCCGGTCTTCATGGCCAGATCATAAAGACGGGCAATCTTCTTTGCGTGCATTTCCCCAACAGTTCCGTTCATCACGGACGCATCCTGGCTGTACACATAGACAAGATTCCCGTCTATCACTCCATAGCCGGTAACCACACCGTCTGAAGGAGTTTCATTCTGTTTCAAATTGAAATCTGTTGCTCTGGCAGTTACCAGGGCGCCGATCTCAACGAAACTGTTTGCATCGAGTAAAGCTTCTATTCTTTGACTCGCTTTTGAAGTAGTACTCATGTTTCAGCCCTCCATTTATAATGAATAAATAATAACAAATTAACTGGGGATTTTCAAAAAAATCACAAATGCCCCCATGATTAATGTCTTGGCTATTATAACACAAAAAATGCAACTCGCCTAGCACGAATTGCATTTTTTTGTAAGAATTTTGTTACTATTTACAGCCGATTTGGACAGATACACAGATTCGTCGAGCTTGCT
>CAZFYD010000073.1:0-5693 GCA_964523315.1 uncultured Acetatifactor sp.
TCCATGCATATCGCAAGCCGTGCTTGCGATACTGCACAAATCCGTATATGAAACATCAGTTTCATACTTTCCCATCGGAAAAAGGCCGTCCCATGGGCAGCCTTAAAATCGGATCGCACTATGCAGCTGTCAGCGGCTCAGAGCCGTATTCGCCGGAAGACCTCGTCCCTGTCCTCCTGATCAATGCACAGATATCTCACTGTGATCCGGTAGGAAGAATGGTTATAAATATTCATCAGCAGGGCAGGCTGCACTCCCTGTTTCCACGCATGATACCCAAAGGTTTTGCGCAGAGAGTGGCAGCTGATATGCTCCTTAAGTCCCAGCTGCCGGGCGGCAGCGCGTATCACCCGGTACGCCTGAAAACGGGACAGGGGCTCTCCCTCCTTCACGGGGCTTGGAAACACATAAGGGTTGCCGGAGCAGTAGAGCGCTGTCTTTTTTGCCTTGCCATGGTAGTCCTTCAGGACACGTCTGGCTTCATCATTTAACAGAATACGGTTTTCCTTTCCTGTCTTACGCTCCCTCACGGTGATATGCCTGCGCACCTGTTTCCCGTCAAGCACATCCTCCCATTTCAGATGCAGAATGTCGTTGATACGCAGCGCTGTGTTGAGCCCGATGACAATCAGCGCATAATTGCGCAGATTGGGCTTATCATGGCGGTAATACTCCTTAAAAGTTTGCAAAAGCTCTCGGCTTCGGATTGGCTGTGTCGTGCTCATAGCAGATTCCTCCTTAAAATATTTGAAATATGGTTTGCAGACTGTTTTCCCCCTGATTTTATCATGATTGCTTCGCAATCACGAAGGATGAAACATTTTCAAGCAAATGGTTGCATCGCACCCTGCGGCAGGGAGGCGGAAAGAGGACAGGGATGTCGGACTTCTCACAGAGAAGAATGGCTCCCGGAGGAAAGGAGGAGCCAGACATGTTAAGACTGACAGTAAGCCCGGAGGAGTATCTGATGATTGGGGAGAATATCAAAATTATCTTTTTGGGCGGCACCAAGAACCATCTGCGAATCATGATAGATGCGCCCAAGGATGTGGATGTGGTGAGGAGCGCAGTGATCGAGGCGAAGACCACGGACCCGGAGGAGAGAGCAAAGCTTCCGAAGTATTACCGGGAACCGGATTACAAGCCCGCCGGACGGGCAGCGAAAGCGGAAAGCGGCGCAGGTATGCGTCAGAACCATTTCAGATAATAATCGGGGAGTACAGGCAGACAGTCAGGGCCCGACTCCTGTCCCCCGGTCATTATAAAAGCAGTATCAGTAACCCGGCTGCGGCGTAACGGATGACAAAGCAGCCTAAACCAAGCAATCCGAGGCAAACGGATTTGCCCGGACAAACAACATGGAGGTAAGATTATGGTAGTACAACACAATTTAACAGCGATGAATTCCAACAGAATGCTCGGCCTGACCACGGCGTCTCAGGCGAAGTCCACCGAGAAGCTCTCTTCCGGCTACAAGATCAACCGCGCGGCGGATGACGCTGCAGGGCTGGCAATCTCCGAGAAGATGAGAAAGCAGATCAGGGGACTGACCCAGGCTTCCGCCAATGCGCAGGACGGCATCAGCGCAGTGCAGACCGCTGAGGGCGCGCTGAGCGAAGTGCAGGATATGCTCCAGAGAATGAACGAGCTGGCAGTGAAAGCGGGCAACGGCACGATGTCAGAGTCCGACCGTGACGCTATCCAGAGCGAGATCGACCAGCTGACCACTGAGATCGACCGTGTGTCCGAGACCACCAAGTTCAACGAGACCTATCTGCTCAAGGGCGATGTGAATGCGGAGGCGGATACCAACTTCAAGTACAAGGACGTGGAAATAACCAGTCAGGATCTGTACTATGTGGAGGACGGTCAGGTGAAGACGATGGCAAAGGGGACATTGCTTGATGCAGTGGACTCCACGAAGACCTATTACTCCGACAGCACAGGCGTGCAGGCTGGGATTGCTTTGGACTCAAAGATCGACTCTGTAGCCTATCTTGCCAAGGAAAGCGTATTTACCACAACTGGTTATTTCCAAAAAGGTGATGATGGTGAATACTATGAGGTATCCAGTGGCTCAGTTTATGATCCTACCGGAACTTATTATTCAATGGTTACTTCTGAGAATACGATCAATGCGATGCAGACGGTAAAAGCTTCGGGAGCAGTTGCGTCGACATATATCCTGCAATCCGATGTATATGATTCTCAGGGTAACAAGGTGGAAAAGGGCACTAGCATTGGAGACAAGACTAACCTTTCAAATTATTATAAGGAACTTACAACTGCGAATTTTGATACTACTAAGTCTGTCGATTATAATGAGTACAAGACCACAGGACAGGTTCAGTTCGTAGACAAGGATGGCAACGAGATCTCCGCAAATGGGCTGGATAAGTATATCAGCAATGACGGCAAGCTGGATCCTGACGCCGGGCTGTATGTGAAGACCGGCGATGGCGTCACCAGCCTCAGAGCTGCAACCCAGGCAGATGTGGATAAGATGGTGGATTCCTCCGACAAATTTGATGTGGGGGCGCTGACCCTGACGCTGCACGTGGGCGCTGACGCCACTGAGAACAACCAGATCTCTCTGGACATTAAGGCAATGAGCGCCGATATTCTGGGCGTAACGGGACTGCGGGTGGACGGCGAGGACGACACCAATGCGCTGAACGCTATCGAGACCATCAAGGCCGCTCTGAACAAGGTGTCCGATCAGAGAGCGCAGATGGGCGCCATCCAGAACCGCTTAGAGCACACCATCAATAATCTGGACAATGTAGTGGAGAACACCACCTCCGCCGAGAGTGCGATCCGTGACACGGATATGGCCACCGAGATGGTGCAGTATTCCAACAACAATATTCTGGCGCAGGCCGGCCAGGCTATGCTGGCACAGGCCAACCAGAGCAATCAGGGCGTGCTTTCCCTGCTCAGCTAGGAGTTTCGGTTGGGAAAAAACGCATAACGGCAAGGGTACGAAGACGGGCGGCGCAGTTTTCTGCGCCGCCCGTTCCCATCCCAGACAATTCACAGCAATCGATCAAAATGGAGCGGCAGGATGAAACTTTTGGTTTATGAATGGTCCTTTATCACGAAAAACGATCTGTATCACGCGTTTCAGAGACAGAACATCGCCTTTGACATCTTTCGGGCAAAGGCTTCCCCCCGGTCAGAGGGCAGCCGGGAGGCTTTCCGGGAGGAGCTGGCTAGGGCGCTTGAGGGGAAAAAATATGACGCGATTTTTTCCATCAACTTCTTTGATGATCTGGCGGCAGCGGCAAACGAGCGGGGCATGCTCTATCTGAGCTGGAGCTATGATTCCCCTGCGCTTGGCGGCTACAGGCCGTCCCTGGCGCTGGACACCAACCGGATTTTTGTGTTTGACTCCTATGAATATGACCTTTTTAAGAGCTGCGGTTTATCAAATATCTATCATCTGCCGCTGGCCGTGGATACCGGGCGCTTAAGCAGGATGCGCCCCACGCCGATGGAACAGATGAAGTACCGGCGTGACATCTCCTTTGTGGGACAGCTCTACCAGTCGGATATGGATAAGATGTTTCCGCTGTTCGACGAGTACGGGGCGGGCTATATCGCCGCAATTATCAATACCCAGTTAAATGTCTACGGGACCTTCCTGATAGGGGAGCTGATCAATGAGAATGTGATCAGGCGGCTGTGCAATCCCCAGGTGACGGAGGCGCTGCTGGCAAATATCAATGACAATTTCCTAAACGATGTGGAGGAACTGAAAACCCATGCTTTCCAGCTTTTTCTCGCCAAGGCGGTGACCAACAAGGAGCGGGTGCTGCTGCTGACCGCCCTGGCAAGGCACCACGGGGTGAACCTGTACTGCCCCGGGAAACAGAATCTGCCCCATGTGAAGGAGATGGGCGTGGTGGACTATGTGGAGCATATGCCCCTGGTCTTCAAATGCAGCAGGATCAACCTCAATATCACCCTCCGCACCATCCGCCGGGGCGTCCCCCAGCGTGTGATCGACATTCTGGGATGCCGGGCGCTGGCGCTGACGAACTACCAGGAGGATTTGCTGGAGTATTTTGAGGACGGAAGAGATCTGCTGATCTACAGCTCCGCAGAGGAGGCTGTGGACAAGTGCGGCTATTATCTGGCGCATGAGAAGGAGGCGGAGAGGATCCGGCAAAACGGCTATAAGATTGCGAAAGACAAATTCAGCTATGAGCATCAGCTGAACCGGATATGGGAGCTTTCCGGAGTAAAGGATCTGGTGACCGGCTAAACGGCTGTGTCAGAAAAAGGAGACGAGAATGAAGCTGACATATATCAGATGGGGTTATGAGCAGGACGGGGCTGTGATCCGCGCGATGACGGCTCTGGGAATAGAGGTGGACACAGTGGAGCGGGCTGCGCGGATTTGGGAGGAGCCGGCAGGCGGCAGGATGGGGGATATCGTTTTTTCCGTCAATTTTTTCCGGGATATCTCCGACTGGTGCCAGCGGGAGGGCATACCCTACTGCTGCTGGACGCTGCAGCTCCCCAATTACGATCTGTACGCCCCATCGGTCAGAAACTCCTGCAATTATCTGGGAATCTGCGACAGCTATCTGGTGGAGAAGCTTCAGCGGATGGGCGTGCGGAAGGCTTTTTTCCTCCCGGATGGCGTGGAGCTTTCAGCTCCGGTACGGACCGAGCCCCTCGAGAGGGAGGTCTGTTTCATCGGCAGATATCCAAAGCAGACCCTGTGCACGGAGGGCATGTCCCTGTACGCCAAGGGGTATCTGGAGGCGTTTCTCCACGCCCAGCGAGTGCTGTACGGCGTCAGCATCCTGGAGGAAGGACTGCTGTCCCGGGTGCAGAGGGAGCTGATGGCGTGCTGCTCTGTTCCGGCGCAGCTTCTGCCGGAAATGCAGAGACTGTTCGTTGCGGACGACGCTCTCGCACCGGCCTGCACCGGCCTGCAGCAAAAGATTTTCTTTCAGAATTTCGGGGATCTCCTCACCCTGTATACGGACGGGGATTTCCCGGACTGTAAGGCGATAAAGAGAGCCTATGTGGAGGATGCGGGCGAAAGACGGCGCATATATGCGGAGAAAGAATTTACCCTGGTGCTTGCGCCCCATGTGACGCATCACGCCATCCCCCGGGACGTACTGGAGGTGATTGCGGCCGGGGGATTCCCGCTCTGCGGCTTTCAGAGAGATTACGCCTATTTTTTCAAACGGGATGAAAATCTCGTGTACTTCACAAACGCCGCAGAGTTCAGTCAGGCCCTTGTCCGATACGGAAACAGCCACGAGGAACGGGAAAGGGTAAGGACAGCGGCGTATCGGGAGGTAGCGGAAAAACACACCTACAGCCAGAGGATCACTGCAATGCTGGAAATGTGGGACAGCTTATAACCCCTGCTCTTCCTGAACCTGAATCAGAAAACGGAGCTGATATTCCCGATCCGGCGCATAACAGTACCGGGGCGCCGCAGCCGGGCCGCAGCTGCCGGTACCGATGCCTTGCTGAAAGGCCGATATGGTCACGTAGGTGCCGGTACTCTGTTCGTCCTCCCGGTGCTTCATCTGCAGCAGCTGGCGATCGCTGTAGGGCTTGATTCCCAGCTCATAGGGACGATCCACCGCCTGAAAGCTGATCCGCAGCTGCCCGTCACTGACGCTGGCCCACTGGCAGTCACAGCGGTTGCCGCTCTCCTGGGG
>CAZFYD010000073.1:5793-11697 GCA_964523315.1 uncultured Acetatifactor sp.
GCCCGTCACTGACGCTGGCCCACTGGCAGTCACAGCGGTTGCCGCTCTCCTGGGGCCGGATATTGGGCTCCGTCATATCCTTCACCCGGCAGGTCACCATACCGATCTGGGTGTGCTCCTTCATATCGGCGTAAGATTCCCCGTTTCTTCCGTAATAAGCCACCCGGTCAAAACGCTGATCCAGCCGGTAGGCCTTGCCGAAACGGGGCAGGCTGCGTCCTCTGCCTTTGCTGCGTTCGCAATGCAGCCTGCTGGTCACCAGAATCCCTGCGCTGCAGTATTCGTAAGTGTCCGTACACAGAAAGCTGCCCGCCGAGCAGGTGATCCGTGTCTTTATTCTCAGCTGCATTTCCCTTCGATCCACACTCAGGATCTCCTCCTTCTGATCCAGATAGTCCGCCACAGTGCAGCGCTGCAGCAGATCCACATCATTGTCCGTAGGCGCCCTGAACAAAATCGTATACGGATCGGCTGCCTGCAGCTCTCCATCCCCCAGATACAGCCTGAAGTGTCCGTCCTGCGCCTGCAGAATCGGGGGCAGCGGCTTCTGGCTGCTGCGGGCGGGCTTCGGCAGCGCCGCTTCCCGCAGGGTGATCTGTTCCACCGCCGCCACTCTGCCGGTATCTTTTTCCACCGTGGTGATCTCAAGCAGCAGTTCCTGACGGGGATCCTGCACAATCCGCTGATAGCCATCCCTGGATCGGGTCTCCGGCGGCAGAATGCGGATCCATTTTCTCTCCAGAGGTCCTACCTGCGGCACGATCTCCGTCTCCCTGCCGTCGCTCCACCTGCAGCGCAGCACATACCGGCTGCCCGGCGTGAAGCCGGTGGTGTTGAAGATTTCGTAGAGATTGCCCTCCCCGCGCGTCACCCGGATGGGGCGGTAGAGATGTTTAACGATCCTTGCCCCGGTGGAGGGAGTCCGATCCGGATAAAAAATGCCGTCCACACAGAAATTGCCGTCATGCTCCCACTCCCCATGGTCGCCGCCGTAGGTGTAGCTGCCGTCCGGGTGCAGCACCGCATGGTCCACCATCTCCCAGACACAGCCGCCCATCAGGTTATCATACCGGTAGATCTCCTGCCAGTAGCTCTCCGCATTGCCGGGTCCTACGCCCATGGCATGGGCGTATTCGCAGAGGAAATAGGGCCGATCGCAGAGCTTGGGTATATTTCGTGTACCCTCTCCCACCTGATGCACCTTTTCCACGGACGGATACATCTCGCTGCCCACATCGTAGGCTCTGCGCCGGGTATGGATCACGCTCTCATAGTGGATGGGCAGATCGGTTCTCTTTTTCAGATAGCGGTACATTCTGTCCGTATTGCGCCAGCCGCCGGATTCGTTGCCCAGGCTCCACATAACGATGGACGCATGGAGCTTATCCCGGTGGAAAAGCCTGCGGGCACGATCCAGGTAATGCAGCTCCCAGGCCGGATCGTTGCTGATATGGTTGTAATTCGGGGGCAGACTCTGGGCCCAGCAGCCATGGGTCTCCAGATCGGCTTCATCCACCACATAGACGCCCAGCTCATCGCACAGCTCCAGCAGATAGGGATCCGGGGGATAGTGGGAAGCGCGTATGGTATCTATATTATATTCCCTGCACAGGCGGATATCCCGCTCCATATCCGCCGGGGTCATGGTATAGCCGCCGGTGGGGCTGGTATCGTGGTGGTTAACGCCATGAAGCTTTACCGGCCTGCCGTTGATCCGGAACACCCTTCCGTCCACAGTCACCCGCTTAAAGCCCACCCTTTCCCGGACACAGCAGGTCTCTGTCTCAATCAGGAGGTCATAGAGCACCGGCTCCTCCGCATTCCACTCCCTGACGAAAAGCTCCGTGAAGGTCACCTGGGCCACATGCTCCCGGGTATCCCCGGTCAGAGTCTGATTGATACCATGGCCCTGCAGCGTAAAACGCACCGGGCTGTCCCCATAGAGCGTGGCAGTGACAGAAGCGTCATAAATCGTACTGAAGTCCCCCGCAGCCGCATCGGCCAAACTCTCATCGGCCACCCGGCTGTGGGTCTCCCAGGCAATATCCCAGATATCGCTCTCCTGACTGACCCGCAGCAGCACATCCCGGAAAATTCCGTTATTGCGGAACATATCCTGACATTCCAGATAGGAGCCGTTGCACCATCTGTGCACCACGGCCAGCAATTCGTT
Organism: uncultured Acetatifactor sp.; assembly: GCA_964523315.1. Taxonomy (GTDB): domain Bacteria; phylum Bacillota; class Clostridia; order Lachnospirales; family Lachnospiraceae; genus Acetatifactor. The sequence continues at coordinate 7,967 of CAZFYD010000073.1, forward strand.
TTCTCCCGGATTCAGAAAATCCGTCACGTCAAATTCCGCCGTATTGTGGGAACCCTCGGAATAACCCACAAAGCTGCCATTTATATACAGATCCACACAGCTGGCCACGCCCAGGAAAGAGATCACATGTCTGTTCCGGGGATCCTCCACCCGAAAGAAATGCCGGTACACGCCCACAAAATTATATTCCTCGCCGGGATCCCTGCGCCGGGGGGCAATACCCTGATCGGCGCCGATCCAGGCAAAGACGGGCCCCACCGGATCCAGAGCAGGGATTCTGGGCGGCTGAAAGGGGAACTGGTAGCGGCTGTTCACGTAAAAGGGTTTATCATACCCCTGGAACTGCCAGCAGCCCGGCACCGGGATCCGGTCCCAGCTTACTTCCTGGGTATCCAGTACCCTGGGCATCTGCGCCGGTCTGGCATAGAAATGAAAGTCCCACTGACCGTTTAGGCAGATCACCTTGGGCGACGCATAACGCTTTTCCCTGCCGCTGACCTTCATGGCCTGCTCCCGGTCCGGATAGGGGATAAAATAGCTTCTGGGAGCCAGCCGGTTTACCGCCAGGGTGGCAAAGGTATGATAATTGTCCTGATTGATGATGTATTTCATGCGATCCTCCAATCCCGATAAAAATGTCCGTCAGGCCATCATAAAATAAGTTTCTCCGCTCAACAGACGGATAAAGAAATAGGCTCCGCACCAGAGCTGATAGAGCAGCGTCAGCCCGGCCAGAATCACAGCCGCCCGAACGAATAGAGAACGGATATGCCACAGGGACAGCCATTTGACCAGGCTCACCACATACAGCAGAAACACGGCAAAGAGATATCCCCACAGAAAATTTCCGTCCCGGGAACGGCTCCCCGTCTCCACCAGGCACAGCGCCTCGGCAAATCCCACCAGCGCCATCCCCCAGGCAAAAGCGTACCAGCGGCTGCGCCGGAGCTGATCCCGGTTTCCCGGCAGGACCCTCTCTTTACAGGCCGGCAGCTGCCGCCACTGCTCCCTGCCTGTGGCCAGCAGGCTCGCGCCCAGCACCACCAGCGGGAAAGCCAGGGAGCAGAGCACTGCCAGCTTGGGGCGATCCGCATGCAGGGAAAAGGTATACCAGGGATCAAGGGCAAAACCATTGCCCGTATCAGCGCCGAACAGCACCCCGTTCTGCCACAGCATCACGCCGCAGGCCGGCAGCACCGCAGTCCCCAGCATAAATACCTGCTTAAAACGCGCCCCATGACACAGATCCCACAGCAGCTTCAGCGCCAGCACCGGCGCAAAAACCGTCAGGAAGCTGGGCTTAACCCCGGTGCACACCACCAAAAGCAGGGCAAACACGCACCACTGCCCGGCGGTGATTCTCTCCCGGTAGCCTTCCTCCAGCTTCTGGTAATACAGCAGAACGATCAGCGCCATCAGCCGCATACACAGATAGGTGGAATTGTGCCACAGATTGCCGGACTGATAGCTGACATAGCGGTAGCTGCCCGCCGGTTCCAGGTAGAAGGGCATAACCAGATTCAGGGTCAGCGCCGCGCCCAGTGTGAGTGCGCTCCTTTTGCCGCTGCCCAGGATCCGGCGCACCAGGACCTCCGTCAGCAGCAGGGAGGCCACCGTCACTGCCGCCAGAAACAGGGCGATCCCTACCGTGGTCTTCCCGCACAGGAAATACAGCGCCTGATAGGCATAGGCCGTAAAGCTGTAATACCAGCCGTCCTCCACGATCATACTGATATGATAGGGCAGATCCGACTGAAAATACCGGTTATTATAGTCCATGGGCTGAATGGACTGCATATAGTACAGATACAGACAGGCTGCTCCATACAGCGCCGTCAGCGCCCACATCAGCCATCTCCCGTATTTTTCACCCGGGATAACCGTTTTGTCCTCTCCGGCATCAGTCCTGAATCTGTACTGCACATTGTCAGAATACACATAGCATGTACTGTTTTTCAGCTGTTTCCGTATTGCAGAGACAAAATTGACGATTACTGCTGAATGTCCGGGGGGTGCTCCTGCCATATCTGTGATATGCGAATCCAAATCCATATTGAGCCTCCTTTTCGCCGCTTAATATTCCTCTGCAATATCAATCTCTTCCTGCTCCCGTTCCCTGGATACCGGACTTAAAGGCGTATGCCGCAGATACCCCAGCCAATAGCCGCAGCCCACAATGCCCGCGCCGCCGATAATATTGCCCAGCGTCACGGGGATGATGCAGTTGGTAAAGAAGCGCATCAGCGTCAGTCCCTCCGCTGCGATCCCGTATTCCCGGGAGGCCAGCAGCGCCGCCGTACCGAAATACATATCCGCCACACTGTGTTCAAATCCGCAGAGTACAAATACCATCACCGGCCAGAAGCTGGTCATCAGCTTGCCGGACACATTCTTGGCGGCAAAAGACATCCACACCGCAATACACACCAGCACGTTACACAGAATCCCCCGGATCAGGCTTTCGGCGAAGCTGAGATTACATCTCGAAGCGCCTGCTGCCACAATGCTGCCCGCCAGATCTCCGCCAAACAGATCCGGCGTGTGCCCATATACCACGCCCAGGGCCACCAGCGCTGCTCCCAGAAAATTTCCGATAAAGACAAAAAACCAGTTCTTCAGCATCTTAAACGCCGTGATCTTCTTCTCCAATACCGCCAGAATAATCAGCGTATTCCCCGTAAACAGCTCGCTTCCGGCAATCAGCACCATGGCCATCCCTGCGGGGAACACCGCAGCCCCCACCAGCTTTGCCGCTGAAGGATTGACAATCGTGGAGGATGCCGTAGTGGATGCAATCCCCGCAAAGCCGATGAAAAATCCGGCAAACATGCCCAGAACCACCATCTTAAAAGCGGACAGGTTGGTCTTATGAATACTGACTTCCACATAGTTTCTTGCAATCTCCAAGGGTGAATGCATAAGTGTTACCTCCTGATTATCATAAGCTTATTATATGGGAATCCCCAGAATTACGCAACACCTTTCCGCCTTTAACCTTCTCGTCGCTTTAACTTTTCTATTGTGTTTGTCGGAAATATGCTTTAGAATTATAGTTAATCTAAAATTGCTTTCACAGAGGAGGAATATTTGATGGATATTGGAACACAGCTTCAAGCTCTCCGCACCCGGCAGGGAATTTCACAAAAGACCTTGGCCGCTGATTTGGGAATCACCTTAAGGACACTGCGTAAGTGGGAAGCCAATATTACGCAGCCCAATATGGAAATGCTCATAAAACTGGCGGATCATTTCCATGTCACCACCGATGAATTGATGGGGCGCAAATACCGGGGCGTCTTTATGGTCTGCGATCCTACGCTGGCCGCACCGGTACTGCAATATCTGTTGGAAAGGGAGAACTTTATGTGCTCCGCCACAGTGACAGACGGCCAACGACTGAGACAATGTTTTCAAAAGCGTATTCCGCACATCCTGTTTCTGGAGACCCGGCTCCCCGATGAGAACGGGCTTGATCTGTTAAAGGAAGTCAAGGAAAATAATCCCTCCGTTCGGGTCGTAATCGTTACAGAAAACAGTTCATCGGAAATCCGGCAGAAAGCGATTTCCCTTGGAGCGGACGCCTATATTGTCAAGCCGTTTTTACCGATACAGCTGATGACAACGCTGGAAAACCTGGGCTTTTAACCGAAAAACTTGTTACTATTTACAGCCGATTGGGACAGATACACAGATTCGTCGAGCTTGCTCGTAAGAAGCTGTATATCTGTTCC
>CAZFYD010000074.1:0-11622 GCA_964523315.1 uncultured Acetatifactor sp.
AGCATATATCCGGCCGTCACAGCTGCCGGTACACATTCATGCTTATTTTACCTCTTCTCTCTGCAAAAATCCATACCCTCCCATGAAAAATCTTCCCCGCAAGCCTCCGCAGCAACGATGTTTTTTCTCATTAAACATTGTATCCTGCATATTTATACAATCTATATTTACATATTTTTAATAATTGTAAAAATATTCTTAAAAAACTTATTTTTACTTGCAATCCTTTCTTGCCCCGTGTTACAGTATAAATATGTTTCGTTATCTGTCATTTGCCACTGAATTTCAGATCTGAAAACCCCGGCAGTCTTATGGCAGATACATTTCTGCAATAGGACGACACATCAGAAGCATTCCGTCCGTCTTAGAAAGGAGGATCCCCATGGATAACAACAGTTACTGCGAAATTACTCCTGAGCTATTAAAGCTTGCCGCCATGTCAGAAAAAGCAGGCATTATCGATACGGAGCTTTTTACAAAATATGAAGTCAAACGAGGACTGCGCGACTTAAACGGTAAAGGCGTGCTGGCCGGACTGACCAATATTTCCGACGTCCGTGCGACGGAGACCGTAAACGGCGTGCAGGTTCCTGCCCACGGCCGCCTGTTCTATCGGGGCTACGACGTTAAGGATCTGGTGGCAGGTCTGCCGAAGGATGAGGCTTTTGGTTTTGAGGAAGCCACCTATCTGCTGCTGTTTGACAAGCTGCCCAACCACGAGGAGTTGGAAAGCTTCAAGCAGATGCTGGCAGGGTACCGCACTTTGCCCACCAGCTTTGTCAGAGATATTATTATGAAGGCACCCAGCAAGGATATGATGAATACGCTGGCCCGCAGCGTGCTGACCCTGTATTCCTACGACGATAGGGCGGATGATACCTCCCTGCCCAATGTGCTGCGTCAATGCCTGCAGCTGATCAGTCTCTTCCCGCTGCTGAGTATCTACGGCTATCAGGCCTACAGCCACTACCATGACGGCAACAGCCTGTATATTCACCAGCCGGTGGCGGAAAAATCCACCGCAGAAAATATTCTGCATATTCTGCGCCCGGACAGCTCCTATACGCCGCTGGAGGCCAAGATTCTGGATATCGCTTTGATTTTACATATGGAACACGGCGGAGGAAACAATTCCACCTTTACCACCCATGTGGTGACCTCTTCCCTGACCGATACCTATTCCGCCATTGCCGCAGCCATCGGCTCCTTAAAGGGCCCCCGCCACGGCGGCGCCAACATCAAGGTTGTGAAGATGTTTGAGGAGATGAAGCAGGAAGTAAAGGACTGGGCCGACGAGGAGGAAGTGGGCAATTACTTAAAGCGCTTGCTCAACAAGGACGCCTTTGACCACGCCGGACTGATCTATGGTGTGGGCCATGCGGTCTACTCCAAATCCGATCCACGTGCCGTAATTTTCAAGAGCTTTGTGGAAAAGCTGTCACAGGAAAAAGGCCTGGAGAAGGAATTCTCCCTGTACTCCCTGGTAGAGAGGCTGGCTCCCCGGATCATTGAAAAGGAGCGCCAGATGTACAAGGGCGTCAGCATCAATGTGGACTTCTATTCCGGTTTCGTCTACAATATGCTGGGCCTGCCGCTGGAATTGTACACCCCCATCTTTGCCATTGCCCGAATCTCCGGCTGGAGCGCACATCGCCTGGAGGAACTGGCTAATAACGGCAAAATCATCCGCCCTGCATATAAGCCGATCTGCAAAGACCGAGAATATGTGCCCATGGGTCTGCGGTAGTTACTATTTACAGCCCCTCCACGCTGCATTCGCAAAACCCGCTGCTGCGCAGCTATTACGTCTGCTTCGCAGCCGTGTTTTGCTCATTGGGCGGAGGTTCCTGCTTTGGGGCATTCTCCTGAGGTAAACATAAACAGCCCTTGCCGCAGGCATCAGAATTTCTTACATCACTTCTGCTCAGCCGTCTGCATCCGATACCCCTCATACAAATCCGTAACCGTCACCCCGGATTCAGTGGGATGAATCACACCGTCTTCACAGTAGATGCTGTGAATACCCTTGCCAGACCATTCCTGCAGGGAGGATGCGTCAAAATTATCCGCAATATACACCGGCATCAGGGCCAACAGCACTTCGACACAGCTCTCCTCATAGCTGTAGCCCACCAGATTGTGCAGGGATGCCCTGCACAGGCCATCCTCCACATCCACATAGGGGAAACGAATCTCCCCGCTTTCCAACTCATAATAATGCATGGCATCCAGACTGTTCATCGGATAATCCCGCAGGAACACCATACTGATCGGCCGAGAATACTGCAGAGTTCCCGCAGGATAGATCACCTGCCCCTGCCGGTCAAACAGATTGTAGGAGTAATCGATCCCCCTCTGATCCAGATTGCGGGTAAAGCCGTCGTAGCTGGACAGCACGCCCCTGGTAAAACCCCGGGCCGTCAGGGTATCTGCAACATAGTCGATGATAAACGCATTGCGCATCCAGGAAAAATCCAGGAAATCCGTGATCCCCTCCCTCTCCGCATACCGGGCGTAGTCCTCTGACAGCGCCAGACGCACCTGATTGTCTCCCAGCAGTTCCAGGCGGACAGACTCCGGATCACGGGCATAAGATGCCAGTTCCTGATAGTATGTCGCTGCCTCCTGATTGACAAAAGGATCAAATTCCATCGTCTGCTCATCACTCTGACAATAGAACAGATTGTTGTACTGCACATACGCCGGCCCCAGATAAAGCTCTCTCCTGCCGCTCTCCTCCAGCATCTGAAAAGCCTCATACAGCACCGGTTCCACCGTCAGCGCCTCACCCGGATGATGGTTAATGGTATAGAGATTGGTGATTCCATCAAAGGGGGATTGAGTATGAAACAACTGATAGGCATGGATCATTGTCTCCGTGTACAGATCCGTCAGCTGCCGGTATTCCGTTCTCACCGACAGGCCGCTGCCGCCCACATCATACTGAAACACGAACTCTCCGCCGCAGTGATTTTCTCCGGAGGTACTGGCCGAGATCTCCTGCCAGCCGCCGTCGCCTCCTCCCAGAAAGCTCAGGACTCCATAGACCAGCGCAGATACGCCGATCACCAGAAACACCACCGTCAGCACAATCCGCAGCTTAATATGATTCTCTGACAGTTCCACCTTCTGTACCGGCTTCGGATGCGGAAGATCCCGGTTATCCTTTCTCGTTTCCTTTCCCATAATAGATGTTTCTTCTCCTTCTTACCCAAATATGACATTCCCCGCAAAATGAAAATCTGACCATGCTGTCTGCACAAAGCTCCTCCGGCAGCGGCAGCTCCCGACCTCCCCTATGCAGACGCAGCACAGTCAGACTGCATCTTATTATTTTATATCGTTTCAGATCACGGTCAAAAGCAGCAACAGCAGGAATAATGCCACAATAATCAGCAGGAACACCAGGCCGGCAATCGCCGCTTTTTTACATGCTTTATAATTGCGGATATAATTATGCTTCTTAAATATCTGTGCTGCAATCAGACCGATGATGGGCAGCAGGAAGGATGCGATCTTATACCATACACTGCCGGTATCCCTGGCAGGGGGCAGCTTGATCTCCTCTGTTACCTTGATCTCTTCATGCACCGGCTGAGATGCGCCGGGCTTCAGAATCGTGATCGGCTTTAACGGCTCATTCTTCTCACGGATGGCTCTATACTCCTCAATCTCCTTCTTGTTGCCATATACATAATGATTATGACCGATGCATACAAGCTCAGGCTGATCCTCGCTGTAATCATGGATGGAAGGATCATAGGTATACAGCACCTTATTCTTCTCCAGCCGGGGGTCAGGGATCGGAATAGCAGAAATCAGGGAATGGGTATAGGGATGCAGCGGGAAATCAAACAGTTCCTCCGCATCTGCCACCTCCACGATATTGCCCTTATAGATAACACCGATACGGTCGGAAATAAACCGCACGATGGACAGGTCATGGGCAATAAAGAGATAGGTAACTCCCTTCTCCCTCTGGAATTTCTTCATCAGATTCAGCACCTGGGCACGAATGGATACATCCAACGCAGAGATGGGCTCATCCGCCACCACCAGCTCCGGCTCCATTACCATGGCACGGGCCAGACCGATCCTCTGCCGCTGGCCGCCGGAAAACTCATGGGGATAACGGGTCAGATGCTCAGGCAGCAGGCCAACCTCGTTTATCATGTTCTCCACCTTGCGCACACGATCCGCCTCATTCTCATACAGATGGAAATTATACAGGCCTTCGGATACGATATAATCCACCGTTGCACGCTCATTCAGGGATGCTGCAGGATCCTGAAACACCATCTGGATATTACGGATAACCTCCCGATCCAGCTTCCTGGGAATCTTGCCGCTGATCTTCACACCCTTATACAGAATCTCACCTGCGGCACAGGGATTCACACGAATTACCGCTCTGCCGATGGTTGTCTTGCCGGACCCCGACTCCCCTACCAGTGAGAAGGTTTCCCCCTTGTAGATGTCAAAGGAGGCATTCTTTACTGCCTTGACAGCATTATCTCCCTTGCCGAAGGTAATATCCAGATTTTTTACAGATAATAAAATTTCTTTACCGTTTTCATCTATAGGACCATGCTCCGGTAATACAGAAGCACGAATCTCTTTTTCCTGATTTGACTTAGACACGATCTAAATCTCCTATCGTTTCCTAAATATTGAATGCTTTTACAAGTTTCTCATGTATATCCTGAATAATCTGAGGCTTTTCAACCTTTGGCGCATTGGGCTCCAACAGCCAGGTCCTGGCAAAATGTGTCTCGCTGACCTGGAACATGGGCGGTTCAACCAGAGTATCAATTTTCATACAGTAGGGATTACGGGGGGCAAATGCATCCCCAACAATCTTGTTATACAGAGAAGGCGGCGTACCTGTAATCGAGTACAATACCGTGTCTTTCTGTGCCAGCTGCGGCAGGGAGGACAACAACGCCCAGGTATAAGGATGACGTGGATCATAGAACACCTCTTCCACCGTTCCCAGCTCCGCAATCTGCCCTGCGTACATCACAGCCACACGATCTGCGATGTTAGCTACCACTCCCAGATCATGGGTAATAAATACGATGGTGTAGCCGAATTCCTTCTGCAGATCCTTAATCAGCTGCAGAATCTGCGCCTGAATGGTTACATCCAGCGCCGTTGTAGGCTCGTCACAGATCAGGATCCTGGGCTGACAGGACAGGGCAATGGCAATTACGATACGCTGTCTCATACCGCCGGAATACTGGAAAGGATAGTCATCAAAACGCTGCTCCGCATTGGGAATACCTACCTTATACATGAGCTCCAAAGCCTTGGCTCTGGCTTCTTCCTCACTGCACTGCTGATGCTTCATAATGATGGAGGTAATCTGCTTTCCGATGGTAATGATCGGATTCAGCGATGTCATGGGATCCTGAAATACCGTAGCGATCCGCTTCCCACGGATCTGGCCCCAGTCCTTGGCATATTGTACCTTCGCCAGATTCAAGATACAGGTGCCATGCAGAAGGTTTGCCGTTTCATCCAGATATCTCACACGGAACGCAACCTTATCAAATATTTCATTGCGGATCAGTTCATCATTCAGATCCTTACCCTGCTCCATCGCCTCTTCCAGCGCCTTTAACAGATCCCTGATCAGCTTCATGCGCTTGAAATAGCCATACCGGCCCACGGAAAGGTACACCTCTTTGGCCAGAATCTCATTTCTCGCCCTGGTTTCATCGGAAATCTCACCCTTAACCGCATGGTCATACCGGGCACGCAGCTCCGCAATTTTTGCCTTATACTGCGCCATATATTCCGCATCTTCATTGACGTTTTTTTCTGCCTTAAGGGCTTCCTTCGCAATATTTTTTGTCAGGGCCATAATCTGCTTATCCATTGCCTTGATGTCCCTGCCAAGCTGCTTTATCTTTTCCCTGTCCGTTTTCGGATCAAGCGTCTGCTTTAAATTATAAGCATCCGTCCGCTTCGCTCCCAGCTCTGCGATCTCTTTTATCATCCGCTTTTCTTCGTCCTGATCCAGATCGCCCTTGTCATGCTTTTCTTTTTTCAGCGCTTCCATCTCCAAGTAGATATCTTTGCCCAGTTCCAGTTTGGATGCCTTGTCCAGTCTGCGCTTTGCATTGGCAATGGCTCTTTTCGCCGAGCCCGTCAGCGCAACATGGGTATCTGCCAGCTCCTCATCGTTAAAAATGATGGAACCGTCGCTGACAAAGCCATTGCTGTCAAGCATACCGGCAAAGGTCTTGGTAAAAACCGATTTACCCGAACCGGACTCCCCTACGATGGCAATGGATTCATTCTCATAGATATCCAGAGAAACTCCACGGATAGCTGTCAGAATACGGCCACGGACACGGAATTTCACCTGTAGATCTTTAATTGATAATAATACCTTTTTCTCTGCCATGTCTGTCCCCTCTTACATATGTGTTCTCGGATCGGACGCATCACCAAGATTCTGTCCGACCACGTACAGTACAACAGATATTATCGCCGATATCGCCACCGGACTCCAGAACTCAATTTCCCAGCCGGGAGTCAGCATGGCGCTCTCCGCCTCATAGATCAGACGACCCAGTGACATATCGGACATTCCCATACCGATATAAGCCAGAAACACCTCATAGGAGATATAGGAAGGAATCTCGGTAGCGGCCAGAGTCACAATGACGGAGGTCATAAAAGGCAGAATATTCCGCAGAGCGATCTTGGGCGTGGATGTTCCCAGACAACGGGAAGCCAGATTATACTCTCTGTCCCGGATGATTACCACCTGAGTACGAATAAAGTATGCAATACCCAACCACCCTGTAACGGTCAAGGCAAACACCATGGACCAGAAACTGGCGGTAAAGATCATCACAATTACAGAAATCAGCAGAATATAGGGTACATTGGCAATGATATTATACACATTGGTCATAACCATATCTACTTTTTTGGAAAAGCCCCATACTGAACCGATCAGCACTCCAATAGTCATATTGATGACAGCGCACAGAAATGCCAGGGATACGGAAATCCGGGATCCAAACCATACAGCGTCAAATGTGGAGTTCCCCGATGCGCCGGTACCCAGGATCCAGTGGATATTCAGGCCAAACTTACTGACAGCGGCGCCGGGGCTTAAATGCTTGGCCGTGGAATCCAGCAGATTGCCAAACTTATCATACTCTGCAAACCAAGGATAAATATAAGTAAAGGCAATCAACAGCACCAGAATCGACAGTATGATAATATTAATCTTTTTCTTAAAGAATACCCGGAATACGGAATGCCAATAGGAATATCTGGGAGCCGTAATCTTCTCGGATTCCAGGTCATTGTGATCTATTCTGGAGAACAGTTCCTCCATCGGTATATCCAAACCGGATAAATCCCCCGGCTTAACAGGTTCATCATGTACTTCAACTTCAACTTGCAACTGCATAACAATCCTCCAAAGCTTTGGCTACAGCGTTATCTGTCCTTATTCGTAAATGAGATTCTGGGATCTACCATGGACATCAGGATATCGCCCAGAATAATGGATACTACCGACAGCACCGCATAGAACAATGTCACACCCACGATAACGCCATTATCATACTTGTTAATTGCCTCTGTCAGCAGGTTACCTGCGCCGGGCACCACATACACACGCTCGGTAATAATCGCACCGGTCATGGCAAAAAGCACACTGCCGGGGATACCGTGGACAATGGGGATCGCCGCATTTTTCAGAATATGCTTCCGGAAGATCTCTCCCTCTGACAGGCCGTTGGAGCGGGCGAATTTCACATAGTCCGCATTCATCTGGTCAATCATGTACCGGCGCAGCCATTTCATCAGATCGGCAATGGAAGGCAGAGCCAGAGATACAATCGGCAGAATAAACATCAGCTTGCTGCTGGATTCCATATCAAAGGTAGTAGGCAGTCCCAGCTTGCCGCCAATGGATTTAAACAGGAAAATATAAGCCAGGGAAGGCACGGCAATCAGGAACACAATATAAATCGTTCCCAGCTTGTCTATCAGCTTATCCTTTTTCCGGGCCATCATAATCCCCAGAGGTATACCCAGTATATAGGAAATAATTGTGGAAATGATGCCGATCACAAAGGAATAGCCCATCTTGGACAGGCCGCCCTTCACCGTATCCACTCTGGTATAATCATCTGTATAGCGATCCGCATATACCAGATTGCTCTCCAGGGAGTCTTCCTGATAGGTAGCAGTGTGCAGATCATCCGCGCTCATTTCCTCAAGCCCTGTGGGATAGGTAATCATGCTTTTGACATAGGAGCCCTGTGCTCTGGTCATGGTCGTAAATACATCAACGCCCGTATTAACCGTATAAGAAGTCCCCAGATTCAGCTGCAGAATATTCTGGTGAATATAGGGAAATCTGGAATCACAGTACACCAGATATTTGTGCCTGGTTCCGCTGCCTGTAATTGCCGGTGAAAATTTATCTCCTCCGTAGACGGGGTCATATAAAGTAAAGGAAAGACCTCTTTCCCCTACATCGCTTTCGATGGTATGAATATTGTCAATTGTAAGCAGACCGGTAAAATAACTCAGCATACGTTTTGCCAAAGGAATATCCTTAAACGCAAAATACTGCTGCTGACCGCCGGTGGCCACCTTGCGCTTGCTCATCTGGGCGTCCAGACGCACCACAGTATAGCCCTGAGAGCTATAATACTCATAAAACTTCCGGACATACTCCGCCACGATTTCCGAATCGGCATCGGCTGTCCGTCCGAGAGATGCGGCGGCAGCTCTAGTATCCTCATCAATCTCTCCGTTCTTATACAGCTCCTTCAGATAATCTGCATAGGGCACATAGTCCAGATATCCGTACTCTTCCCATTTGGAATATTTATAAGTTGTCCTCTGATTGCTGACCTGACGGTTGAATACCGCATCTCCTGCAAACACCCGGTTGCGGTCCAGCAGGCCATAGATCATAATCATTACAATGGCTACCACTGCGATAACCGAAAAAATGCCATATAATATCCGCTTAAATAAATATTTTGCCATAATTGCTCTCTCATCTTTATATTACAGGAGAATGGCATTAAAGCCACTCTCCTGCAATTTAATCATTATCGGTACTGCTTATTATTCCCTTATCTTAGAATACGCCCAGGGACTTGGTCATATAACCGACATAGTCAGGCAGGATGGTATCCAGATAAGAAGAGGGATCACCATAGTCAGGACCCCAGCCGGAAGCATCGGACAGATCGTAGTTCATATCGCTGCCGACCTGCGGGTAGTAAGCGGTATTGTATACCTCATTATAATCCGCGCAGGATACCAGATTCAGGATCACCTTACCGCCCAGCACATTTTCTACGGACTGCTTCAGGGCATTTACTCTGTTTACAGCAACCTCAGCATTGGAAGGATAAGGATAGTCAATATAGATCGGGTTGTTCTCATCCACTACAACGCCGATCTCGGCCAGCTCGGCAATCGCAGTCTCCAGCTCGGATACCGCATATTCCGGATTGTACCAGCCGTCATAGCCTGCGCTGGAGCCTGCGCCGTCATCTGCGGCAGGATTCCATGCCATTACATCGATGCCGTCTGCATCCAGCTGTGCCTGTACGATCTCACCATAGCTGGTACCTGCGGGGAAGGTGGTCGGGGTGCCGTTGATATCTACAGTAACCTCGTTCTCAATCATGACGAAGGTACCGGGGGTATAGCTGTTGATCATGGATGCATACTTCAGATCCTCGCCCACAGTACAAGCCAGATATGAGCCTCTGTCCAGAGAGCACACTAATGCTCTGCGGAAGTGTACATTATTGATTGCCTCAAAGGTTCTGGCTGCATCCTCCTCGGTCTGCGTGGATACTGCTACGGTTTCATCGTTAAAGTTTGCAAAAGCCTGACGATGCAGATTCAGGAAGCCGCAATATGCGGTAGCGTCGGTAGCGCTGTTGTAAGCATACTGATCAAACCATCCGTCCTCCTTGGCAATGGTGATGGTAGAGCTGTTCAGACCTGCGCCTGCCAGCGTGCCAGCCTGCATATCATAGTAGGACTTGGTGGTATCAGAACCGTCATTGTACAGCCAGGTAATGGTATTCAGATTAATATTGCCCGCATTCCAGTAAGACTCATTCGCCTGGAATACAATGGTGTTCTTCTCCGTAGAATTGGTGATCAGGTAAGGCCCGCAATATGCGATACTGTCAGGACCCTTCGCATAGGTATAGTCTGCTGCGTTGGGATCGTACTCAGCGCCAAACTTACCGCCCTGGGACTCATAATAGGTTCTGCTCATGGGTGCAAAAATATTGTAGCCCAACATGGTGGTAAAATAAGGAGCCGCATACTCCAGATGATAAACCAGCGTATTATCATCTACAGCCTCCACGCCTACCTGACTGAAATCGGTAATTTCACCGGCAATATACTCGCTTACGCCGGAGATCAGACCTTCCACCAGCCACTCCAGGCCGCCCGCCGCATCACACATATGCTGCATAGCAGCCACAAAGTCATCAGCCTTAACGTCTGCGACCTCTCTGCCCTGAGAATCCACCCACTTTACGCCCTGACGCAGATGGAAGGTATAGGTCAGGCCGTCCTCGGAAACCTCATAGCTCTCAGCAAGCGCAGGCTGCTGCACGCCTTCAATATCATACTCCAGCAAGCCGTCATAGGTATTTACCAGCGCCTCACTGTCCACAGCTCTGGAAGTAGCCAATGCATCCCAGTTCTGGGGATCCTCATTGTACAGATAGCCATAATTGTCTGTGAGCTCATAGCCTTTCCCCGTCAGAAAATCCTTAGCCCACTGTTCATAGGTACCGGTAGTCTTCAGCTCTGCATACTTTGCCTTCATCTCGGCTCTGTCCTCCGAAGTGATTGGCTCGGTGGTAATCAGTGCCTGATGGAATCTGTCGCTGTCATTCCCCCACAGTACGGGAGTCACGGTATAAGGCGCTACTCTGGAAATAGCATAATTTCCGCCCTGTGACTGGATGGGCAGGAATACTGCATCTGCCAGGAACTTGCCCTCAGCAGTCGCCATCAATGCGAAACGCATATCCGTATCATCGATAATCTCTCTTGCCTCTTCATAGATCTCCAGAAAGTCCCCTAAAGCTTTCTCATAGATATAGGTAGATGCATCGTCATACTCCATACCCTCGATAGCTTCCGCCATGGAAACAGCCGCCTCGGAAACCTCCTCGCTGCTGGCTTCTTCTGCACTGCCGGATTCTTCAGCGCTGGATCCTTCTACGCTGGACTCTGCAGTGGAACCCACTACATTGCCGGAGATATCGGGATCCACATTGCCGCTGCTGCCGCAGGCAGCGGTACTTACAGCCATTGCAGAAACCAGAAGTAAACTTAACAACTTCTTTTTCATAATCTTTCTCCTCCTTGTTTGGTCAATACACGTGCCGACACATCTTCTGTCTCTCCGGCAGCTGTCTCTCAGAAGCGCTCTGCTGCTTTACCATGTTAAAACTTTTTAGAAATAACAAAATAATTGCAGTGAACCCCCTCGTCCAATGCAATCACCGGAAAAACAATTGTGTGTCATACACGTACAACACTTTATTATTATACATGTATCCCGGCATTTGTCAATACTTTTTCTCA
>CAZFYD010000075.1:0-11431 GCA_964523315.1 uncultured Acetatifactor sp.
GCTGCGCAGCAGCGGGTTTTGCGAATGCAGCGTGGAGGGGCTGTAAATAGTAACAGTTCCGCTGCTTTCCTATGTCAGATCAAACAGGGATTGTATAGTGGCAAACAGATCATAAATATAGGGAACAATCCAGGTCAGCACCAGAATCAGCCCGGCCAGACTGATCAGAAAGGCATGCTCCTCTCTTCCGCTGTGCTTGAGCACCTGGCTCAATATGGTTACCAATATTCCCACTGCTGCAATTTTAAATATCAGACTTACACCCATTTTTTTCCTCTCTATACCATCCTGTACATTCTGTTATGCCGCCTCTTCCTATTTATAACAAAATAATGATAAGCAAAAGCCCTCCCAGAGCACCCAGCCCCACTGCCATGCGGCTCTTTTCCCGGTTCTCCGCTTCCAGCCGGGTAATCCTTTCCTGCAAAAGCTCCTGCTGGCGCCGGATCAGCCGTACGCCGGCCTCCCCGTCACTGCCCCCCTGATCCAGCATGCACTGCATAAAAAGCTGCCTGTCCTGCTCCTTCAGCGCCAGTTCCTTCAGCGTCTGTCCCATGATTCTCCCATATACCTCCGCAAAGCAGCTGCCCCGGCTGTCGGACAGTTCCTGCCAGATGCGGGCATAGGCACTGCTGTAGGGCTCCTCCACCTGAGCTGCCAGCTGGCAGCAGCACTCCGGCAGGGTGCTTTTCCCGTACTGCAGCAGACTGACCAGCAGCTCCAGGATCCGGTTCATGGCATGGAGATGATACAGGCGCTGCCGCAGGTTCCAGGCATACCATATTCCCAGGCCGCTGCAGCTTACACCGATCAAGCTAAATCCCAACCATCTTATCATCCCCGGCCACCTCCTCCCAGATGCCGCTTGACCGCCTGCGATGCAGCACCTGTCTGACCCGGCAGCTCCCCTGTCTGTCACGTCCCAGCACCAGCATGCAGGTAAATATTCCTTCCTGCAGCAGTGCTCCCATCTCCGGCTTGCCCAGCACATCCTGCATGTCCATACCGTGTACCGTGGCCACCAGGCTGACGCCGCAGGAGGATGCTACCCGCAGCGCCCGGATCTCTTCCATACTGCCCAGTTCATCCACTGCCAGCACTGCCGGGGACATGCTGCGCAGCAGCATCATCATGCCCAGCGCCTTTGGACAGGCATCCAGCACATCACTTCGGGGGCCCAGATCATTCTGGGGCTGTCCCATATAACAGCCTGCGATCTCCGACCGCTCATCCACGATCCCCACGGTCCGGCCCGGCCCATAGCAGCTGCCGCTGGAAATCTGCCGAACCAGATCCCGCAGCAGTGTCGTCTTGCCGCAGCCCGGCGGAGATACGATCAGCGTATTGCGTATGACCCCCTTGTCATATACATAAGGAAGCACCGGATCCGCCGCTTTCAGAATCTGATGGGCGATTCGAATATTGATGGCGGAAATATGCTTGATCGTGCGTACTGCGCCCGTGCTCTCCTGCACCGTCTGTCCGGCAAAGCCCACTCTGTGGCCGCCCTCTATCGTGATATAGCCCTGCCGCAGCTCATCCTCATAGGCATACAGGGAATACTGGCACAGATGGCTGACAATTTCTTTCAGAGCCTGTCTGTCCGGATACCATGCCAGCTTCATATCCTCCGTATAGGCTCCGTCCTCTCTCAGGAAAAATTCCCTGGTTCCCTCCATCAGGATCGTGGGCCGGGCCGTCCTCAGCCGGATCTCGCTGACCAGCTCCGCCCGCTTCTCTGCCGTTTTAAAGCATGTCCGGTATGCCGCCGGGAAAATTTCTGTCAGATATGTACTCATCCCTATACCCTCGCATCGCACAAGCCTGCACCTCCCTATCTCAATATATGATGGGACAAGTAAGATATGCCTGTTTCTTTCCACGAAAAAAAGACATCCCCAGAGAATGTCTTTTTTACAAATGCCGACTCTATTTCGAGATATTGACAGTATGGCTCAGGCGGTACTGACCGTTGGTCAGCTCCCGGCAGACGATATGCACGCTGCAGGCATTGCCGCCCAACCGGTTCATGGCCCGGATCAGGAAGCTGTCCGAAATCCGGCCATTATTGTAGGCTTCCCACAACTCCTCCCAAAGCTCCGCATCGATATCCTTTTCAAAGCTGAAGGTTCCCAGACCCTGATCAATGATCTGCTGACCGCACTCCTGATAATAGGCTTCCAGCGCCTCCGAGATTTGCAGCGGATCCGGCGTGGCCGCAGGGGCCTGAGTGGCCTGGGGCGTACTGTCTTCGGACTCCTCCAGATTCCGGTACAGCGTACCGTTGCAGGCAGGAAGCTGCCGGGCCAAGCTGCGGCGCACATGGGTGGAAGCATAGTCCGCATCGGTCTTGTTAAAAAACTGATAGGCACCAGACTGGGTGTCATCCCAGGTCACATCCACATTATAGTAATCTCCGTACAGACAGACGATATTCCAGGCATGGTTCTGTCCCGAATATCCGGTGCAGTAATAGCAGGGAATCCCCAGCTGCTGCATCAGGTACTGGAACGCCCTGGCATAGCCTGCGCAGACGGTCTTGCCGTTTACCAGCGCACTGTAGGCACTCTGACTCATGGCCGCACCGTTCTGGTACTCCACAAGCTTCAGCAGACTGTCATGAACATATTTTTCTTTCTCATAATCATCCGCCAGATTCCGGGCATTGTCCAGAATGCTGTTTGCCTTGGTGTCAAAAGTGATCTTGGAGTCCTCCAGATTCTCCGCCGTCTCGTTAAACTGCAGGGTAATCTCCACACAGCCGCCGTCCTTACTGTATCGGCAGCCGTATCCCGTCTCCAGCCAGAACAGCTCCGGATGGTCATTATATACCGCCTCGAATACGGTTTTCAAATTATTTACCGTGATCTCCTGACAGGGCTTAAAGGTCTTGTTCAGCTTATTCGCATTGGCATAGATCTGCCGATACAGTGCCTGCCCCGTCCCGTCCAACATCTGGTAGTACGGATACATCAGGCTGTCGAAGATTAATCCGTCGCCGCTCTCCCCGGTGGTCAGTTCCTCTTGGATCTTATCTGCCTCATCGGCATCCAACTGGGTAGTAGTGTCCGTTACCGGCGTGTATCCGGTCTTATCCGACAGCTCCTTTGGCGCCTCCACGGTCTCCTTGTCCGGAATCACGTAGCTGGCTGCCGCAGTACCGCTTTTTACCACATAGATATCAATCTGGGTGCCGGTCTTATCCGGATCCACCTGCCCGGGCTGATCGGGGTCAGGCGTATGCTCCGCCTCCCAGCTCAGGGGCTTATCCATCAGGGGCGGCGCTATGGTCGGCTCCGGGCTTGCCTGGGGTTCCTGTCCGTCTCCGTTTTCACCCGTCTGTTCGCTCCCGCCGGTGTAGGTGCCGTCTTTGCTGCCCTCCGATATGCTGTCCTGCCCGCTGCCGTCCAGCCGTCCGCTGTTCCCGCTATCCAGTACCTCCAGAAGCCCGCTGTCCCGGTCCTCGCCATAGAGCATATCCGCCAGCTTTTCCGTGGCGGCAGGGCTGCAGGCAATCCCCACAACCAGCGCACACAGCAGAATAATGCATATACATAAACCGTAAAAAATTCTCTTAATCAGTTTCAGAACAGCCACCTCCTGCCGGTTATACCAGAATCCGGCTCAATATTCCGTCTTCCTCCAGCAAGCGCTTCGCTGACTCCCGGTACTGCTCCTCATGCAGATAAGTGTGACGGTGGGGCTTGATGGACGGAGCCAGGTCGATTGCCCTGCGGAAATCCTCTTTCCTCATGCCCAGAGTGGCCACATAATCCCAGAAGCCCGTATCCGTGAAGATCGTATTGACCCGCACATAGCGGTGATCCTGCACCCGAGCCATCAGATAGGTAGCAATCCCCACCTGGATGCCGTGAAGCTGGGGCTGTTCCAGCAGCTTATCCAGCGCATGGGATATCAGATGCTCGCTGCCGCTGGTAGGCGCACTGCTGCCGGCAATCTCATTGGCAATACCACTCATGGCCAGAGAGTCCAGCAATTCCCGTAAAAACAGCTCCTCTGAAATACGCTGAAAAGGAGTCCGCACAAAGCTGTTTACCGCTTTTTTTGCAATCATGACCGCGAAATCGTTCACCCTCGCATAGCCCGCTGCCGCCTCAAACTGCCAGTCATACAACGCTGTGATCTTGGACACCATATCGCCGATACCGGAGTAGATGAACCTTTCCGGTGCCGTGCGAATCACCTGGGTGTCCACGATAATCCCATAAGCCAGTCTGGCCGGTACGCTGGTCCGCTTTCCCTCCACGATCAGGGAAGCACTGGCACTGGAAAAGCCGTCGCTTGAGCTGGAGGTGGGTACACTGATAAAGGGAAGATTCCTCAGAAATGCCGCATACTTCCCTGCATCGATCACCTTACCGCCGCCGATGGCAATGATGGCCTGCACCCTGCCCGGCAGCGTAAACGCCATCTCCACTATATCATCAATACATACCGTATCGATCTCCCGGTACTCCAGTACTTCAATACCTGCGGCCTTCAGGGAGTCCATCACCTTCATGCCGAAGAGCTCGATCAGACCGTTGCCAAAATAGATCACGGCATTTTTAAAAGCCTCTTCCTGCAAATAGCTGCCGATATTATCCAGGGCGCCTGCTCCTACTTTCAGGATCGCCGGAATTGCAATACTTTTACCTGTTGCCGCCATATTTTTCTCTCCTTAAAACAGGGATAACTGTTCAAAAGCTTCGGTTTTCCCTGCCTTTTCTTCATGATTTGCGATCCTGTCCGTGATGCGGATATCCAGGCCTCTGCCGCACTGTCCGCAGTGACAGTATTCCTTATCCCATCCCACAATATTCCTGCTGCCGCAGCTCGGGCATACCGCCAGATCCTCCCGCAGGCAGCTGACCGTAATCTTCTCCGCCATATCCATTCCTACCTCTTATCACCGAATAACCTGTTCTCAACAGCCGTGGCTCTGTCCCGGCCGATCTGCTTATTTACCGTGGAAAAGCCTTTCAGATTCAAATAGCAGGCCGCATCTGTCACTGCCACCACATGCATGCGCGCAGGCAGCATATGCAGAAGCCCCAGCATGGTGCGGATCCTGTCCTTTTCTTCCCCGGTCCAGTCCTCGTCTCCCATCCGCTGCAGCACCCGGTATCGGAGAATATTGCCGTCTGATCCGCCGTCACCGGCACTCCCCTCTCATCCGTGGTCAGGGCTGCCATACCGGTAAAATCAGACAGGCTGTCCTGCATATCCCGCACCTGTCCCTTACGTTGTTTCCATTATATGCCCTGCGGCATCAATAATCAAGCCGCATTCACATATTTTTCAGCTGGAAAACGTTACTATTTACAGCCTTTCAATCGCCTTTTTCATATGCCCTTCTTTCTCTCCATACCAGCAGGCCACCTTTGCCTCCTTCTGAACAGGAGGCTCCGTTCTATACAGATTCAGGCCGGCTTCCCATCACAATTTTCCAGCAGATATTCTGCCAGTTTTTCAGCCTGCTTCTGCGCATCTTCTGTATATGTTGTTTTTCCCGTGGCGTCAAATCCGTCAAAGCTGACAGCAAAAACAAGATCCTATTTGTGCAACTCTTATTTATCCTCAGCATTAGGATAGATCCTTTCCAGCCTTGCATCATCGAACCGCTCATCCATAATTCGCTGCCAGCCGTACTGTGCCGGAACATTCTCCGCCCTTTGGGCCTGCCGGATCAGCGCTATACTCGATACGATCATATTACAGCACATAAAAATAACCAGAATCCAGGAAACGATCTTTCCCAATCTTACGGGTATTCTTTCGATCCATGCGGAGATCCGGGGATAGAGCCCCTTGATCCAGACCACGGCGGCGATTCCCCAGAAAAAACAGTACAGCAGATTAATCCGTCCGCCCAGATTAAACCGCATATGGCTGTAATCCCAGAATACTTTCCCGAAAAGGATCTCTGTAAAGACACTGCAGATGTATTCGTATGCCCCTCCCAGTACGGTTCCTGCAAAAAAAATCACTCTGTCGGATTTGTCCCTGTATTTATGTAAAACTACCGTTCCCATGACGATCGCCAGTCCCCAGACAATGCTGAACGGCCCCCAGACCACACTGCTTCTGCTCATCCAGCTTCCCATGGTGATCCGGCAGAATACAGTTTCCGTCAGATCCCCGAGGAAAGCGCCTGTCACGAACAGCCATACCAGCTTATAGAAGCTGCACCCGTAAGCAAAAACGGTTTTGTTTTTTTCCTGCACTTTTACTTGTGACGCATCCGGGTACGCCCTTTTGATTCTCTTCTCTATCCCTGCATAGATCTTCTGACTGAGTGCAGCGGTGAACCGTATAAAAGATTTGTCAAGCTTCTTCAGACGCCCCGAATCCTTGGCATTTCCCCGCAGTACCGCCAGCGTAGCCAACATGTCAAGGGCCAGCAGGATCACAAGCCCCCATATCAAAATCTTTTCCCATGGCCGGGGGATCATCTCCAGCACGCCTGCCCAGAAGCCATTAATCCATTTCATCATCGCCACAGCGGCAAAGCCCCAGAGAGCAGAGTCCGGCAGCGACACGTATTTTCCCATATGCCAGCGTCTTTTGCTGTAGTTCCACCAGCTTTCGTGACAGATTTTTTCAATCACAGTTCCTGCCAGCCACCGGAATGACACGATCATGACCACGGAACCGATATACAGCCAGATTCCCTGCAGTTCACTGCAGAAAACCGTGATAAACACCGATGCCATGCCGTACAGGAAACAGAAAGGAAGGCTGATCAGGCCCCTGTTTACAAATCTTTTTTCCTTAAAAGCCCCTACAATGGTTTCCCAGATCCACCCCAAAAAAGAGTAGACGAAAAACAGCCAGATTAATTCGTATATGGAGAAATTCATACTTACACCACCCCTTTGTCCATTGTATAAAAGTGATTGTACCATAATTTCCGAGACTTTCAACGAAATTTTCCCCTTTTCCGGGAAACAAAAAAATGCAGGCAATGTAAAGTCCATGTCCTTTACACCACCCGCACTTTCTGTTTGATACTGCTTAATTCAGATAATCACCCACAGGGCTTGTGTTGTACTGCTTAATAATTTTAATGATAATTGAATCATCATCCTGGACGGTTTCTTCCACAATTTTATACCTTGTGTGGTTCCGGTCCAGAGACTTCTTGTACTTCTCAACTTCTTCCCTTACCATTTTTGCTGCATATGTATGTCCCAGATCCTCTTTCAGCATAAAATGCAGTGTCTGACAGATACAAGCAGATTTCACTCGCTTCACCTCGCTCACCTCCTCTCGGCGGTCAAAGGCCCCTGAAGCTTGACGCCATGATAAAAAACGTGCGGAAACAACCGGATTTACGCAGTTATCGCCACACGCTGTAATATTATTTTAGCAAAAAAAAAATTTTACCGTCAAGCAGAAAAAATATCTTTTTTTGCCGGATTGTTACTATTTACAGCCGATTTGGACAGATACACAGATTCGTCGAGCTTGCTCGTAAGAAGCTGTATATCTGTTCCAAATCTGACTGCGAAGCAAAAGCCTCCACCCAATGAGCAAAACACGGATGCGATAGCAGACACAGATAGCTGCGCAGCAGCGGGTTTTGCAAATGCAGCGTGGAGGGGCGCCCGGTTTTATACGTTTTTCTATTTTCCGGATTTCACCTTGCTCATGTCAGAAACTTCGCCGATCAGCGCCGGCAGGCGCTTACTGAGAACTCCGAAGCTTATTGATAATCACCGTCCAGAAGACAATCCGGTCCTTTTTATCAGATATACTGTCCGCTATCCGCAGAAGCTGGGCAGTCTCCTCCGGCGTGGTGGAAAATTGGCGCCGCTGCATATGAAAAGCTTCCTGTACGCTCGGCCACACCCGGTCTATGCCTCTTTCAAATTCCTCCTTGGATACTCGTTCTGTTTCCCTCACCTGAAAATAGGGAACCACCCCCACGCTTTCCGACAGGAGCTTCAGCGCAATCACTTTTTCCTCCCTGCTCTGCGGAAAAAGCTCGCTGTCCGAGACAAAAACCGCCCGATATAATTTCCGGTAAAAATCTTCTTTTGCAGGATTCATTTCAGCAATCCGGTTTGCTGCGCCGCTGATGATCTCCTCAAGAGCGGCGATCAGTCTGAGTTCCTCCTGTCGGGTAATCCTTGCAGGATTTTTATCCTCGGTATCGCCTATTTCCTCCTCATACTCCAGGATCTCCCTCAATGCTTCTTCCTGTTCATCCCCATCCTCAAAAAAATCCGTATACAGTCCAAAGTACACGTCCGTTGCATTTCCTGTTGCCGTTTTCAATCGGTTTAACAAATTCTCCCTGTTCATACGCTTATGCTCCCACTTCGTAATTTACTGATTTTTCCATCACCGCCGCTTTAGATGCTTTTGGCGGCAGAACCGGTTCCTCGTTGACCAGTCTATCCATCTTCGAGTTCTTGGAGCATTTCAGCACCAAACGGGGTTTCTCAACATTGTTATAAGGAACAGTCTTTAAGATGGTATCCACTGTCACATTCTGCAGCTTTCCATCATCCAATTTTAAGTCCAGATTCTGATTTTGCTTAATCAGTACACTGTTTTCTTCATCCCCCAGGGACCGCAGACAGGCGTCCAGATCCGCCGCATTCATCCGCAGGCCATATTCATGGATGATTCTTTTCAGAGCCGTCTTTTCCTCCCCGCCGGCCCGGAGCTGTCTGGCATAGCGGACCCCCGCATCTGTTAGAGAGTACAAATGATATTTGCCGGATCTGCTTATTTCGATAAGCTCCAGATCAGCGATTTTCTTCATGATCTCCGTAAGCGTGGAGGCATGGTTCAGTCCCAGCTCCTCAGTCAGTTCGCCGTGGGTCATGACTCCCTTGATCTCCAGCAGCTGAAGAATCTCCGGAAGATTCTTTATGGAAGAAATTTTCCTGGCCATCCGCTTTTGCAGCCACATGTCCATACTTTCTTCATATACGGATTTTTCGATGGTCTCCATCGTACCGATCCAGGCCCCGCATCTGACAAGCGCAACCCATAATCTTTTTTTCACAATGGAATCGGTCCAGAAATTCAGGATGTTTCTGCTGATCAGCATCAGATGCTCCAGCCCCTTTCTGTTCCTGACCTGCCAGTTATGGATCAGCTCCTCCTGGGCCTCGTTTGCATAATCTATAAGCTTCTCATAATTTTTTGCTACAAGCTCCTGTGCTATATCAATGCCTGACTGAACTTTACTTATTTTTTCCATATCCTGTCCTCCTTTGCTTTAGCTTCCTTCACGCCAGAATGTGCTGAACCGGTTCCTGCGATGCTCCGGCTTCTTTTGACATAACGATCTTCAGCGGCAGTTCTACGGTAAACAGGCAGCCCGTGCTCATACCGCATGAATAGTCACATTGACAATGATTCCCCATCCAATGCACCTCATTATGCCCTACAATGCTGCATCCACCGATGATTTTGGGGCTATATGCAACCGCCCCGCAGCAGTCCCCCCAGATCACCCCCGTTCCATAGGGAAAAAGTGTACCCAGCTGGTTCATAAAATCCCGTTCCCCGTGCGAATACGAGGGGACGATAATCAGTGTTGCTCCCAGCTGCCCGCAGATCAGATCACTGTTAAAACTGTCTATAAATTCTGCGCATATGGAGATGGCAATTCGATGCACCCCATATATATGGATCAGGTAAATCTCCCTGCGGTTCTCCCGTTTGATCCCCTCCATGGAACAGGATCTGAAATCAATATATGGTGTATATTTCTTCTGTCTGCCGAAAATATAGCCATCCCTGTAAATAATGGCAGCACTGTTGGTCTCTTTATTCCAGTAGGACGGCATCACGGTAACTAAAGGCGGCTTTTCTCCGCTCATGACTGCTTTGCTGTAGATCTGCCTCACATACAGATTATAATTGCCTCTGCACCGCTCCGTCTGTTCATTTCCCAGCATCTCCGGGGCAAATACAATATCCACTTTGTCAGAACAGGCAAGCTCCAGTCCTTTCTGCAGACGGATGTTGATTTCTTCTGTATGTCTGGGACCGTCGATAAACATCTTGCTTAACTCATATCTGCCCTCTTTGACTGTCCTGTATTCGGGCACAATCAGATCGGCCCTGGCGGATCTGAAGATCGGCAGCTTCGGATTGATCCAGATACCTGTTTCCCGGTAATTATCATTCAATGCATCGATTTCCACATAGGAAAAGGCCCTCAGCGGAATCAATCTGTAGATCGACAGCTTCCCCGTCGATACATCCTCTACATCCTCATAGGTCAGAACCTGATCCATCCATTTACAGATATGATATGCCATAAGTATCCTGTCCTGATCTTCCTCTGCCGCCAGCCCCTTACATTTCTCCTGCAAAGCTTTCAGAAAAGCATCCGGATCAGCACTTTGCTCCATGCTTTCCTTCATCTCCCTGCAGACACGCTGTCCCACGGCCTCAAAACATGCCAAAGCATGAATGGTTTGAAAAGGTAATTTAAACTCATTTATAAACCGGAGCAGTCCTGCCAATATGTTCATAAATGAAGTCGACTGTTCTTTAGTCATAATTTTGTCCCTTTTGTACGATTATATTAACAGATTCTTGGAAATAAATCAATAGATAGTTCATTTTCAGTTCAGTTTTTTTAATATTTCGGGTGTCACGAGCCAAAGAAATAAACCATTATATGATTTTGCAACTTCATTATATTATATCCATGCTGTCATGTAAAGTGTAATTTCCCTTTTCAAAGCCAACAACCCCGCAGCATTATCTTTCCATCCATTCAGATAATCCGCTGCATATACGGTGTACAGTGCCGTAGCCACTCTGAGTGCGTCTTCATCTACATCAAAATGAGCATTGTGGTGTGCCACGCAGGTTTCCGGTCTCTCGGGGTTGCGGGAGCCTACATAGGCATATGCTCCCGGCACCTGCAGAATAAATTTGGCAAAATCGTCCCCGCCTAAGGCGGGCTCCCGTCGGGTAATGACCCTATCGCCGCCAAACAGCGCTGCGGCAGTCCGCTGTACCTCTTCTGCGGAAGCGGTATCGTTTACCAGCGGAGAAGTAAAATCCTTCCAGGTAAAGGATACACTGCCGCCAAAGGTCTGGGCTACCGATGCGGCCAGCTGTTCCAGCCTCTCCTTTGTCTCCCGGCGGAGCGGCTCTGTCAGCACCCTTATGGTTCCTTCCAGCTCCGCCTCCTGAGCCACAATGTTATATCCCGTGCCCGCCGTCATTTTACCGATGCCGATCAGCACATTATCCATGGGACTGGTTCTTCTGGTAATCAGCGCCTGCGCCGCCACCACGATCTGGCTGGCGATGTAGAGTGCATCCACCCCCCGCTGGGGAGTGGACACATGAGCACCCTTTCCCTGTACCCGGATCTTGAACCAGTCCACGCTGGCATTGTTTGGGCCCGGTACAACGGCTGCTTTTCCGGCCTCCACATCGGAGG
>CAZFYD010000076.1:0-11032 GCA_964523315.1 uncultured Acetatifactor sp.
GCGGGAACGGAGATGACGATATGGCATTCAAGTATAATATCATCAAGGCTTTTGAAGATGAGAGAGAGGAAGGAAAAGCAGAAGGAAAAGCAGAAGGAAAAGCAGAGAGTGTTCTTGAACTATTGGAAGATCTGGGAACAATAGATGAAGAGCTCCGCAGTATGGTACTAGCCCAGAAGGACATGGCAACACTGAACCAGTGGATAAAAGCTGCGGCTCATGCGGGCAGTATAGAAGATTTTACTAAAATGATCCATGAATCACAGTAAATCAAAGCCCCTTTACGGTATTTGTTAAGCAACAAACTGTTAGAGTGAATTAATTCATCGCATTGCTGTTCCTGCTGTTTAAATGCTCTATGTCATACATTCCGTTTTTCATTCAATATCCATCACCCACCAGAATGTGACTGCCTGCCATCTCCTTTTTTCCTATCCCTCTGACCGGAGTGTTTTCATTTTCTTTCCTAATCCATTCATAGCTCTCATCCAAGCTATATTAGTCATAATTGAAATTCGGAAAGAAGTTCAATTATGACAAAATACAAGCTGTTTTTTACAACCATATTCAATTAACGATACCAAATGATATCATAACCGTAACATTCTTATAAGGCAGAAATTCAGAAGCTGAAAAAGAAACTGCCTGCGTGGATCATCAGCCACCTAGGGGGAATAGACATACACCATAAAGGATAAAAAACATGCGGATAAAAAATGAAGCAGAGGAAAATACACATGCACTGGAAACCAAACGACTGGACTCCGGCTGGTATGAGAAATACGATATTACGGAGAATGAGGCCGGATACCTGGAAGAGCTTTTAAGGATTGACAGGGCTTTAGCGGAGTGTGATAATATATTATCAGAGGTGAACCTGCAGATCGGCTATCAACGCTATGAGAGCCGGATTTATCGAGACAGCGAAAACGCTGGGAATGAAACAGGTAGCCCGTCTGGTAATGGTAGAGCTGACGGCAGATGCTGCTGCAGCGGCAGTGGCGACAATAGGAGAATATCATGACTGGCCGCCGGGACTGACGATGCTGTTAAGCCTGGGAACAGGAATCACTGTGCGCAGTTTCTGCGGGATCGTGTGCTGAAAATTGAGGGGCTGGAAGAATTTATGCCTGATTTTAGCAAAGAGGTTTGCAGACAATATTCGATGCGGCAGCAGGAGCAGGTTCAGTTCAGTGTGAAATAAGCATGGCTTATTTCCTTCAAAGCTTTTCTTTCTCTTTTTTTCAGAAAGAAGATAAAATATGGAAACAAGTATTATGGAGCTGGCCGCCACTCGGGAGAGTTGGCAGCGCAGGAAAGGGCTCGCTCCGGACAAGGCGGCACTATAAGGGCAATTACCGGATCTCCTATCAGCAGCTGGTGCAGTGGGGATATGTGAGTCTGGTGCATGAATATTACCGGCGCCGCAGCGGGCAATGAATTGTTTCTTTCAGAGCAAGTAATGGATAGACTTTGCGCCGAAGATGTGCTATACTCAGAGACAAAAGAGAGAAAATCAGCAGGAGGATGAGGCATATGGAGTTTATAGAAAGAAAGCGCTGGCTGTTTCTGGGTCTGCCTTTTACGTTTACCAAGTATATCATCAGGGAAGATATGATTACCACTGACGCCGGATTGCTGAAAACGGTGGAGAATGACTGCTATATGTATAAGATACAGGATGTGCAGCTGACGGCTACTCTGGCGGAGAAGCTGTTCCGCCTGGGGACGGTGACCTGTTTTACCGGAGATACTACGGATCCCAAGCTGGAGCTGGTGCATATCCGGAATGCCCGGGCGGTGAAGGATTTTATCTTGGAGATGTCCGAAACTGCCAGATTAAAGCGGCGTACCGTGAACATGCTGGATATCGGATCCGGTGAGATCACGGATGTGGACGATATACAATAAGAGAGACACAGGGAAGAAGCGGGATGCTCGGCTGCGAACGTTCTGCTTCTTTTTGCAGGCAGGGAGGGTGAACGGGTCCGGCCATGCGGCCGGCCGTCAGCCCTCCTGAGGCTTTGTCAGAAGCTTTTCAAACAGCAGCCCGGCTCCGAACCAATAGGGCGCATAATCCAGCCGGATCACCCTGCTGATATTCCACTTGGAGCGCCCATAGTCCCAGGGACAAATAGATTTGCGGTTTAGCAGCTTGCCGCTGATATATTCCATGGAGAAGATCAAGGACATATAGGTCAGTCCCCTAAACAGCAGGGGCCTTTTTTTCATGATGCGGAAAAGGGGTGCAAGCAGGGCGGCGCTGCCGTAGATGGGGAACATCCAGACGGAGGTATTGCCCTGCAGGGAAAATTGCCTGCGGCGGATTTTGTCCGCGGCGGTGAACAGGATTTCCATACACCAGCCCAGGATGCCGCAGTGAATAAAGTTGGTCAGAAATTTGCGCATGATAAAACCGATCCTTTCTGGAAACGACCGATCGTTTCCGTTGCTCGTCAATAGTATGGCCAGTCGGACGGCGGAATATGCCTGGGCTGCAAGGATTACAGGAAAGAATGAAAAAATTTAGAAAGGAGCCTGGTGCAAAATATGAAATATCAGGAAGCTCTGGAATATATCGATTCCTTAAAAAATTACGGCATTGTGCCGGGATTGAATTCCATCCGGGAGCTGTGCCGCCGTCTGGGAGATCCTCAGAAGGAGCTGGCGTTTATCCATATTGCGGGCACCAACGGCAAGGGTTCGGTGCTGGCCTATGTGTCCACCGTGCTGAAATGCGCCGGATATAAGGTGGGGCGGTATATTTCTCCTGCGATACGGGAATATCGGGAGCGCATCCAGGTAAACGGCAGGATGATTTCCCGGAAGGCGCTGGGAGAACTGATGGAGGAGGTCCGGGCGGCCTGTGACAGTATGACGGCGGACGGACTGCCCCATCCCACGCCCTTTGAGGTAGAGACAGCCCTGGGCTTTTTATATTTCTGCCGGGAAAAATGTGATCTGGTGGTGCTGGAAACGGGTATGGGCGGAAGACTGGATGCCACGAATGTGATCCGCAATACCCGGGTGGCAGCGCTTGCCTCTGTCAGTATGGACCATATGCAGTATCTGGGGAAGACATTATCTGCCATTGCCGGGGAAAAGGCCGGTATCCTGAAGCCCGGCTGCCGGGCGGTGACCATGCAGCAGGAGCCGGAGGCCATGGCGGTGATCCGGGAGCAGGCAGAGCAGCTGCAGCTTCCCTTGACGGTGGCGGATGCCGGTCAGGCTAAGCGGGTGCGGTACGGGCTGGAGAAGCAGCGTTTTGATTATGACGGTATGAAGGATCTGGAGATCCGTCTGGCAGGGCGCTGTCAGATCAGTAATGCTGTGCTGGCCGTTGAGGTGTGCCGTGCGCTGATAGCTTGCGGCTATGAGATCCCGGAGAAAGCGCTGCGGCAGGGATTACAGGAAACCCAGTGGCCGGGGCGTTTTACGGTGCTGGCCAGGAAACCTCTATTTGTCATTGATGGGGCCCATAATGAGGACGCTGCAAAAAAATTGGCAGAGTCCATCGAATTTTATTTTACAAATAAGAGGATTATCTATATAATGGGGGTATTGAAAGACAAGGAATATGATAAGATCATAGAATTGACGGCGCATTTTGCGGATCAGATCCTGACGGTGGCACCGCCGGACAATCCCCGAGCCATGAGCAGCTATGAGCTGGCTCAGGAGGCGGCGAAGTTTCATCCCCGGGTGACGGCGGTGGACAGCCTGGAGGAAGCGGTGGAGATCAGCCATCTGCTGGCAGGCAAGGAGGATGTGATTCTGGCCTTTGGTTCTCTGTCCTATCTGGGCCGTCTCATGGAGATCATGGAGGAGCGGGAGAAAAAGGGAAAGCGCAGATAGAAACTGAGAATGGGAGGGACTGATGAGTTATGATAGATCAGGAAAAAATAAAACAGGGGGTGCGGCTGCTGCTGGAAGGGATCGGAGAGGATCCCGAACGGGAGGGGCTGGCGGATACCCCGGACCGGGTGGCGCGGATGTATCAGGAGATCTTCGGGGGAATGGAGGAGGATGCCGGGGAGCATCTGCGTAAGGTATTTTCCACGCAGCAGGACGGATTGGTGCTGGAGAAGGATATTACCTTTTATTCCACCTGTGAGCATCATCTGATGCCGTTTTACGGCAAGGCACATATTGCCTATCTGCCGGACGACAGGGTGGTGGGACTGAGCAAGCTGGCACGGACGGTGGAGGTGTACGCCCGCAGGCTCCAGATTCAGGAGCAGATGACGGGGCAGATTGCGGACGCCATTATGGAGCATTTGCATCCGAAGGGAGTAATGGTAGTGCTGGAAGCCGAGCACATGTGCATGACCATGCGGGGCGTCAGGAAACCCGGCAGCAGGACGGTGACGATGGCAGTGCGGGGAGCCCTGGAGGACGGGGCGCTGCAGGCACAGGTGTACCGGATGCTGCAGCTGTAGAAGGGATGAAGCTGACGGCTGTGGAATCTATGATGGCTCTGCGGCGTACGAAATTACGGGCAGAAAGGCAGGAGCGGATGGAGCGGGTAAACAGGATATTACGGCATGAGGCTTTCAAAGAGCATCTGCGGAAAAATGAGGCGGCAGAAGAGGATCGGATCTTCTGCCGTCATAACATGGGGCATTTTCTGGATGTGGCCCGGATCGCCATGATTTTCAACCTGCAGGAGAATCTGCAGATTTCCCGGGATATGATCTACGGGGCGGCGCTGCTCCACGATATCGGGCGGCATGAGCAGTATGCGGCGGGGACGCCCCACGAGGAGGCCAGTGCCCGGATCGCTCCGGCGATTCTGGCGGACTGCGGCTACACGCAGGAGGAGATCCGGCAGATTGTGGAAGCGATTGCGCTGCACAGGGACAGCGGGACGGCTGGGAGGGCTGACCTGGCAGGGATTCTGTACCGGGCGGACAAGGCCAGCAGAGCCTGTTACGCCTGCGGGGCCAGCGAGGCGTGCAACGGGAAGGAAGGCAGGAAGAATCTGGAAATTCGCTGGTAGGAAGGTGCGAGACTTTTCGAAAGGTTATTTGTGGAATAGTGGACTTTAGCAAAATTTTATAGAAAAAAGGATCACTTTTTCCTGACAAATCTTTTTATAATAGCGAATTTGCAGGTGTGGATGCCCTATATAGAAAAATTCTCTTTTTGAGTCCACTTTTCTTGTTGAAAAGTGGACCAAAGATAGTAGTTTTTCCATATAAGTCGATAATCATAATATTTTAGGCAGATGTAATCCATAAAAGTGGACTGAATTACAAAGAAATTCTATATAGGTCCATCTTTGACACAGAAGTATCTTTGGCAATGGGGAATTGGAAGATAGGAGCGGACAAAGAGATGAAAATAGGCAGCAGGGAGTTTGATACGGCAAATCACACATATGTGATGGGGATCCTGAATGTGACCCCGGATTCCTTTTCCGACGGGGGAAAATGGAACAGTCTGGACCGGGCGCTGAAGCATGTGGAGGACATGCTGGCAGAGGGAATGGATATCGTGGATATCGGCGGAGAGTCCACACGGCCGGGCTATGATTACAGCATGCCTGCTCAGGAGGAGCTGGAGCGGGTCATGCCCTATGTTGAAGCGGTAAAGGCACGTTTTGATGTGCCGATTTCCCTGGATACCTATAAAAGCCAGGTGGCGGAGGCAGGGATCTGTGCAGGCGTGGATCTGGTCAATGATATCTGGGGACTGAAATGGGATCCGCAGATGGCGCAGGTCATTGCGAACCACGGCGCAGCCTGCTGTCTGACGCATAACCGCCGGGTGGCTGATTATGAGAATTTTCTGGAGGATGTGGCGGCAGATCTGGCGGAGACGGTGCAGCTGGCGCAAAAGGCAGGCATTGGGGAAGATAAGCTGATTCTGGATCCCGGCGTGGGCTTCGGCAAGACCTATGAGCAGAATCTGGAGATCATCAATCATCTGGAGTCGCTGCGGGTATTCGGTTATCCGTTGCTGCTGGGCACCAGCCGTAAGTCCGTGGTGGGCTTGACTCTGGATCTGCCGGTGACGGAGCGGCTGGAGGGTACCCTGGTAACCACGGTGATGGGAGTGCTGAAGGGATGTGCTTTTGTGCGGGTGCATGACGTGAAAGAAAATGTACGGGCCATCCGTATGACCCGGGCGATTCTGGAGGAGAGAAAGCCGCATGTGTGAAATGCGCAGTAACAATAGGTGGCAGGGGATGAAGAGAATGGATGAGATTCATATTGATAATCTGGAAATATATGCCCATCACGGTGTATTTGCGGAAGAAAAGGAAAAGGGACAGCCTTTTTATGTGAATTTGGTGC
This sequence comes from uncultured Acetatifactor sp., assembly GCA_964523315.1. Lineage (GTDB taxonomy): Bacteria > Bacillota > Clostridia > Lachnospirales > Lachnospiraceae > Acetatifactor. The sequence goes on from CAZFYD010000076.1 coordinate 6,300, forward strand.
TGTATACGGATACCCGCAGAGCGGGGCAGCAGGATGATCTGACGCTGTCCACCAACTATGGGGAGGTCTGCCATCTGGTGACCCGCTGGATGCAGGAGCACACCTACGATCTGATTGAAACTGCGGCGGAGACTGCAGCGGAGCAGATCCTGTTGACCTTCCCTTTGGTGCAGGCGTTGGATATGGAGATCCGCAAGCCGCAGGCGCCCATAGGACTGCCCTTTGAGAGCGTCTCCGTGAAGATCCGCCGGGGCTGGCACCGGGCTTATGTGGCGCTGGGCTCCAATATGGGGGATCGGGAAAAGTATCTGCAGATGGGGGTGGACGCCATGAAGGAGCGGAAGGATATCCGGCTGCAGAAGATGTCCTCCGTCAGGCAGACTGCGCCCTATGGCGGAGTGGAACAGGGGGATTTCTTAAACAGTGTCATGGAGCTCCGAACCCTGCTGACACCCCGGGAGCTGCTGGGCTATCTGCATGAGGTGGAACAGCGGGCGGAGAGAAGACGGGAGATCCATTGGGGCCCCCGGACACTGGATCTGGATATTTTGCTGTATGATGATCTGGTCATGGATTCGAAGGAATTGACGATTCCCCATGCGGATATGCAGAACCGGGATTTTGTGCTGGAACCTATGACGGAAATCGCTTCCTGGGTACGGCATCCTGTGCTGGGGCTGACCATGGGGCAGCTATATGAGAAGCTGCAGGCCGGTGCTATGGCATCAGAAGCCGTCTCAGATAGCGTACAGCAAAGCGGGCACATAGTCCGGTAAACAATCCTGTGATAATACCACTGATCAGCAGATAGGGCAGGTAGGCCAGCACTCCCGGCGCCGCAGTAAGAGCCAGGGCCACCAGAATCTGGCCGATATTGTGAAAGATACCGCCCAGGATGCTGACCAGCTCCGGAAAATGTCCGTCCAGCAGGCGGCAGGCGAAAGCCATGGCTATAAAGCAGAGCAGTCCGCCGCAGAGACTGTAGAGCAGGCTCATTGCCTGTCCGAAGAGCAGGGCGGACAGCAGAATGCGCACCAGCAGCACCAGAGCGGCGTCTCTGGCAGTATAGAGGAGAAGCACCAACAGGGTGATGATATTGGTCAGACCCAGCTTGACGCCCGGAATGGGTGCCGCAGGAGGCAGCAGGCTTTCCGCATAATAGATGGCCAGCGCCAGAGCGGCAAGCAGAGCCAGGGTCGTCAGTTTACGAGTTTTCATAGAATATTCCTCATATTAAAATTGCATTTGTGTCAGAGTGAGCCGGAAAGTACATACATCCCTGACAGGCAGCAGCGTTTCAGTAAGCAATCGCATCGGGAGATATGTCGGATACGGCGGTATCATCCGGCTTCAGTTCGATTACCAGCCGGTGGGGCAGACAGGTAATGGGCAGCAGGGAGTCCCGGATGGTGCCCTGCAGGACGCAGATCTGATCCGGACAGTCTGCTTCTGCAATGGAGATCCCATTGCCGGAGACTTCTATGATATTATACCCCCCATCGGAAGTCCTGATGGTAAATCGCCGGGAATCGGTGATCTGGCTTAAGGGGATGGTCTGCAGCAGCTGCCCGTCCTGGTAGAGATAGGCCGTGTACGTGGTATCCGGCTTCTGTGCGGTATGCTGCCGCAGGAAAAGTACCAGTATGCATGCGGCCAGCAGCAGTAGGATTCCGCCTGCCGGCAAACAGGCTCTTTTGGATATCATATTCATAAGCATTCCTTTTCATAGGTATGGGCATATTGCGTGGCCCGTAGGATTTTACAGGGTATCGTTTAGCTGATCTCAGTATAGCAGAAAGCAAGAGGAAAATGAAGCGGAAGATTTGGAAAAAAAGAAGGATTGTCATAGAGTCGGTGATAATGGCGGCGCTTTGCCAGACAGTGCTTCTGACCGGCTGCGGTGAAGCGGCTTCCCGGCGGCTTACAAGTGTGGATACGGCCATGGGCACCATTGTGACGCAGACTCTGTATGTGCAGCCTGGGGCGGCGGCAGAAGGAGCCGCCGGTGAGGAGACAGAGCAGATCCTGGAGCTGCTTGCAGATCTGGAGGAGCAGGAGCTTTCCTGGAGGATAGCGGATTCGGAGATCGCCGGTATCAATGTCCGGGCCGGGGATGCGGCAGCTGCCGTACCTTTATCGGCGTCCATGCAGCAGCTTCTGTCCCAAATCTGGCAGGTGTCGGAGGACAGCGGCGGTGCTCTGGATGTCACGGTGGGGAGGCTAAGCAGACTGTGGAATCTGGACGAACTGGCAGAAGCAGAGGAGGTTTCCCGGGCGCAGCTCCCCACAGAGCGGCAGATACAGGAAGCGTTGGCAGAGACGGGCTACAGCCGGGTGCGGATTTCTGAAGAAAGCATCACCCTCCCTGGGGGGATGCAGCTGGACCTGGGAGCTGTGGGCAAGGGGATCGCCTGTGACCGGATCAGCGAATATCTGCGCAGTCAGCCGCAAGTTTCCGGAGCCGTGGTGGCGGTGGGGGGCAGTGTGGTGACTTATGGGCAGAAGCCGGATAACACCCCCTGGACAGTGGCGATTATGCATCCCCGTGAAGCGGGGAGTTATCTTGGCACGCTGGAACTGACGGGAGAACACTATATTTCCACATCCGGGGACTATGAGCGTTATATTCTGGTGGACGGGGTGCGGTATCATCATATACTGGACCCAGCCACGGGTTACCCGGCCAGCAGCGGTCTGTGCAGTGTCACCGTTGTCTGTGACAATGGTCTGCTGGCGGACGCCCTGTCCACGGCCTGCTTTGTGCTGGGACCGGAGCAGGGACTGGCGCTGGCAAAACGCAGGGGCGCAGAGGCTTTGCTGGTGGAAGAGGACGGCACGCTGCATATGACTGCGGGGATGGAGGAAATCTTTACGGAAAGATAGCAGTAAAAAAGAGTTGTTTCTTTCGGAAATCGGGAGTACAATAGATCATATGAACAGATAATGTTTTAAAGCATATGTACGGGCAGCTGCTGCAGGAGAAAAGGATCGCCGGAGGTGCGGATTCTGACCAAGTCTTTTCAGGAGGCTTGCACACAGCCGCATCGGGATTTGGAGGCCGGGATGGAAGAGAACGCATATTTACAGGTGGATGAAGAGATGGTAAATAAGGTCAGGGAAACCATGCCTCCCGAGGAGGAAATGCAGGATCTGGCAGAGTTCTACCGGGTGTTCGGAGATGCGACCCGGCTGAAGATCCTGTATGTACTGCTGTGCTCGGAGATGTGCGTTTATGATATTGCCAATCTGATCGGTATGAGCCAGTCGGCGGTATCCCACCAGCTGCGGATCTTAAAGCAGATGGATCTGGTAAAGAACCGCAGGGAGGGCAAGACAATATTCTATGCGCTGGCTGATGCCCATATCGTCACCATACTCAGCCAGGGCCTGGATCATATTGAGGAGGAATGACGGCGGCAGACCCTACATTCCGCTGAACGAGCTGTAGCTGCTGCTTCCCAGGGGGCAGTGGTATAGGGAGCTTTCCACCCCGTATGCTTGAAAATACACATATTTCGAGGTCATGTTGATATTGGTGTAATTGCCTTCTGCCACCACAGTTACACCGGAGCCATCAGTCCGCATCATTTTCAGTGCCGGGGATTCAGAGGAATTGCACTGATAGTAGATATATCCCCCGCCCACATTGAAGCAGTCCACCCGATCCTCCGTCAGCACTTCAATCACACCCTGCTGATAATCATAGCGGCACAGCCGGTAATCATTTGCAACGTCCAGATAATACACGTCATCCCCAATCAGATAAGGATACCAGATATTGCCCGCCCACAGCTGGGAGACCGTATCCCCATCGGTATCCAGCGCATAGAGATAGTGATTGCTTTGCGTGCCGTTGTAGTAGATGACGCCATCCTCCGCACAGGCCGGATTGACCTGATAATCGGCCAGAACCTGCTTGTCGGATTTGTCTATTTTCAGCTTGTAAAATACGGGAGTGGGACTTCCTGCGGTGAGCAGATACAGATAATTGTCCACCAGCTGTCCGGTTACCACCACATCCGTGGTCATGGAGGTCACATCCTTGCCGGATTTCAGACAGCGGTTAAAGCTGCTGCGGATGCGGATAAAGCCCAGCCCGTTTTCTCCCGAGACGGCATTCTGAAAATAGTACAGATACCTGCCGCCGGCCAGAATATTGCGGACAGGGGAGCTGCCCAGTTTGGTGATATCCTGCTCGTCCAAAGTCATGGAATAAAGGCTGCCATTGTCAAGGGGATTGGAAAAATAGACCCTGTCATCGGACTCACAGAACAGCCCTGCATTGTTAAGATTCCCGGCAGTATTGCCGACGGTGCCGGGGTCATTCATGGGGATCCGGCCGGAGAGCCAGCTCGCCAGCAGCAGGGCGGCTACGATCAGGACAAACACGGCTACGGTCAGGATATGCTTTCTTTTCTTCTGCATAAGAACCTTTCCTCCCTTTTCCGGGAAATATTTTCTACCTGTGCGGTTGTAACCCACTCCCAAATGAGCAAAACACAGATGCGTAAGCAGATGCAGAAGCGCAGTTTTTGTGAATGTAGGAGTCAGGTTGGATGCTCCAAGGAGCATCCAACCGTACAGGTAGAATATTTTACTTCATTTATACGAATCTATCACAAATATATCACATGGTTAGTCTTGCGATCAAGTGGGTTTTGCGGTAAGATAAAAAGGAAGGTTACTATTTACAGCCGATTTGGACAGATACACAGATTCGTCGAGCTTGCTCG
>CAZFYD010000077.1:0-4475 GCA_964523315.1 uncultured Acetatifactor sp.
CATCATCACCACGACCATGAGGAAGAGGAGCACGAGCATCATCACCACGACCATGAGGAGGAAGAGCATGAGCACCATCATCACTATGATGAGAATGGCGTGTGCAGCTGCGGTCACCATCATGACGAGGAGCATCACCATGACCATCACGGTCACCACCATGCGGATGAGGTGTTTGGCAGCTGGGGTATGGAGACACCCAACACCTATACTGCAGAGGAGATCGAGACGATTCTGACAGCGCTGGACAGTGGCGACTATGGCGTGATTCTGCGTTCCAAGGGAATGGTGCCTGTCGGGGACGGCAGCTGGGTATACTTTGACTATGTGCCCGAAGAGCATGATCTGCGCAGCGGCAAGCCCGAGGTAACCGGCAAGATCTGCGTCATCGGTTCCCAGCTAAAAGAGGAGAAGCTGGCGGAACTGTTCCGCAAATAAGTCAGGCTGCAGGAAGGATTGGAGGAAATGCACCGTATGAAACCGGTCTATATCATTAATGGTTTTTTGGAGAGCGGAAAGACAGAGTTTATCACCTATACCATTGCGCAGCCTTATTTTCGGATTCAGGGCAAAACCCTGATTATCGCCTGCGAAGAGGGTGAGGTGGAGTACGAGGAGGAGCTGCTGCACAGATGCAATGCAGTGCTGGAGGTCATCGAGGAGGAAGAGGATTGTAATCCCGGTCATCTGATGGAGCTGGAGAAGAAGCACAAGCCGGAGCGCATCATTATAGAGTACAACGGCATGTGGAACTTTAAGAATCTGAAACTCCCCTGGCACTGGCGGGTAGAACAGCAGATCACTACGATTGACGGCTCCACGTTCCCTATGTATTACACCAATATGCGTTCTCTTCTGGCAGAGATGATAAGAAAGTCGGAGATGATTATTTTTAACCGCTGTGACGGAATTCAGGAGCTGAATGTCTACAAGCGCAATATCAAGGCAGTGAATCAGGGTGCAGATGTGATTTTCGAGGATGCCAACGGAGAGATCAATGAGATCTTCGAGGATGATCTGCCCTATGATCTGCAGGCGGATATTATTGACCTGAATGATGAGGGCTATGGAATCTGGTATCTGGATTCTCTGGATCATCTGGAACGCTATGAGGGCAAAAAGATTCGTTTTACCGCCATGGTGCTGAAGCCGGACAGCGTGCCCAAGGGGTACTTTGTGCCGGGGCGTATGGCCATGACCTGCTGTGCGGATGATATGGCATTTCTGGGCTTTGCCTGTCAGTATGACGGGGCCGATGCCCTGAAGCAAAAGGAATGGGTGCTGGTAACGGCCACGGTGAAGAAGGAATACTGGAAGGATTACGAGGGGGAAGGCCCTGTTCTTCATGCGATTTCCGTGGAAAAAGCTAAGGCACCGAAAAATGAAGTAATCAGTTTTGCTTAAAGAAGTATATATGCCCCGCCGAACCACCTGTGAAGAGATGGGAGGAGGGGCATATTTGCCACTGCGGAGGAAGGACCATGGAGGCCACAAAGGAAATCCAGCAATTAAAAAGCCGTTTTAAGGATCTGGCGGATCGCTCCTACCGGCAGAACGTTTATTGCTTCTCCGGTTTTCTGGGATTAAGCGAGCAGGATCTGTTCTGGAAGCTGGAGCGGGAGCTGCATTACTGCCGTTACAGCCTTTGGGGCGGCTATGAGGAGGCGGAACGGAAAATGGTGCGCTTTGGCAGCCCGGAGGAATTGGGCTATGAGGAGGAATATCCCATCGTCTGTGTCCATATTACGCCGGTGCTGGCGAAATTTGCCGATGACCTGAGTCACCGGGATTTTCTGGGGGCGCTGATGAATCTGGGGATTGAACGCAGCACGTTGGGAGATATCCGGGTGGGAGAAAAGGAAGCGTATCTGTACTGCCTGGCGGGTATGGCGGATTACATCTGTGAGCATCTGGATAAAGTAAAGCATACCAGTGTAAAATGCAGCGTGGTGACAGAGATGGCGGACATGCCCCGGGAGGAGCCCCGGGAACTGGAGATACAGCTGCCATCCCTGCGGATTGATGTCTGCCTGGCCAAGGTCTATCATCAGTCCAGGGAGGAGATTCTGGAGTGCTTCCGCAGCGGCAGGGTTTATGTGGACGGCAGGCTGTGCGAGAATAATTCCCGGCAGCTGAAGGGCGGCGAGACCGTGAACCTGCGGGGGCAGGGAAAGTTTATTTTTACAGGGGAGCTGCGGGAGACCCGCAAGGGAAAGCTTTCCGCAAAGATACGGATCTACGGATAAAAGAACCACAGAACTTAAAAACGGCGGAACTTAAAATAGGAGGATAAACGGTGTATACATATACGGTTATTCAATGGTTGTTTTTCTTTTATTTTTACTGCTTTGTAGGATGGTGTATAGAGTCCGCCTATGTGTCCCTGCATCAGAGACGGCTGGTAAACCGGGGCTTTATGAGAGGGCCTTTTCTGCCGCTGTACGGCAGCGGAGCCATCATGATGCTGGTGGTGTCCATGCCTTTTCAGGATAGTCTGCTTCTGGTATATGTGGCGGGGTGTATCGGGGCCACAGTACTGGAGTATGTTACCGGGGTGACAATGGAAGCGTTGTTCAAGGTACGCTACTGGGATTATTCCAATCAGAAGTTTAATTTTCAGGGACATATCTGTCTGGGCACTTCCCTGTCCTGGGGGCTGCTTACGATTCTGATGACCCAGGTGGTACATAAGCCGGTGGAGAGCCTGGTGCTGTCGATCCCGGGTATGGTGCTGACCGTGATTACGCTGATACTGACCGTCTATATCGCCTGTGACTTTGCCCTGTCCTTCAAGGCGGCTATGGATCTGCGGGATATTCTGACGATGATGGATAAGGCCAAGGAGGAAATGGTGCGGATCCAGAAGCGTTTGGATGTGATCATTGCCCTGACGGATAATGATATCCAGATCCGCAAGGAGGAGTGGACGCAGGCCAGTGAGGCAAGAAAGGCAGCGTCTGCAGAGCAGAGAGCGAAATTTAATGAGAACATGTCGATGAAGATGGAGGATCTGAAGGCAGGGATCGAGAGCAAATTCAGCGGCCTGAAACAGCGTATCTTGGAGAAGCCTTCCGCTTACAAGGAGAGTATCCGGGAGGAAATCGGCGATCTGCTGGTAAAATATCGTGTCAATACGGAGAAGCGGGAAGGCCTGGGAAGGATCCGGGGCTTTTATAAGCGGAATATGATCCGCTCCAACCCGACCATGACTTCCAGGGTATTTAAGGAGGCATGGGAGGAACTGAAACGGAATATGGAGTACAATCCGGAACGGGAAGAAGAGCAGGAAGGAAAAACGGACGAAAAATAGATATTTTATGCGATACAGAATCGAAGGCAATGTAGTCTATGCAGACAATATCTTTCATGAATTGCAGGATTATGAAAACAAGATGGTATAGGGCATTATGAATCAGGGCATTTTTGCCGAAATATACAGTAACATAAAATGTGCACCGGTACAAGGAAGTGCCGGGTAGAGACATAAGGATGTGTGAGGTAACGATGAAGATTGGAGAAGCCCTGATTGCTTACCGCTGTGAGCGCAAGATGCTGGTGCAGCAGCGGCGGGAATTATGCCGACAGAGAGACCAGCTGAAAAAAAGGATGAATGCCGTACCCGACGGAAAGGAGATTTTTGCCAGGGAGGCCGCTACTCTGGAGCTGTCCATCGACCAGACGAAGGAGCGCTTTGAGGAGAACCTGAAGGTGTTGGATCGGCTGATTGAGGAAGAGGTAGCCGTTATTAACGGGGAGGTTTCCCGGCAGCAAAGCGATGTGATGCAGGAATATGTGGAGGATCTGGCGAAGATTATGGAGGTGGCACGCCGGATTTCCGATGGAGATATTGTGTCGGCTACGGATGAAAAAAAACTGCTGGACTACAGCTTTGAACTGTATCAGGCTGCTAAAAATATGGGAGCCTTGGCCCAAAAGAAGGACAGGGAGGAGTATGATTCCCTGTGGGAGGAGGAAGAAGAGGAGCAGCAGGAGTATGATCCGGAGGGCAAGGCTTTCCGCACGGAGACGGATGTGGATCTGCCGGCATCCATGACCGGCGGCGGAGAGAGCATTGCAGTCACCGACGCAGCGGAAAATTGAAAACAGAATCACCTGTGTGTACCCCGAGTATGAAGAATACTCGGGGATTTTTTGTGGAAACTCATGCAGGGGAATCGGCAGCTTGTGTTCTGAGCTCTTGTGAAAATCAGCATTCGTGATACTGGAAAAGGCAGTCAGTATTCCCGATATGCCAAAGCATTTTTTTTACCAATTTATTTTCTGTCATGTATGTGGGAATGGCTCCGCTCACCAGCGCTGCGGCAATTATTTCTGAGGAAAGGGAAAAGAATACCCTCCGGGTAATGCAGATGTTTCATGTGAAGGCTGCTGCTTTTCTGATTGGAAATGCGGTCTATATTATTTCTCTGTGCATGCTGGGTTCCCTGGTAATCGGGGCAGCGGGCGGCTATCGG
>CAZFYD010000077.1:4575-8082 GCA_964523315.1 uncultured Acetatifactor sp.
GGGCGGCTATCGGCGCATTGAGCCGCAGCCAGATGGCAGCCACCTCCGTCACGGTTCCGGTGATGATGGTGCTTTCCTTTCTTCCCATGCTTTCCCTATTCAATGAAACGGTCGGAAAGCTGTCAAAATATCTTTATTCCGAGCAGCTGTATCTGCTGATCAACACGATTTCAGAGATCCGTCTGACGGCGGAAACCGGAATTATCATGGCCTGCAATATTCTGCTGATTATAGGAGCATTCCTGACCGTATATCGGAAAATGAAGCAGGATTGATATTCCCGGAACATCATTTGCAATGTCTTCTACCATTAATAGCCTTAAAGTATTTCTGTCATGTTGCCAGAACACAGATGTTTATTAATGGAAATAAACGTGTGGCGCAGCTTATAACCAATAAGGTGTTGATCGAAAATAATATTGGAATTTTTCAGATCCCTATTGAAAAGCTGGAGGAGTTCAAAGGATTGCTTATTCAGTTTTATGAGTCAGGGAATGATGCGAAAATTATTGATTTTATGAAGAGATTTTGCGTTAGAAAAATAATTCCGGATTATCAGAGATAAGCTTAAGAACGGTTTATAATGTGCTGATAGCGGATGAAGCGATTGAGGATATCAAAAATAAATTATTTTTCAAAATGCAGTGAATTATGTGGAAGGAAAAATAGCCCCCGGATCCGGATGGATCCGGATGGATCCGGGGGCATGGCTGTACAGTCATTAAAATCTGGCTGCAAAATCTTCGAACTTCCATTCCTTCGCAGGAAGGATAAGACTGCAGTCCGGCAGGAGCTCGTGAATAATGCGCAGCTCCAGCTGTTGTCTATGCTGAAAATGGGAGATCATATCCTCGAAGCCCTTATAGCCGCACCGTATTCCGCAGGGAGAATGGATGAGATATTCCAGCATCAGAGGGTACCATAAGGGATTTCCGTCCTGATCGGAGCGTTCCTTTTGTATAATTCTGATATTCTCCTCAATTCTGTCGCTGTACAGATAGAGCAGCAGAAAATGCTCTTTTTTCACATGGGGCAGCAGTCTGCGGTAAAAGGATAGAATTTCCTGATCGCTGAGCTGGTGAAAAAGAATCAGGTCTTCCATAATATTCTGTAAGAAAGAGCACTCAAACAGATATCCGGTTCCGCAGAAACGGTGATATCGGCCGGTAATGATCTGCTCCAGCTCTTTCAGAGATTTTCTGCCGTTATAGATTTCGTACTGCTCCAGATCCTTATGAAAATGCGGAATATCGGTGAGGATTCTGGTGTAGGGCACAATATAGTGATCTCCCTCCTGCACCGTATTCTCCTCGATCTCTTTTCGGATCGGAGCATACTGCTCCAAAATTCCGGTATATTCTTTTTCAGTCATCCAGGTACACCATGCCAATTCCACGGGGGAAAAATCTCCCTCCCGGCAGACCCGATAGTCAGGCCTTTGCTGTACGATCTCCTGCAGAAGGGTGGATTTCCCCATGCCCTGAATGCCTTCTATAAAGATATTTTTCATTCTATTCCTCTCCTAAAGCTCTATGACCTGCGTTGCCACCCTTTTCCGGAAGCGGGTATCGTGCTCCACAAACAGCATGGTGGGCTCATAGGTCAGAAGCAGTTTCTCGATCTGCATTCTGGAAAATACGTCGATGTAGTTCAATGGTTCGTCCCACACGTACAGATGTGCCGGAGTCAGCAGACTTGCGGCAAGCAATACCTTCTTTTTCTGTCCCTCAGAATAGTTCTCCATAGGTTTGCAGAATTGCACCCGTTCCATATCCAGCTGACGGAGTACAGCGCAGAACAGGCTCTCTTCCAGATGACGGCTGCTGCAGAATGCGGAGATGCTGCCCTTTAGCAGGGAAGTATCCTGACTTACATAGGAGAGGATCAGGCCGGAGGCGGTCTCGCAGATACCGGATTCGATAATGGGCGCATTGGCATCCGCAGCGCCGGCCTTTTCCAGGATCCTCCTCAGCAGAGTGGATTTTCCGCAGCCGTTTGGCCCATGCAGGGCGATCCGCTGTCCCCTTTGGATGCAAAGAGTCAGTCCGGTGAAGACCGGCTGCACCGCATCCGGATATCTCACGGCATAATCCTTTAGCTGTACCAGGGTCTCCTTATGATGTACCAGAGGCGTGAGCTTTAAGTCCGCCGACCGCTCAAGGTCCACTAAAAGTCCTTCTTTTTCAGCGATTTCCCGGTGGATCCGTTTTTCCGTTTGCCTGACCTGGCTCTGCAGTTTTTTGGTCTTTGCACCGATAAAGGCTCTGGTGTCTTTCGAACGATCATGCTCCTTGACCGGATCAAAGCCGATCTTGGTGCGTTCGTTTTTGGCCGCCCAGGCCGAGGTGCGTGCTGCTGCCTGCCGCAGAGCAGCAATCTCACGGAGATGCTTTTCATTCTCCGCAGAAGCAAATTGATCTTTCCGGCGCTTGTTTTCCCACCAGCTGGAAAAGCTGCCGCTCTGAACTTCGATGGTCTTCCGGTTCAGTACCAGCACATGGTCGATGCAGGCGTCCAGCAGATCCCGGTCATGAGATACCAGAATGAAGCCTTTTTTGGCCGATAAATAGTGTTTCACAATTTCCCGGGCTTCCTGATCCAGATGATTGGTGGGTTCATCGATCAGCAGGAAATCATTTTCACCGGAGAAAAGAACGGCCAGCAGGAGCTTGGTGCGTTCTCCGGGGCTTAGGGTGGCAAACGGCCGATATAATACTTCCGCATCCTCCTGCAGAACATCCAGCTCCCGCAGCACACGCCACAATTCGCAGGAGCCTTTGAGCGCTTCGATAAACTCTGCTGCAGGAAGCTGCATCTGCTTTGGAGTAATGAGATACGGAAAGTAATCAAACATCGCCGGGGTACTGATGGTTCCGCTGTATGGATATTTCCCCAGCAGCAGATTCAGAAAGCTGGTTTTTCCCTTCCCGTTGCGGCCGATAAATCCCAGCCTCCAATTGGTATCAATAGAAAAAGAAACATTTTCAAAAATATTGTCAAAGCTCCCTTCATAAGAGAAGGTCAGGTTCGTTACGCTGATTTGCGCCATACGCAGTGCTCCTTTCCGGGCTCCCACTTGTGTATGTCTGCTCATCCGTTACAGGCATAAAAAAGGAACCATTTGCTGCCAAATAGCTCCACTACGCCTGATAACCCCAAATTAATCCTGATTTCTGCACACAAAAAGAGAGGTTATGAGAACATAATCCACTTTTGGCAACATGAAAATCTGTATAAATCTCTTTATACAGATAAGAATCTCATGCAATCAAAAGTAAACTAAATTCTCATCTTTTCACCCCTCTCCTTAAGATGGGAATATTCTAACATACCAGGCGTGAGTTGTCAATTATTATGGTCAATTTCAGGGGAAAGCTTTTGTTCTTGAAAACTTTATGGAGATATGGTAACGTGAAACAGAAATCATCGGATATTTTACTGCGGTTATAATCAGCGGAGAGGACGACAGGGAAGAACGGATGAGGGAAAAACGGATCGGAAAGGAAA
>CAZFYD010000077.1:8182-10982 GCA_964523315.1 uncultured Acetatifactor sp.
AGCGGAGAGGACGACAGGGAAGAACGGATGAGGGAAAAACGGATCGGAAAGGAAAACCACGGCAGCCGTGGGTCTGGCCGTGCGGGCGGTGCGCCACCCCTATGAGCGAGGGATCCAGGCCCGGAAGGGAATTGAGTGGTAGAGCGGAAGTGAAACCGGAAAATCATTTACAACTATAAATGATTGCGGTCAAAAAACCGATATATAGAATATATGATAGGGATAAAAGGAGGAAGCGCATGGGAGAGATTACACCCAGTGAAAATGAATGGCTGATAATGGAGGTATTGTGGGACCAACAGGAGGCTATGACCGCAGCGGAGATCATCGGCCGGCTGACAGGTAAAACCGAGGTGAGCCAGAAGACGATACGGGTCATGATCAACCGTCTGCTGGCAAAGGGAATGGTGACCTATACCGTGGATGCCAGGGATGCCCGGATCTACCACTATCAGGCTGCCCGAACGAAGGATGAATGCCTGAAAATGAAAAGCAGCCGTTTTGTCAATCATTATTTCGGAGGCAATGCTTCGCTGGCGGTGGCCAGCTTTCTGCAGTCTGCGGAACTCACCAGGGAACAGCTGGAGGAGCTGGGCAGCCTGGTGGAGACATTGAAGGATAAAAAATGCTGAGCCTTATGGATGCGCTGATGCGCTTCGGCAGATTTGCCTGTCAGTATGGTTTCAGCAAATGCATGAAGACCGTTGTCTGCGGTATGGTGATCATGTCGGTGCTGCTGCTTTGGCACGGCTTTCGGCGAAAAGAGGGCAGATGCTCGGATGTCGGGTTCTATAGCTGGCTGTTTCTGCTGCCAGCGGCGTTGATGAGCAGAAATAAGCTTTTTTTCCAGCGGTGGACGATCCGACTGACGGCCCTCATCAATGCGGTCGGTGCCACACGGGTCAGCGGCGTATATTTTGCCGTGCTGCTGATTCTGGCCGGGGGATGGGTCTGCAGAAAGCTGCTGCTGGACAGAAGAGTGCGCAGACTGCCCTGCTGGCGGTCTGCGGAAGAGGGTGTTTTAGGCGACGGGAAGAGCCGGCAGAGCTGTATCCGGCAGGTGACGGCGGGGGATCGCTGGAAGCTGGCCGAATGGTATCTGGGCCGGACGAGAGTTTATATCACCGACCGCTTTGCAAGTCCGTTCTGCGGCGGGATCTTCCGTCCCTATATCGTGATGCCGATTCAGGAGCTGGAACCGGGTGAGGAGGAGACGCCGGATGGGGAGAAAAAGGATCCGGCGGCTTTCTCACACTGGCAGCTGACCGGGCGGGGAAGGATCCTTTTCTGCCATGAACTGCTGCATCTCAAGTACGGGCATGTCCTGTGGCTGAATCTCTTTGTCCTGCTCCGACTCTATTGGTGGGCCAATCCGCTGGTGTATCTCTGCGAAAGACTGCTGCAGCAGGATATGGAGCAGGCGTGCGATGAGGGATGCCTGTATTATACGGGCGTGGGCGAGAAGGCCTACGGAAAGCTGCTGCTGTCGGTAGCTGCCGGGCAGATGTCGGGAAGGCTGGCAGGTACGGCGTCTTTTCTGCAAAACAGGGATTATGACTCTCTGAAAAAGCGCATCGGCAGCCTGCGGGGAAAGGGAGAGCAGACCCAATACCGGAAGCTGCACAGAAGGGTCGGCAGGATCTGCGCCGCAGCACTGACAGTTATGATTTTGGCAGTGGGCATGACCTCCTATCCCCGTTATACCCGGCTGCCGGATTTGCTGCTGTATGATGAGAACCTGCAGCTGCTCTGCAATGACACCCCCGAGCTGCGGGCCGCCGTACAGGTGGTGGACGGCTATCTGCAGATTGATGAGGACCGGATGGACGCCTGCCTGGCACCGCTGGAGGTGACCGGCAGCCATGTCTATGTAAGCTATGATACCATTATGAAGGTGCCGGGGGCGGGCGGCTGCGGCAACACGGGAATGATTGCCCTGGATGACTACAGCGATATCTTTTATCTGAGTGCGGATATCTGGGAAAACAGACTGATGGAATTCTGTCTGAAATACCTGATATAGGTGAAATGGTCGTTTGGTGCCGTAGGACTTGCCGGATCGGAAAAAGTGCCGATATTTTGTTATAGAGATTTTGCGGAAATGAGGGATGGGAATGGAACAGGTGACATTTGCTTTTGTGGAGGGTGTGGTAACACTGGCACCGGAGGAGATCCTCTATATTGAGACCAGCAGGCATAAAAATATCTTTCATACGGCGGACCGAACCTACAGCATTTATCGCAAGCTGGACGAGATCGGGGCGAAGCTGGAGGGGCTGGGATTTCTGAGATGTCATCAGAGCTTTCTGGTGAATATGCGGTATATCCAGAAGATCAGCAGCTATGTGATCACATTGACCACGGGGCAGGAGCTGTCCGTGCCCAAGGCCAGATACCGGGAGGTAAAAAGGCTGTATGCGGAATATCGGGAAAGCGTGTAAGCTTCGCAAGTGAGGAATCTGTCAGTTAATGCAATGGCAGATTCCTTTTTTGTTGTAATTTTGAGGACTTGCCTATATAATAAGACTACAGAAAGCAGGAGGGATGGAAATGTTTGGCTTTAAGCGAAAGACCGGAGAGATCGATTCACAGCTCACCATCGTGGCGAACAGCCTGGCAAACAATTATAAGGATGCTGCCAGAGATGGGCTGAAGGAGGCAAAGCGGCTGTATGCGGAGCTGGAGGACCAGCTGCCGGAGCGGGAGCGAAAGCGGATCAGCGGGCAGATCGACAGCTTTCAGGAGCAGATGAAGGGGTATTCCCACTATAACCATATTGGGTGGTAAAGTATGAAACTGA
>CAZFYD010000078.1:0-10728 GCA_964523315.1 uncultured Acetatifactor sp.
AATGCAAAATCATCAAGAGAAAAGGACGTATCAGAGTTATCTGTGAGAATCCGAAACACAAGCAGAGACAGGGATAATCACCGCTTGATCACCGTATTATGATCAGGTATGTGAGTTCTTGTCCAGTTATTATGTGCGGCTGAACCAGGCCATCTGCGGATGGACTGATTATCATAGAACTGGGATAGAGCTTACGGAGATTACTTCTTGATTACCTGAACGAAGGCATTTTTGTAAGGCTGTATAGGACACAGCCCAACAAGAATCGGCCTTGTTCTAAAGAATTTGCAGAGCAAATTCTTTACAGCCTTAAGCAGAGTAAAACGTTACGGCTAAAAGAGGAACAAGATAGGAAGGTTCAGGGAAGATCGGATCAGTAACAGATTGTCGTCCGATTGGGTGAAAGCCCCAATCAATTAGTAACAGGCGTACCATAACAGACCAGATGAAGTACGCAGCGTTTTAGTTGTGCATGAGCGGAAACGCAAAGAAAATGGAGGAAACGTAAATGGCTCGTATCGCAGGTGTTGACTTACCTAGAGAAAAACGAATCGAAATTGGTTTGACTTACATCTATGGTATCGGTAGAGTAAGCGCAAACAAGATCTTAGCTGAGGCAGGTGTGAATCCTGATACTCGTGTAAGAGACGTAACTGACGAGGAAGTAAAGAAGATCAGTGAAGCAATCGAGAAGCTGGGCATCATGGTGGAGGGCGACTTAAGAAGAGAGACCGCCCTGAACATCAAGAGACTGCAGGAGATCGGCTGCTATCGCGGTATCCGTCATCGTAAGGGATTACCTGTTCGTGGTCAGAATACAAAGACCAATGCAAGAACACGTAAGGGTCCCAAGCGTACCGTAGCAAACAAGAAGAAGTAAGTGAATTTAAGGGAAAGTAGGTTAGTTTAAAATGGCAAAGGTTGCAAAGAAAGTAACAAAAAAACGTGTCAAGAAAAACGTTGAACGCGGACAGGCACATATTCAGTCTTCTTTTAACAATACGATTGTTACGCTGACTGATGCTGAGGGTAATGCTCTGAGCTGGGCAAGTGCCGGTGGTCTTGGTTTTAAAGGTTCAAGGAAATCTACTCCGTACGCTGCTCAGATGGCAGCAGAGGCAGCTACTAAGGCTGCATTAGTGCATGGACTGAAGACTGTGGACGTTTTTGTAAAGGGACCCGGTTCAGGACGCGAGGCAGCAATCAGAGCACTGTCGGCATGCGGTCTTGAGGTAGTAAGTATCCGTGACGTAACTCCTGTTCCTCACAATGGATGCCGTCCTCCCAAGCGCCGTAGAGTCTAGTACATGAGGAACCTCTAAGGCTGTTTCGCCAAAGGGCGAAATGCCGGGAAGCTCTGCTCATGTACAAAAGAATTGCCTGTGCAATTCTTTTGGGAAGTATGAAACTGACGTTTCATATACGGATTTGTGCAGTATCGCAAGCACAGCTTGCGATATGCATGCAGAGGAAGTATGAAACTGACAGCAGTTGGAAGAAGGTACTGCAGCGGGATACTGCGCAGTATTGTAAACATCTAAGTTAAAGGAGAAAATATAATGGCAGTTAATCGTGTACCCGTGTTAAAGAGATGTAGAGCATTAGGTCTGGAGCCTTCTTATCTGGGCTATGACAAGAAGTCCAACAGAACCAATGCAAGAGCAGGCAAGAAGGTAAGTGAGTATGGTCTGCAGCTGCGTGAGAAGCAGAAGGCCAAATTCATTTACGGCGTATTGGAGAAGCCTTTCCGTAACTACTATGAGAAGGCGGACAGAATGAAGGGTATGGCCGGTGAGAACCTGATGGTTATGCTGGAGAGCAGACTGGACAACGTAGTGTTCAGAATGGGCTTTGCAAGAACCAGAAGAGAGGCCCGTCAGGTTGTTGATCATAAGCATGTAATGGTGAATGGCAGGGTGATTAATATCCCTTCTTACTTAATCAAGGCTGGCGATGTGATCGAGATCAAGGAGAGTGCAAAATCCTTACAGAGATATAAGGACATCGTAGAGGTTACCGGAGGCAGACTGGTGCCCGAATGGATGGACGTTGATATCGATGCCCTGAAGGGAACCATCAGGAATCTCCCTACCAGAGAGATGATCGATGTACCTGTAGACGAGATGTTGATTGTCGAGTTATATTCTAAGTAATTGACAGCAAGGGTTCGTAAAGGAGGGTATTTGCAGTGTTTGATTTTGAAAGACCAAATATTGAGGTTGCTGAGATCTCAGAAGATAAAAAATACGGTAAATTCGTAGTTGAGCCTTTGGAAAGAGGCTATGGTATCACACTTGGGAACTCTCTGAGAAGAATCATGCTTTCCTCTCTGCCCGGCGCAGCAGTGAGCCAGGTGAAGATCGAGGGCGTATTACATGAGTTCAGTTCCATCCCCGGAGTCAAGGAGGATGTGACGGAGATCATTATGAATATCAAGAGTCTGGCAATCAAGAACAACAGTGAGACCAATGAGGTAAAGACCGCATACATCGAATATGAGGGTGAGGGCGTGGTAAGAGCTTGTGATATTCAGGTGGATCAGGATATTGAGATTCTGAATCCGGATCTGGTGATTGCTACATTAAGCGGCAAGGATACCAAGCTGTACATGGAACTGACGATTACCAGAGGCAGAGGCTATGTAAGTGCCGATAAGAACAAACGCGAAGATTTACCCATCGGCGTAATTGCGGTTGATTCTATCTATACCCCGGTAGAACGTGTAAACGTAACGGTTCAGAATACCCGTGTCGGTCAGATTACGGATTATGATAAGCTGACGCTGGATGTTCACACCAATGGCACTCTGGCGCCGGATGAGGCTGTCAGCCTGGCAGCTAAGGTGCTCAGCGAGCATCTGAGTCTTTTCATCAACCTGTCCGAGAATGCGAAGAATGCAGAGGTAATGGTTGAGAAGGAAGACGATGAGAAAGAAAAAGTACTGGAGATGAGTATTGACGAGCTGGAGCTTTCCGTTCGTTCTTACAACTGTCTGAAGAGAGCGGGCATCAACACAGTGGAGGAGCTGACCAACAAGACTTCCGAGGATATGATGAAGGTCCGCAACTTAGGGCGCAAGTCTCTGGAGGAAGTACTGGCAAAGCTGAAGGAATTAGGCTTACAGCTGAATCCCAGCGAAGATTAGAAGTGTTTCTGCAGTAAGTCCGAAAGGCATGCAGGGGCGTAACCCCCAAATGGAGCGAATACTGCATCCGGTATGTAAGCCCGAAGCGCGTGGCCGGATGTACCATGAATGGAGAAAGGAATTCAAACTATGGCAAAGTACAGAAAGCTGGGCAGAACCTCTGCTCAGAGAAAAGCATTATTAAGAGGTCAGGTGACTGCTCTGATCCAGAACGGCAGGATCATTACTACCCAGGCTAAGGCTAAGGAGGTACAGAAGATCGCAGAGGGGCTGATCGCTCTGGCTGTGAAGGAGAAGGACAACTACGAGACCGTTACCGTTGCCGCTAAGGTTGCCCGCAAGGATAAGGACGGCAAGAGAGTAAAGCAGATTATTGACAAGGATACCAAGGCTGTACTGTCTGAGACCCATCGTGACAAGGACGGCAAGATCCTGAGAATCGAGAACGGTGTGACCGTTACCGTGTATGATGAGGTGGAGAAGGAGATCAAGAAGGATCTTCCCAGCAGATCTCATGCACGCCGTCAGATGCTGAAGGTATTATATCCTGTTGTGGAGGTTCCCGAGGAAGCTGCGGGCAGAAAGAGAAATACCAAGGAAGTGGATCTGGTAGCAAAGCTGTTTGACGAGTATGCTCCCAAGTATGCAGACCGCAAGGGCGGCTACACCAGAATCATTAAGATTGGCCAGCGTAAGGGCGATGCTGCTTTAGAGGTTATTCTGGAGCTGGTATAAGCACTTTTAAGCGCAGCTTAGGGTGTTTTCTGAAAGTGCTGATAATCCTTACAGGAGTTCCAGTCACCGCCCCAAGTGAAGCCATGCTCCTTAAAGAGACGATAGCAGAGATCATTCTCGTCAATCTTGTAGGGGAATGCGCTGCTGCGGTCCGCATAGGCTTCACCGGCGGCAGGGGATACATTGACGGTGAGATCTTTATTGTAGGTAATATAGGGATTGTAAAGGGGATTGATGTCAATAGCAAGCCCATAAGCGTGCCTGGACAGGGTGGTGGAGTTTTCCACCACCCTGTAATTAAAGCAGGAGGTATTGTTGTCCGTCATGGACAGATCATCGTCCCCACCGTATTCATCGATCAGGCGGATTTTTTCGACCTGGTACCCGTTCTTGTACAGCTCACAGAAGATTTCCACAAGATCTTGTGCAATTTCCTGATTGCAGATCAATTCCCCTTCTGCAGGATTCCCTTCAAAATCGCAGTAAAGCACATGGACATAGGAAAGCTCATCAGGGGTAATTGCCGGATTTTCCGGCTCCTCGGGATAAGACACACCTGTTATATATTGTACCAGAGCATCGGAAAGCGGTTCATAGTAGAAGCCGTCTTCCCATGTAATTCTGGCATCTGCCATCAGCTCTCCGTTCAGGGAATAGCCCACAAGGGAGACAGCATCGACATTTTTGGGCAAATTCTGCAAGTTTTCCGTCGTCATATTTTCATTCGTTTCCGATCCGATAGAATTCTCTGTATCATATGCATCAGCTCCCGAATTTAACACTGTATCCGGGTGGTCAGCAGAGGCTTCCCCAGATGCAGGGGGCAGCGGCGAGGCAAAGCCCTCCGTATCGGACAGGGAGCTGTCTTTAGTCTCCGGGGGCGTTTTTGTGGGCTGGGGATATTCCTGTGCAATATCCCCCAGTGTCCTGGAGCCTATGCCCATAATCCGGCCGATGCTGATACATATGACAATTACCGCTGCAATGGCGATAAGTCCCTTAATCAGGGCGTTGCGTTTCTGATTCATTATGATTACACCTTTCTGAGAGCTACCGGAAGTCAGTCTGACAAACCGGAAGTTGACGGTTTAAGATATCACAAGCCTTTATGATATCTCGTTTTTGTAAACCTTTTAATGCATCAACAAAAACATGATGTTTGCGCAGTTTTAAATCACAAGAATAATCATCTTGAAAACAGTCATCCAAAATAACATACCTTTCAATATTCGGATGCATACGCAAATAAGCGTTAATTTCCTCTGTTCTGCTTACAATTATGCTATGTGAACGTGAATTTGTCAAATCTTATGCTTGGCTTGTATTTTCGCAAAATCCTCCTCTATCACGGAACTGCAGCCCTTATACCACCATATAATCTAAGTCAACAAAATGCCTGCAAAGCAGCTCACCTTTTATTTCATTTGAAGGCGCTCCGCTCATAAGAGAATCCTCTCTGTGCATTGTGTGCAAGTACCCATGCCCAGAGGATCCTCTCATGGCTGAGCTGTTACAGTAATATTGCACTGTTTTTCAACTTTTAGTTGTAAATATGTGCGGGATTTAGTAAAATAAATCCTTGAGGTATAGGTTTGGAGGCTGCACATCCAAATTTTCATTGGCGCAACAGCACAAGCAGGGCTTGTGCTGTGCGGGGGTATATAGCATGAGTATTGTTAAAACCAAAAATCTGACATTTGAATATATCCGGCGGGATGAGGAGGGCAATGTGGAGGGGATCACCACAGCGGTGGACGATGTGTCCCTGCGCATCCGGCAGGGGGATTTTATTGCGATTCTGGGTCACAATGGCTCCGGCAAGTCCACCCTGGCTAAGCATATGAATGCGATTCTGCAGCCCACCGAGGGCACCGTCTGGGTGGACGGCATGGACACCCGCCAGGAGGAGCATGTCTGGGAGATTCGTCAGAGAGCGGGCATGGTGTTTCAGAATCCGGACAATCAGATCATCGGTCAGGTGGTGGAGGAGGATGTAGGCTTTGGCCCGGAAAACATGGGCGTGCCTACGCAGGAGATCTGGCAGAGAGTGGAGGAGAGCCTGCGGGCGGTGGGCATGTATCAGTACCGTAAGCATTCCCCTAACAAGCTTTCCGGCGGGCAGAAGCAGCGGGTATCCATAGCCGGGGTGCTGGCTATGCATCCCAAGTGCATAGTGCTGGACGAGCCCACCGCTATGCTGGATCCCTCCGGCCGCAAAGAGGTAATCCGTGCGGTCAGGGGACTGAACCAGGTGGAGGGCGTTACCGTGATCCTGATCACCCATTATATGGAAGAGATTGTCCATGCGGATCAGGTCTTTGTCATGGATCAGGGGAAGATTGCCATGGAGGGAACTCCCAGGGAGATTTTTTCCCAGGTGGAGCGGCTGAAGGAGCTGCGGCTGGACGTGCCCCAGGTGACGCTGCTGGCTTATGAACTGCAGCAGAGGGGCTTAAAGCTGCCGGATGGGATCCTGACCATTCAGGAACTGGTGGAGGCGCTGGAGAAATATTTTTGACGGCAGGCCGGATGCGGAAAGGATAATCCGGCAGAAGATAAGAATCAAGAATGGAAGGAAAGCTATGTCACTGATTGTTGACCATGTAAGTTATATCTATGATCCGGACGCCCCCCTTTCCCATAAGGCGCTGGACGATGTCTGTCTGAAGATCCCGGAGGGACAGTTTATCGGGATCATCGGCCACACCGGTTCCGGCAAGTCCACACTGGTGCAGCATCTCAATGGACTGATTAAGGCTACCAGCGGGCATATCTATTATAACGGGGAAGATATAGACGATAAGGATTTTGACAAAAAAAAGCTGCGCAGCAAGGTGGGTCTGGTGTTCCAATACCCGGAGCACCAGCTGTTTGAGATCGATGTGTTTTCGGACGTTTGCTTCGGTCCGAAGAATCTGGGGCTGGGAAAAAAAGAGGTGGAGCTGCGCTCTTATGACGCACTGCGCAAGGTAGGGCTGCCGGACGAGCTGTTCTACCAGTCTCCCTTTGAGCTTTCCGGCGGACAGAAGCGCCGGGTGGCCATTGCCGGTGTGCTGGCCATGAAGCCGGAGATTTTGATCCTGGATGAGCCCACGGCAGGGCTGGATCCCAAAGGCCGGGAGGAGATCCTCGAGCAGATCAAAAAGCTGCAGACGGAGACGGGCATGACGATTCTGCTGGTCAGCCATAGCATGGAGGACGTGGCGGAGTATGTGGACCGGATCATTGTCATGAATCAGGGCAAAGTGATGTATGATGATGCTCCCAGAGAGGTTTTCAGCCATTACCGGGAGCTGGAGAAGATCGGCCTGGCTGCGCCCCAGGTGACCTATATTCTGCATGATTTGAAGGAAAAGGGGCTGGCAGTGGATCCGACCGCCATCACTATACGGGAGGCCGCAGATCAGATTATGCAGGCGCTGGAGAAATAAAGAGCTGCCCGAATCATGGTTACTGCCTGAGAGGTAGCTCATGCCTGAATGCAATAGCTATGGAGAATAAGAGGAACAGGTGCGAAGAAAATGCTTCGGAATGAAAGGAAATTATGCTGAGAGACATTACGATGGGACAATATTATCAGACAGAGTCCGTGATCCACAGGCTGGATCCCCGGGTAAAGCTGGTAGGGACACTGCTGTATATTATTTCCCTGTTTCTGTTTGAAAATATAGCGGGCTATGTGCTGGCGGCGCTGTTTCTGGCGGCGGTGATCCGGCTCTCCCATGTGCCCTTTAAATTCATGGTGCGGGGCATGAAGGCCATCCTGTTTCTATTGCTGATTACCGTGGCGTTCAATCTGTTTCTGACGCCCGGCGAGGCGCTGGTGAGCTTCTGGAAGCTGACCATCACCCGGGAGGGACTGCACAGCGCAGTATTTATGGCGATCCGTCTGTGCTTTCTGATTATCGGGTCTTCTGTCATGACCCTGACCACCACTCCCAATAACCTGACGGACGGCATGGAAAAGGGACTGCGGCCCTTAAAGCTGTTTAAGGTGCCGGTACATGAGGTGGCGATGATGATGTCCATTGCCCTGCGCTTTATCCCTATTTTATTGGAAGAAACGGATAAGATCATGAAAGCACAGATCGCCAGAGGCGCCGATTTTGAGAGCGGCAACCTGATCAAGCGGGCCAAGGCTCTGGTGCCCCTGCTTGTTCCCCTGTTTATCTCCGCCTTTCGCCGGGCCAACGATCTGGCTATGGCCATGGAGGCCCGCTGCTACCGGGGCGGGGAGGGACGCACCAAGATGAAGCCGCTGATCTATCAGAGACGGGACTATCTGGCTTATCTCTGTCTTTTGCTGTATCTGGTGTGTAAGATTGCGGTAGGAAAGCTGCTGTAAAGCCGGGGGAGGAGCGGTATGGAAAGAAAGCGGGTGCGTCTGACCGTAGCCTATGATGGAACCGCCTATCACGGCTGGCAGGTGCAGAATAACGGCATCACGATAGAAAGTGAACTGAATCGCTGTCTGACGGAGCTTCTGGGAGAACCCATCCAGGTCATCGGCGCCAGCCGTACGGATGCGGGCGTCCATGCGCTGGGCAATATTGCCGTGTTTGACACTGCGGCCCGTATGCCTGCGGAGAAGATCTCCTATGCGCTGAACCAGCGGCTGCCGGAGGATATACGGATCCAGCGTTCCGAGGAGGTGGCCCCGGACTGGCATCCCCGGCATGTGGAGAGCCGCAAGACCTATGAGTACCGGATCTACCGGGCGGAATTTCCCATGCCCACCAGGCGGCTGTACACACATTTTACCTGTCATGCGCTGGATGTGGGGGCCATGCGCCGGGCGGCCCGGTATCTGGTGGGAGAGCATGATTTTAGGAGCTTTTGTCAGACGGGGTCTCAGGTGGAGAGCACTGTGAGGCACATTTATTCCATAGAGCTTGAGGAGCAGGGCCCGGAGCTGGTGCTGCGGATCTGCGGCGGCGGCTTTCTGTATAATATGGTGCGGATCATCGCCGGAACTCTGATGGAGGTGGGGCAGGGGAAGCGGAGCCCCGAGGATATGAAGAGGATTCTGAATGCCCGTGACCGCCAGGCAGCCGGCCCTACCGCCCCGGCCCGGGGACTGACGCTGGTGAAATATGATTTTTTGTGAAAAACCGTATTGACAGCCGGAAAAACCTATAATATAATATATCACTGTGACGAAGTTTCTTATTGCCAAATCAAAGCCCCGATGCGGCATAGAGATAAAGAAATCAGGCTTTGGAATATTTTAAGCTGTAGCCGGACATCTGCAGTTTGGAAAGGGAAAGAGCCAGCCAAAAAGTCGAAGGACAAAGTAATACGGAGGTAACGTAATGAAAACATTTATGGCTAGTCCAGCTACTATCGATAGAAAGTGGTATGTAGTAGACGCTACAGATCAGACCTTAGGCCGTCTGGCAGCTGAGGTTGCCAAGGTGCTCAGAGGCAAGAACAAGGCAATCTTCACTCCTCATATGGATTGCGGCGACTATGTGATCGTAATCAATGCAGAGAAGATCAAGGTTACCGGTAAGAAACTAGATCAGAAAATTTATCATCATCATTCCGACTATGTAGGCGGCATGAAGGAGACTACCTTAAGAGAGAAACTGGCTAAGAAGCCTGAGCAGGTGATCGAGCTGGCTGTTAAGGGTATGCTGCCCAAGGGACCTTTAGGAAGACAGATGTACACCAAGTTACATGTATATGCAGGACCTGAGCACAATCATGCAGCTCAGAAGCCTGAAGTACTGACATTCTAAAGGACGGAAAGGAGAAGAATAGATCATGGCTAAGACAGCAAAATACTACGGAACTGGTAGAAGAAAAAAGTCCATCGCAAGAGTATATCTGGTACCCGGCAAGGGCGATGTGACTATCAATAAGAGAAGCATGGATGAGTACTTCGGTCTGGAGACTCTGAAGGTTATCGTTCGTCAGCCTCTGGTAGCTACTGAGACTGCTGATAAATTTGATGTTATCGTAAATGTAAAGGGCGGCGGATACACCGGTCAGGCAGGCGCCATCAGACACGGTGTTGCAAGAGCACTGCTGCAGGTAGATGCTGATTACAGACCTACCCTGAAGAAGGCCGGCTACCTGACCAGAGATCCTCGTATGAAGGAGAGAAAGAAGTATGGCTTAAAGGCTGCAAGACGTGCGCCTCAGTTCAGCAAGCGGTAATTGGCCCCGAAAACACAATCAAATATGTTCAGAAACCCCGGAAATATGCCAATTTCCGGGGTTTTTCTGTATCTGCTGCGCTGATTTCAGTTTGTCCGTTTTTCGCTGGATTTGACCTGCTTTGCCCTTTTTTTGAGTTAAATTATGGGTTAACCGGCGTTTTGGGTTAAAAAATGGGCTAACTGACAGAGCATAAGAAGTCATTTTCCGGGTGGTTTTAAGGCTACACGTCATTATTGTCATAGATCTCCGGGAAAATAGCGAGGAATGTAGAGCGTTGTTTGAACAGCTTGCCGAGCTGAGAAAGAAAAATCCTATTATCGGTAAGCTGCTGGAAACAGACGGAGAGCTTCACATATCAGCGGAGGAACGCGTTGCCCTGCGGGAAGCGTACCGAATCCAGCACAAGTTGGAAGATATGGAGCGGCAACAGATTTGTATGTTGCTTTTAAGATGTCACAAAAGACA
Organism: uncultured Acetatifactor sp.; assembly: GCA_964523315.1. Taxonomy (GTDB): domain Bacteria; phylum Bacillota; class Clostridia; order Lachnospirales; family Lachnospiraceae; genus Acetatifactor. The sequence continues at coordinate 10,511 of CAZFYD010000078.1, forward strand.
AAATTTATGTTTTCTATTTTATAAAAGACAATTTTCGGTAAGTTTATAGAATTGAATTTACAAACTTGATTTTTCGGGAGTTTGTGATATAATGAGCGTTAGCGAGAAGAACATGCTTGCATGTTCGGCGAGCGGCGAATGACGATCATAAATCGAAGATTTATGATATGATATTCGCGTGAAAGGTGGTGTCGGGAAAATGTTAAAAACAACTCTGA
>CAZFYD010000079.1:0-10527 GCA_964523315.1 uncultured Acetatifactor sp.
GCGAAGCAGGAACCTCCACCCAATGAGCAAAACACGGCTGCGAAGCAGACACAAAGAGCTGCGCAGCAGCGGGTTTTGCGAATGCAGCGTGGAGGGGCTGTAAATAGCAACAACAGTTCAGCCCTCTGCTCATAAGAGAATCATCCCTGTACATTGTGTGCAAGCACCCATGCCCAGAGAAGATTCTCTTATGGCTGAACTGTTACATCAATTTTAACAAATAGAAACGGACAACTTGAAAAAAAGCTCATTCTTTTTTATAATATAGAAAAGAATGAGGAGATCGTACATGAAAAAGAAGTTTACCGCAAAATTAATCTCATATTGCCTGTGTCTTCTGCTGCTTACCGGCTGCGGAGACGCAGTTTCCATGTCTGTTCCCTCAGCTGACCAGTCTTCTCAGAGCGGGTCCGATATTATGGATATCCTGCAGATCGGCTCTACCAGCACACCGGCAGACTCCGGTTCGGACAGTCAGGGTGGTACGCAGGCGCCGGCGGACCGGGAGACTCCCTCTGCGCCGCCTGTGCAGACGCCGCAGCCCACTGCCTCCCCTGAGTCCACCCCGCAGCCCACTGCCTCCCCTGAGCCCACCCCGCAGCCCACTGCCTCCCCTGAACCCACGCCCTTTGTACCGCTTCGGGACAATACGCCCTATTGCCCCGTGCCGGAGGCTTCCGGTACTGTCACTTACGGTAATGAGGCTACCACTATTGATGCCTCCCATCTGGATCAGGGCTACATCATGGCCAATTATACCGGCTCCTGCAACAAGGTAAAGCTGCAGATTGTGGGCCCCAGCTCCTATAAATGCACCTATAACCTGAATACAACGGAATTTCAGGCTTTTCCCCTGACTGCGGGGGACGGCAGTTATTCCGTCACCGTGTACGAAAATGTCATAGATAATGAATACGTAGTCTGTTACACAGTGGATCTGGACGTTTCCATGCCGGATCCTTTCAGTCCCTATCTCTCCCCCAGCTACTATGTCAGTTACTCCTCAGGCACTTATGCGGTGGAACTGGCGGCAGAGCTGTGCGAGACAGCCGTCTCCGACCTGAACTGCGTGTCCCTGATCTATAATTATGTTATTGAAAATATATCCTATGATTACAATAAAGCCGAGCAGATCACCAGCGGCGCTTTAGCCACCTATATTGCGGATATTGACGGTACCTTAAGCAGCGGTAAGGGAATCTGCCTGGACTATGCAGCCCTGATGACATGTATGCTGCGCAGCCAGAGAATCCCCACCCGAATGGAGGTGGGCTATGCCTCCACCGCCTACCATGCCTGGATCAGCGTCTATATCACGGATATCGGATGGGTCAACGGCATCGTGGAATTTGACGGCAATAGCTGGAGCCTGATGGATCCTACCTTTGCCGCCAGCAGCAGTGAAGAGGAATTGAGAGAGTTTATTGGCGACGGAAGCAACTATTCCGTCAAATATATCTATTAAATTAAAGGGAGAACGCATATGAAAGAAAAGAAAACACTTACTCAGGCTGAGGTTACCACATTCTGTTCCCAGGCTGCCATGCTGATTCACGCCGGTATTACTCCGGCGGAAAGCATGAGCATTATGCTCAGCGATATGAAAAATGAACAGGGCCGAGATATCATCCGGGCCATCTGGGATGTCTGCAAAAAAGGCTCCAGCTTTCACGAAGCCCTGGAAAGTACCGGTGTTTTTCCCGATTACTGCCTGCGCCTGATCGCCCTGGGCGAAGAATCCGGTAATCTGGACAGCTGCCTGCAGTCCTTGGCCAATTACTATGAAAAAGAAGAAAATATTCGCAAAAACATCAGGCAGGCTGTCTCCTATCCCCTGATTATGATTGCTATGATGTTTGTGGTGATATACGTGCTGATGAGCCAGGTGCTGCCCATTTTCAGCCAGGTATTCGCCGAGCTGGGAAGCGATATGACGGGACTGGCAGCTTCCCTGATGCATATGGGCAGTACCTTAAACCGGTACTCCGGCGTAATGCTGGGATTCATCTGCGGGATTCTGCTGCTCTATTTTGCCTTCACCCGGATCCCGGCGCTGAAAAAGCTGGAAACCCGCTTTCTGAACTGGTTCCCGCCCACCAGGGGCTTTTATGAAAAATATGCCTGCCAGCGTTTTGCCAGCGGTCTGGCCATGACTCTCAGCAGTGGTATCGACACCTACACCAGTCTGGATATGGTGGCGGAGCTGGTGGGCAATCCCCATATGCAGGATCAGATTCTGGCCTGCAAGGAGCGTCTGCGCAAGGGGGACAATCTTTCCGAGGCACTGGTGGATTCCCATATCTTCAACAATGTCCATTCCCGTATGGTAGCTATCGGCTTCCGCAGCGGCAATATCGACACCGTCATGCAGAAGATCGCCGAATCCTATGAGAAAGAAACGGACGAAAGGATGCAGTCCATTATCGCCGTGCTGGAGCCCACGCTGGTTATCATCCTCTCCATTATTGTAGGTCTGATCCTGTTGTCTGTGATTCTGCCGCTGATGGGCATCATGTCCAGTATCGGCTAAGAGGAGGACCATTATGCGCAAGAACCGTTTTGAACCGGATCCCCTGGGATTTTTACCCCGCCTGATCAGTCTTCTGCCCCTGCTGGCAGGCATCTTAATACTGTTGCTTTTCCTGAGAGGAATACATTCCGTCAGCGATACCACCCTGGCCAAGCAGCAGGAAAGCCTGGAGACAGCCCTGGCTCGCAGCATTGCACAGTGCTACGCCGTGGAGGGGATGTATCCGCCCAATCTGGATTACCTTAAGGAGCACTACGGCCTGACCTACGATGAAGACATGTTCCTGGTGGACTACCAGCCCATAGGCGCCAATCTGATGCCGGAGACCACAGTGCTGCCCCGAAAATAGAAAGGGGGTTGTATATCTATGAATATAAAACATGAGAAAAATCATATTGTGGACGTGCTGTTTGTGCTGGCTCTGTTCGTGGTCTTCACGCTGTCCGCACTGGTTCTGGTCATCCTGGGAGCCAGTGTCTATAAGCAGACTGTCAGCTATATGGATGAGAATTATACCGCCCGTACCGCTTACTCCTATCTGACGGAAAAGGTACGTCAGAATGATCTCCATGACAGTATTTTCATCGGTCAGCTGGAGGATACTCCTGCACTGGTACTTACCCGTGAGATTGACGGCACGGCTTATGCCACCTACCTCTATCTCTACGAGGGAAGCTTAAGAGAACTGTTTATGCGTCAGGGAAACGATATCGGCGCAGATCCGCTCTCCGCCGGCAGGGAAATCCTGCCCCTGCATGACTGGAAGCTGGAAATGGCCGGGGAGCATCTGCTGCATATCTCGCTGACACTGGAGGACGATTCCGAGAAGGAACTGTACATTTCTCTCTACAGCAGGTAGAAACGATTATCAGAAAGGAGGATGCCTTTTTGAAGCATTCCAAATCTGCGCTCTTTTTGATGGAGCTTATTATTGCATTATTGTTTTTTTCTCTGGCCAGCACGGTATGCATCCGCCTGTTTGTCAATGCACACTCCCTGTCCCGGCAGACAGTAGATCAGAATTATGCGGTAAACTATGCCCAGAATATGGCTGAAGCCTTTATAGGCTGCGACGGGGATCTGTTAGCCCTGCAGAATATACTATCCAGCAGCCAGCTATCGCAGGACGGCAGCTGGCTGGCTCTCGTTCAGAATGATTACCGTATCCTTTTGCAATGCAGCGGAACCGCAGGTCCCGGCAACGCAGTGTCCGCAGATATCAGCGTATACAGAGCGGATGCCATACCGCCCGAGGCAGCTTCCATTGTTATCACGCCGTCTTCCGCATATGAACCGCTCTATACCCTGCATGTGGATTTACATATTCCCCATGTAAAGTAGAAAGGAGATCCCCATGAGTTTTCAGAAAAAATCCGGACCGGAATTCCATATCAATGTAGGCTCCTCATCAATCCTTCTGATTTTTGTAATCCTATGCCTGATCTCCTTTGCCACTCTGTCCATCGTGAGCGCCAATGCCGATGCCAGGCTAAGCCAGCGGGTGGGGGAAAGGACCGCCGCATATTACGAGGCCTGCAATCAGGCCCAAGCGGATATTGCTGCTCTGGACGATAACCTGGCTGCTGCCTACGCTGACAGTTTGGACGAGGAAGATTATTTTGCCATTGTGGGAGAGCATAAGTCCTACACCATTGAAATCTCTGAGCTCCAGACACTGTCGGTAACGCTGGATATTCTCTATCCCACTGCCCACGGAGATCCGTTTTACCGCATCACCTCCTGGCAGGTCATCAGCAACAGCTCCCTGCTGGATGAGGATGATGGCTCTGTTCTGCTGATCCATTGATCCTCCAGGCAAAAGCAACACATAAAAAGGGCCGGACCCACACAGGTCTGACCCTTAATTTTACTCTCTATCACGGTTTTCTATTCCGCAGGAACAAACTCTTCCTCCTCTGCAGCTTCTCTCTCTTCCTCCAGCTCCTCTTCCTCTGTCTCCAAAAGCTCCTCTTCCTCTGTCTCCACTGCCATATTCAGATCGTTTCCTTCCTCTGTCATGTCCTCGTCAAAGCTCATGTCGATAACCTCTTCGCCTTCCTCATCCACGGACACATTACGGATATAATCTGTGCTCAGTCTGGTGTTGCGGTAACGCTTCATACCGGTGCCGGCAGGGATCAGCTTACCTAAGATGACATTCTCCTTCAGACCGATCAGAGGATCAACCTTACCCTTGATCGCCGCCTCGGTCAGTACCTTGGTAGTCTCCTGGAAGGAGGCAGCTGACAGGAAGGAGTTGGTAGCCAGAGCCGCCTTGGTGATACCCAGCAGCACCTGCTTGCCCTCTGCGGGCTGCTTGCCCTCTGCGATCAGATTCTCGTTCATGTCCTCATATTCCAGCACATCCACCAAAGTACCGGGCAGGAATTCCGCATCCCCATTATTCTCGATACGGACTTTCTTCATCATCTGGCGTACAATCACTTCAATATGCTTATCCGCAATATCAACACCCTGCAGACGGTACACCCTCTGTACCTCACGGAGCATATAGTCCTGCACAGCCTTGATGCCCTTGATCTTCAGCAGATCATGAGGATTCACACTGCCCTCGGTCAACTCATCACCGGCCTCGAGCACCTGTTCATCCACCACCTTGACACGGGAACCGTAAGGAATCAGGTATGTCTTGCTCTCTCCGGTCTCCTCGTTGGTAATAATCACCTCTCGCTTCTTCTTGGTATCCCGGATCTCTACCTTACCGCCAAACTCTGCGATAATTGCCAGACCCTTGGGTTTTCTGGCCTCAAACAGCTCCTCTACACGGGGAAGACCCTGAGTAATATCGTCACCGGCCACACCGCCGCTGTGGAAGGTTCTCATGGTCAGCTGTGTACCGGGTTCACCGATGGACTGTGCGGCAATAATACCCACCGCTTCACCCACCTGTACTGCCTCACCGGTAGCCATATTGGCGCCGTAACACTTTGCACAGATACCATTGTGGGAACGACAGGTCAGAATGGTACGGATCTTTACTGCCTCCACCGGCTCACCCTTCTCATCTACTCCCACACTCAGTATCTTAGCCGCACGGCTGGGCGTAATCATATGGTTATGCTTCACGATCATATTACCGTCCTTATCGTAGATATCCTCGCAGGAATATCTGCCGATAATACGATCCTTCAGACTCTCAATGGTTTCCTTACCATCCATAAAGGCTTTCACTACGCTGCCGGGGATCTCATCCCTGCCCTCGGCACAATCCACCTCCCGGATGATCAGCTCCTGGGATACGTCTACCATTCGGCGGGTCAAATAACCGGAGTCTGCGGTACGCAGTGCGGTATCGGACATACCCTTCCGGGCGCCATGAGCGGACATAAAGTACTCCAGTACGTCCAGCCCTTCACGGAAGTTAGACTTGATAGGCAGCTCAATGGTTCTGCCGGTGGTATCCGCCATCAGGCCACGCATACCGGCCAGCTGTTTGATCTGCTGATTGGAACCACGGGCACCGGAGTCCGCCATCATAAAGATATTGTTATACTTATCCAGGCCGGCCAGCAGTACGTCGGTCAGCTCTTTATCCGTCTCATTCCAGGTCTCCACCACCGCACGGTATCTCTCCTCGTCTGTGATCAGACCTCTGCGGTAATTGGCAGCGATCTTGTCTACCGTAGCCTGTGCTGCTGCCAGCATATCCGCCTTCTGGGCAGGCACGGTCATATCGGAGATGGATACGGTCATAGCCGCTCTTGTAGAATACTTATAACCGATGGCCTTTACATCATCCAGCACCTCTGCGGTACGGGAAGCGCCATGGGTATTGATAACCTTCTCCAAAATCTGCTTTAACTGCTTCTTTCCCACATGGAAATCCACTTCCAGCTTCAGCAGATTCTCAGGAAGACTTCTGTCCACAAAGCCCAGATCCTGAGGCAGGATCTCGTTGAACAGAAATCGTCCCAGCGTAGATTCCACATTGCCTGTTACCGTCTCTCCCTCTGCCGTAGTCTTGCTCACCCTCACCTTGATGTGGGAATGCAGCGTAATGAACTGGTTCTCATATGCCAGAATCGCCTCGTTGACGCTCTTGAAGAACTTGCCCTCACCCATTGCGCCGGGCCGCTCCTGGGTCAGATAGTAAATACCCAGCACCATATCCTGGGAAGGAACTGCCACGGGGCCGCCGTCGGAGGGCTTTAACAGGTTATTGGGGGACAGCAGCAGGAAACGACACTCTGCCTGCGCCTCCACGGACAGAGGCAGATGCACTGCCATCTGGTCACCGTCAAAGTCCGCATTGAATGCAGTACATACCAGAGGATGCAGCTTGATAGCCTTACCCTCTACCAGAATGGGCTCAAATGCCTGGATGCCCAGTCTGTGCAGAGTAGGTGCACGGTTCAGCATCACAGGATGCTCCTTGATCACCTCATCCAGCACATCAAACACCTGGGTGTCCATTCTCTCCACCAGTTTCTTGGCGTTTTTAATATTCTGGCTGATACCCTTAGATACCAGCTCTTTCATCACAAAGGGCTTAAACAGCTCAATAGCCATCTCCTTGGGCAGACCGCATTGATAGATTTTCAGCTCGGGACCCACTACGATAACGGAACGTCCGGAATAGTCCACACGCTTACCCAACAGGTTCTGACGGAAACGTCCGCCTTTACCCTTTAACATATCGGACAGAGATTTCAGCGCTCTGTTGCCGGGGCCGGTAACAGGACGTCCTCTTCTGCCGTTGTCGATCAGCGCATCCACAGCCTCCTGCAGCATACGCTTCTCGTTGCGCACGATAATATCGGGAGCGCCAAGCTCCAGCAGTCTCTTCAGACGGTTATTTCTGTTGATGATCCTTCTGTACAGATCATTTAAATCAGATGTAGCAAAACGGCCGCCGTCCAGCTGCACCATGGGACGCAGATCGGGGGGGATCACAGGAATGACATCCATAACCATCCACTGTGGCTTGTTGCCGGATTCCCGGAAAGCTTCCACCACTTCCAATCTCTTGATGATGCGGGCACGCTTCTGACCGGCAGACTCCCTCAGGCCGGTCTTTAACTCCGCGGACTCTGTTTCCAGATCAATGGCCTGCAGAAGCTCCTTGATCGCCTCCGCGCCCATGCCCACACGGAACTTATTACCGTAGGTCTCTCTGGCATCCTGGTACTCTCTCTCTGACAGCACCTGCTTATACTCCAGACCGGTCTCACCTGCATCCAAAACAATATAGGATGCAAAGTACAGCACCTTCTCCAACACTCTGGGGGACAGATCCAGAATCAGGCCCATACGACTGGGTATACCCTTGAAATACCAGATATGGGAAACAGGAGCCGCAAGCTCAATATGGCCCATACGCTCTCTGCGCACGCTGGCTTTGGTCACTTCCACGCCGCAGCGGTCACAGATAACGCCTTTATATCTGATCTTCTTATATTTACCGCAATGACATTCCCAGTCCTTGCTAGGGCCGAAAATTTTCTCACAGAACAGACCGTCACGCTCCGGCTTTAGGGTTCTGTAATTGATGGTTTCCGGCTTCTGTACTTCGCCCCGGGACCACTCACGGATCTTTTCCGGAGAGGCTAATCCGATCTTAATGGCATCAAATGTCATGGGCTGATAGGTTTCATTTTTTGTTTCTGACATTTATGGCACTCCCTTCCACTGTTTCTGTCTTTAAACACGTTAGAATTCTTCGTCTGTTTCGTCAAAGCCTTCATCGGAGAAATCTTCGTCGCTGAAATCTTCATCCGTACTGATCAGTTCGCCGCTTTCATCATCGAATTCCTGTGCCTGATAGCCCATCTCGCCCAGAGAATTGCTATCATAGTCGTCATACTTGCGGTCGCCTTCCATTTCATAACGATAATCGGTCTCATTGTAATCAATAGTTTCAGCAATTTCCACTTCCGTGTTGTCATCACGAAGCACTCTCACATCCAGACCCAGTGCCTGCAGCTCTTTCAGCAGCACCTTGAAGGATTCCGGAATGCTGGGCTCAGGGATATTGTCACCCTTGATGATGGCTTCGTAGGTCTTCACACGGCCCACCACGTCGTCGGACTTCACGGTCAGGATCTCCTGCAGCGTATAGGCAGCGCCATATGCCTCCAGCGCCCATACCTCCATCTCACCGAAACGCTGTCCGCCGAACTGCGCTTTACCACCCAGGGGCTGCTGGGTAACCAGGGAGTAAGGGCCGGTGGAACGGGCATGGATCTTATCGTCTACCAGGTGATGCAGCTTCAGATAATGCATATGACCGATGGTGACCGGGCTGTCAAAGAATTCACCGGTACGTCCGTCACGCAGGCGCACCTTACCGTCACGGGAAATGGGCACGCCCTTCCATACTTCCCTGTGCTCTCTGTTTTCAGACAGATACTGCATTACCTCGGGCAGCAGTTCCTCGCCGTGAAGACTCTCAAAGGTCTCACCCTTCCAGGGCTTACCGCCGTCTGCACTGGTCTCTCTGCCCTCCGCCTCCCACTGCTTTGCCTCCGCCTTGTCAAAAGGTAGATTTACATAATCGTTAGCCAGATCCAGAGTATCCATGATATCCTGCTCTTTGGCTCCGTCAAATACGGGCGTTGCCACATTGAAGCCCAAAGCCTTTGCCGCCAGAGACAGATGAATCTCCAGTACCTGTCCAATGTTCATACGGGAAGGCACACCCAGAGGATTCAGCACAATATCCAGCGGACGGCCATTGGGCAGATAAGGCATATCTTCCACCGGCAGCACGCGGGAAACCACGCCCTTGTTACCGTGACGTCCTGCCATCTTATCTCCTACGGAGATCTTTCTCTTCTGGGCAATATAAATACGCACTGCCATATTTACGCCGGGAGACAGTTCATCGCTGTTCTCTCTGGTAAATACCTTGGCATCTACGACAATACCATACTCACCGTGAGGCACCTTCAGGGAGGTATCACGCACTTCTCTTGCTTTCTCGCCGAAGATTGCCCGAAGCAGCCTCTCTTCTGCAGTCAGCTCAGTCTCACCCTTGGGGGTTACCTTACCCACCAGAATATCACCGGCACGAACCTCAGCGCCGATACGGATAATCCCCCTCTCGTCCAGATCCTTCAGCGCATCTTCGCCCACGCCGGGTACGTCACGGGTGATCTCCTCAGGCCCCAGCTTGGTGTCACGTGCCTCCGCCTCATACTCTTCAATATGAACGGAGGTATAGACGTCCTCCATCACCAGTCTCTCACTCAGCAGGACTGCGTCCTCGTAGTTATACCCTTCCCACGTCATGAAACCGATCAAAGGGTTCTTGCCCAGAGCCAGCTCTCCCTCGTTGGTGGAAGGGCCGTCCGCAATCACCTGTCCTGCGGCCACACGGTCGCCCTTAAAGACAATGGGCTTCTGATTATAGCAGTTGGACTGGTTGCTGCGGGAGAACTTGGTCAGACGAAACTCTGCCTTCTCTCCGTCATCATAGGTAATTCTGATCCGTTTGGAGGACACATAATCCACCGTACCTGCTTTGGGCACTACCACACAGACGCCGGAGTCCACTGCCGCCTTCTGCTCAATGCCTGTACCCACTACGGGGGCCTCGGTAATCAACAGAGGCACTGCCTGACGCTGCATGTTGGATCCCATCAACGCACGGTTCGCATCGTCGTTCTCCAGGAAAGGAATCAATGCAGTAGCCACGGAGAATACCATCCGGGGAGATACATCCATGTAGTCGAACATTGCCCTGGGATACTCCTGAGTCTCCTCACGGTAACGTCCGGAAACGCTGTTGCGGATAAAATGTCCTTCCGCATCCAGCTGTTCGTTTGCCTGCGCCACATGGTAATTATCCTCCTCGTCAGCAGTCATATATACCACTTCCTCGGTTACCCGGGGGTTGGCCGGATCCGACTTGTCGATCTTACGGTAAGGAGCTTCTACAAAACCGTACTCATTGATGCGGGCATAGCTTGCCAGCGAGTTGATCAGACCGATGTTCGGTCCCTCAGGGGTCTCAATGGGGCACATTCTGCCGTAAT
>CAZFYD010000080.1:0-10504 GCA_964523315.1 uncultured Acetatifactor sp.
GCTTCCATAAAATCATTCCTCCAAAGTCTATTTTTAGGTTGAATTTCTCCTAAATGTGAGTATAATAGAAGTAGCTCATACAAGGAGGTATCAACATGACTGTAAATACAAACAATCTGGTTTCGATTACTGAGGCGAACCAAAACTTTTCCCGTGTTGCCCGTCTGGTGGACGAGGGCGGCCCCGTGGTGATTTTGAAAAATAATGTCCCACGGTATATGCTGGTCGAGTTCAGAACTGCGGAGGCGGAACAGGTCGCCGCCGATGAAGATGTCACAGCAATCTCCAAGCGCCTGATTGCAAAAAACCGGGCGGCGTATGAGGAACTGGCAAAATGATTACTCTTTCCAAAAACCAGATTCTTGTGGACGGCGTCGATGTACGGGAATATCAGCAGAAGGCGTTGCGGGAAAAAATTGCCGTTGTGCTTCAGAAAAGCGAATTATTCAGCGTGCCGATTCGGGAAAATATTGCATGGGGCGCACCGGAAGCAGCGCCTTTCCATTGCCAGAGCCGTTCTGAAATCATCGGAAATCCTGATTTTTGACGATTCCACCAGCGCACTGGATCTGAAAACCGAGGCTGATTTATACGCAGCGCTGCAGGAAGCCAATCCTCAGAGCACGAAAATCATCATTGCCCAAAGGATTGCCTCCGTGCGCAGGGCGGACAGAATCGTTGTACTGGAGAACGGACGGATCTCTGCCTGCGGTACCCACGAGGAGCTGCTGGCATCCTGTGCAGCATATCAGGATATTTATCATTCCCAGATCGGAGAGGTGGAAAAGCATGAGTGCGCATAATGAACAGAAGCTGGCGGAACGAAATATCCCGGGCATGAACCGTCATGAGCGCTTTGGGGAGGTGCAGCACGCCGAAAATGCAGGCGCCGCCTAAAAAAGGATCATCACCTATTTTGTACATGAGAAAGTCATGGTAATTGCCATGCTGGCGATTGTGGTGTGCGGGACTCTATGCGGAGTCTATGCACCGAGCCTGCAGAGCAATGCCATTGATATCATTGCCGGGACGAGGGATGGTATTCTTTCCCGAACCCTGGTGTTTATGCTGTCTGTCTATCTGCTTTACAGCGGGTGCAGCCTGCTGCAGAATCTGCTGAGCGCCAAACTCAGTCAGCGCATCGTAAGACAGATGCGGGAGCAACTGTTCGAAAAGATTGTGGATCTGCCCATCCGTTATCTGGATACCCATTCCCACGGCGATATCATGAGCCGGATGACCAACGATATTGAGAATATCTCCACCACCGTTTCACAGTCCCTGTCCTCCCTGTTTTCGGGAGTTCTGACCATTATGGGTACCGTAGCCATCATGCTGTGGTACTGCTGGCAGCTGGCTCTGCTCAGCTGCGCAACGGTAATCCTGACACTGCTGGCCACTAGGATCCTGTCTGGAAAGGTCCGCAAATTTTCACGGAAACGGCAGATGCTGCTGGGACAGCTTAACGGTACCGTAGAAGAGATGATTTCCGGATATCGTACTGTAGTCGCCTATAATCATCAGGATATCACTACAGAGAACTTCTGTAAAACCGCCGATTCCCTGACAAAGGCAGGCATAAAGACCGATATTTTCAGCGGGATAATGGGACCGATTATGAACTGCATCGGCAATATCGGCTTTGTGATCATCGCAGCCTTCGGCGGATATTTTTCCATCCACGGGCTGATTTCCGTGGGCGTCATTTCTGCCTTTATCGTCTATGCCAAGCAGTTCAGCCGCCCGATCAATGAGCTTGCCCAGATCTACGGACAGCTGCAGACGGCGATCGCCGGTGCGGAGCGTGTATTTACGGTACTGGATGAAGCAGACGAGGATAAATCCGGCGAGGAGCTTGCCGGAGAAAGGGACATGACGGTTATCTTCAAAAATGTATGGTTCTCCTACGAGCCGGAGCATCCCGTTATCCATGATTTCACGCTGACAGTCCCCTCCGGCAGGAAGGTAGCGCTGGTTGGGGCAACGGGCAGCGGCAAGACCACCATTGTCAATCTTCTGATGCGGTTTTACGATATTGACAGCGGTGAAATCCTCATTAATGACCAAAATATCCGGGATATTTCCCGGGAGGATCTGCGCAGAAATGTGGCCATCGTTCTGCAAGATACGGTATTGTTCTCGGATACGATCCGGCATAATCTGAAATACGGCAATGAAAACGCCACGGACGCACAGCTTCAGCAGGCGCTGGAAATGAGCCGATGTGAGGATATGCTGCAGAGACTTCCCCATGGCTACGATACCGTTCTGACCGGCTCCGGTGAAAATATCAGCCAGGGACAACGCCAGCTGCTGGCCATTGCCCGGGCCTTTGTGGCAGATCCGAAGATCCTGATCCTGGATGAGGCGACCTCCAATGTGGATACCCGCACCGAGAAAGCGATCCAGGACGCCATGCAGCGTGTCATGCAAAACAGAACCAGCATCGTCATCGCCCATCGTCTTTCTACAATCCGTGATTCGGATCTTATTGTGGTCATGGATCATGGGGAAATTGTGGAAAGCGGCAGCCACGATGAATTGCTTGACAGGAAAGGCAAGTATTATGAGCTGTATATGACGCAGTATGCGGGCTTTGCCACCTGATATCCATAGAAAACGGGAGTTCGGATCGGCCGGACTCCCGTTTTATCTGCAGAATTATTTTTCAGAAATTTCAGCCTGTCTTTCTATTCCGACTGTCTGTATACTGCTCGGCTGCACAGGTGCAGGCCCGGCTGATATGCCTTTCTTTTGGGAAGAAGACAAAACAACGTCATCCAGCAACTCCTGATTTTTTTGTCAATTTTGATCCCGCAGCTGCAGCTTGGACAAGACAGCATCTTCTTTTTCCACACCGGAAATAAAGGGATATAATATAAGGTAAACTAGGTCCACACATTGGTAAGCTGCCACTGGCTGTCCATTCCGCAATTCTGGCAGTGAATATATTTTGTTGATCTTCCCTTGACTCTTTTAAAATCCTTAGTTCCGTAAATAATAAGCATGATATTCTCCTCCCTCCGTTTCAGTGTACAGCTATTTTCCGATTTGTGCAACCTCGAATTTGTTCAGCAGCTCTCTTGCCTCCGATACGACCGCCCTCAAGGCTTCCTTATCCGCATCTTCTTTTTGGGCAGCTGCCATTGTCTGTTCCACCAAATGCTCTGCCCTTGTCAGCTCCGACTCATAGTGTTCTGCGACCAATTTCTTAGCGTTATCCCCCAATTCCGAATAAAGCCGGTCTATGGTTTCATTTACCAAAATATTCAGACCGGTCAGCTTACCGGCAATCTGTGCAATTAGCTCCGGTGTACGATCCTGCGCTTCTTTTTCACGCATGGCGCCGCTGATCCCGTCTACCACCAGGGACGCCACCCTTCCCAGCAGGCCTGCGCTGGAAACAAAGGACGCTGCAAGGCCCACGGTATCTCCTTTGGTCCAGATCCGATTATCCAGATTCATTCTGAAATTGTAGGTACGCTCTTTGCCAAAGGAGGCTGACAGCTTTTCTCCAAGCTCATTGGAGATGGCCTCCAAGCGGTCGTACATTTTCTCCTGATGATATTCCAGACAGGTGTTCATTGCGTCCTGCAGCAGATCAACACAGTAAAATTCATAATACTTTTTCAGAATATCAGTCGATATACCGTCAAGCTTATGGCTCTCCTCGATAATGCTCTCCATGAAATCGCCCATCCACACATTTGCCTCTGTTTTCATGGCCTCAATGGTCCTGTCTACATCCTGCAAAAGCTCTTTCTGCATTTCCACACTGTTTTCCCGTTCCCTGCGAACCCCTTCAAGAGTGTCCGCCGCATCCTCTGCCTGCATTTCCAGCCCCTTTTCCAGAGCATCCAGTTCCTCTCGCAGTTCCCCTAGCATTGCTGCGGTAAGACGCTGCATACGATCCAGAACCACCGTATCTGCCTTTTCCTCAATCAATCGCTCCAGCTCTGTTCGGAATTTTCCAAACTGCTCCTCCAATACGGAAGTAAGTTCTCCTCTGGGTCTTTCCAGTTCCAATTCACTGCAAAGCTCATCCAGCGCACTCAGCATATAGACTTCCGTATTCGGCAGCAGCAGGTGAAGCCTTTGCGTCACCAGCCCCTGCATCCGCATATATTGCTCCTGTGTCTCCAGAACATCCGCATAATTGCCCACGATCAACAGGCTTGTGTAACGTTGCGGCAGCACTGCTGATTTTAAGAACATCTGCTCTGTCTGCGATATAGGATACTGCACATTATATACATAAATCACCGCATCTGCCTGCAGCAGGTTTTCTCTTACCATAGGACCGTAATCCTTCATGGCGTCACCGGTTCCAGGCGTATCGATAATGGTTACCCGCTTCAGCAGTTCACAGGGACGTTTTATTTCCAGCCAGGTCACAGGCTCATCCAACTGGGAAAGCACCTTTTCCAGCTCCTCCCGCTTCAATTCCCTGTCTGTCAGCCGTACACGCCGGTTTCCGCCCAGAACGGCTTCATTCCCATGGACACCGTAGCTGATACGGTTCATCGTCACTGTTTCCGTGGTAACGTCGCTGGTTACCACCTCTTCTCCCAGTAATGCATTGATCAGCGTGGATTTTCCACGCTTAAAGTCGCCGATCACAACGAGGGTAAACGGTTTACTTTTTGCCAGACAAATATCCTGCTCCCATCTGACAGCCTTTTCCACGAAGCCTTCACCAAGCATCTGACGGTACCGGACATCGTAACGGAATACATTCATACGCTCCAGTGAGTTTTCCAGAGTTCTCAGCATCTCTTCATCAGAATATTCAATCCTGTCTTCCAATTCCATAATTCTGATCTCCTTATCTGTTCTCTATAATATTGACCAGTCTTTTGCATCGTTTATCGGTTTCTTCCTTTGTGCGCATGATTACGCCCGGTTTCTTTAACTCCGGACGCCAATCATAGAACAGCTCGCACTCTTCAAATTCTTTACTGGCAAAAATTCTGCGGACTCCGGAGGGGTGATCGCTTGTAATTTCCAGAATCCTGGTGGGATTATCCAATGTCATATCCATCTGGGCACGCAGCGCATCAATGTTGATTTCTCCCTGAAAATCTTTATTTAAGGTTCCTCCCGATAGCAGCTTTACCTGTACGTTAATGGCGTCCTTGATATCATCGGCACAGATCATGGCCGCACGGTCTGCCGTGATCTCCCCCGCTCTGGTCCAAAACTGCATCAGCGCCAGATTCGCCGCCGACAGGAAAAGGCCCAGTGTTCCGGAGCCGCTGCTTGACAACAGGGTCGGAATGACATTTTTATAGACAGAATGCTGATTGTGTATATGCCCGCATTCATGAGCAATCACACATTTCAGTTCTCCCGGCGTCAGGCGGTCAATAATCCCCGTGTAGAGAACAATCATGGGACTGGTATTGTCGGAAGCATAAGTAAAGGCATTCATCTGGGAGCTTGAATAAATAAAAATATTGGGTACAACGATTCCGAGCCTATGGGCACAGTCAATTCCCATCTGATATATTTCAGGATACTGCGCCGGTCCCACCGCAATCGCCTGCTGGTTATAGATCTGGATCTGCCTTGTTTCTATCGTGGCACAGATTTTTCTGCTGATGGAATAGAAATGAGGAATCTGATCCAACCTTCTGCGCAGTTCATAGTCCAAGGCAAAGGCATAGTCCGGTACGCTTCCCTTCATATGCCTATTCATGGCTTCCTGGCGTTTCTCCACATAATGGGAAAAACTGGTATCCATACCCTTTAGCGGCGAACGCTTTGTATTGATGACATAATTCTCCATAGCTCCGCCTCCTATCCTGCAAGGGATGTGTCGATTTTTTCTTTGATAGGCATGATTGCATTGCTGATTTCTGCCAGCATTTCCGTATCGTCATTCAGCCCTTTCATGGCTGCTTCATAATTAGCACGGCTCTCCGCCAGTTCCACCTTAATTCCTGTCAAAGTACTCTGGATCGTCTGCAGCGCTTCCTCTGTCTCACGGCGGAGTTCCTGGGACAATCCTGCAAATACCTCATTGGTCGTATTTTTCAGCCAGTTCTCCAGCATCCTTTCCTCCTGCAGCTTCATAATGTTTTCCTTGACGTTCTTTTTCAGATTGTCACGCAGCCTGGGAATGTCGGCTTCCTTCAAGGGGTGGAAACCGGCCTGTTTCTGTTCCGATCGCTTTTGACCAAACAATCCGAACACGGCATCCGTGATGGCTCTGCCGCCGATTGCTCCGACTACGCCTGCTATCACCAACACCGGTATTGCTGCTGCGGAAGTAACTACAATGCCGGCCGCCCCCAATATCATTCCTCCTGCCCAGGCTGTCCCCATTGTGGTAACATAACCGGTGCCCAATCCCACAATTCCTCCGAGAACGCCATGATTCTTAAAACCGGTAAGTGCACTTCCCACTCCGGGAACAATGCTGGTAAAATTGGTTGCAACCTCTAACACAACTGCCGCCGCATCCAGGGCATCCAGCTTCTTCGTTCCGCTTCCTTTTGACTGCTCGATAATCAGTTTACTGACAATCCCATCAATATCCGCAGTGAACTTTCTGTCAAATTTCGAGATACTTTCCACCTCTTTGTCCAGCTCCTGCTGTATCTGTACCTGTATTTTTTCCGTGATCTCCTGCATACAGCTTTCCAGGCTTTGGGAAATTTCCTGATTCAACTTCTCTTCAAATGCTTTAAATTTCTCCGCCGTGGAAAGCTGTTCTGCCTTGATCGGGTATGTATCCACAAACCGGTTCATTTCCTGTTCAATATCCCTGTAGCCTTCCGCTGCCTGGGGCAGCAGCCTTTCATAGGTTGCCCGCCCTTTGCCAAACGTTTCCGCTTCTTTCGCCTTCGCCTCTCTCCTGCTTTGCTCCAGGGCGTCAATCGCCTCCTGCTCCGCCGCCTCAAACTCCTGCGCATTCATTTCCAGTGCACTGCGCCGCATGGCAATGGCATTCATCACATCCTTGCCCTTGCTCAGAATCGTATTGACCGGCGCCACCAGTTCCAGCATCCCCCGCTCCTCCGTCAGGAGCTTTGTCAGTGCCGCTTCAAATTCCGGCATACCACTGCTCCTTAGCAGCTCTTCATCGCCCTCCATTTTTCCTTCCAGCGCATCCAGGGCAGACACCGGATAAATACGGATACCCGCCAGTTTCTGGGCTGTATCCCGATATTCGTCAGAGTCCTTTCCATATATATTCTCTGTCTTGCCCAATACGGTATCCTCTATTTTTTTCCGGATGGTATCCATCACCCGCTCACGGTCACGCTTATGTACGGTATCAAATTTATTGACCACAAAGATCAGACGTCCCAGATCGCTGGTCATAATTTTGTTTCGGACAAAGTTTGCTTCACTGATACTGAACGGAGCTCCAGGCACCAGCACCATAATAATAGCATCCAGCGTAGGGATGACTGCCTCGGCAACCGCATCCATCCGCTCACTGTCATTCAAGCCCGGCGTATCTACAATCTGCACACCGTCCTGACAGAATCTACAGGGATAATATACAACTGCGTCTTCCACCAGACTGGACTGCTGCTCCGACTCACTGGTCAGCTTCGTCACATAATCGGTCAGCTCCTCCACCGGAATCTCCTTTACCTCTCCGGATTTGAAATTGATCTGCGCATGGGGATGGGCATCCCACATGATCCGGTTCAGCGTTGCAGAACAGGGCAAAATGTCTGCCGGTACAATCTCCTGTCCCAGCAGCGCATTGATCACCGTACTTTTTCCCCGCTTGAATTCTCCCATAATGCCTACCTTAAAGGTATGGTTCTTGATGCGCTCCCTTACCTGTATCAGGGAATCCGCCTGCTCTGTAAGATTTAAGTTTTTACAGATCTTCGCCAGATCCGATGCACTGCCGCTGACCTGACTTAACATTTCCTGATACCCTAAATAGCCTTTGCTCTCCATAAATAACCCCTTTCTCCTCAATATGATTCCATAAGCTTCTGCAGCTGCTGTTTATGCTGCTGATATTGTACTCTGCTCAGCTCCATTTGCAGAGCCGCCTGCTCCTGCTCCATTTGCAGGCGCCCCTGCTGCTCAATCGTTCTCAGTAGATTTCTGTCTGCACCATCGAGCTCCAGAAGGCTTTTTCTCCAGGATGCAAGATAAACGCTGCACGCATTTCGAAAGCCGGTTAGCGAAAGTGCAATCCGCTGTGTAATAAACGGCATAATTTCCGCATGAAGCAAATCCATATCCGGCGAATAAAAACTGCCGTTCCACTGAAATTCCGGAAAGCCTTCTGCAGCCCGTATATCCTGTGCCTCAATTCCCCATGCCGTTTTCAGACAGGTTACTAACCCGGCGTCCCTTGCTTCCCCGAATTTCCTGCTGCTTTGCGCCAACGCCGTCTCCACCTGCTGCCTCAGGGCTGAGACAGACCGTTCCATCTGCTTTAGGCCTTCTTTTGCCGCCCGCTCTATGGTCTGCTCTATCTCCTGTCTCGTCACGGAATCTGCCCTTATGGAGCCGAGAGCCGAAATAAAAATCCGTCTGAGCATCATACCCATTTCATAGGTCTGTAATCCCAATCTCATATCAAAGCCGATCTTTTCCAGTTCTCTGTCCGTTGCGTAAAGTATATTTTCAAGCGCCGTTCTGGAATACATAATATAGGCTTCACCTTTCTGGTATGCCGCCTGTTTTTCCTCAAGCTGTGCCTGAATTGCTGCTGTTCTGGCCTGATACCAGCCATCAATGTTCCCGGCAACGCTCTTCACTGCATCCTGTACCTTTTGCAGCATGTCGCTGCTCTGTCCGGCAGTCAGGGCCTCCAGCAGGGAATACTTGAATTCCGGCAGTCTGCTTTCCTCCAACAGTTCTTCATCATCCATCAAAAAGCCCTTTATCGCCTGGGTTGCGGACACTGCCAGTACCGTCGGCGTATCCAGGATGGCTTTAGCCTTGGCCATGAGCAGATCATCATCGCCATGAATCACTTCGAGCTGCTGCAGCGTTTCCTTTGCAATACGGTTTTGAATATAGGTAATGACCCTGTCCTGCTGCTCCCTACGTGAGGATACTGCATCAATGAATGTGATGACAAACAGGATATTTCTGATCTCAGGATGCTCCAGCAGCTTTATCACCAGATTTCTCTCAGTGATACTGTATGGCTGCATTGCAGATATCACCACGATAGCCGCATCAATTTTCTGCAGCACGCTGAGAGTCGTCTCTGTCATGGGATCATCGTCATTCAGGCCTGGCGTGTCAAAAAGCTCAATATGATTCTGGCAAAAGACAGATGGATAGGAGACCTCAATCTCCTGAATACCCGCTGCAATCTGCGCCGCCTGTTCATCCGCCTTAGTGGTATAGGCAGAAAGCTCCTGAATCTCTGCTTTCTGGGAATGACCATCCTTATACCGTATCAGGATGCCTTTTTCATTCCCGTAGACGATCCGGTTCACCGCCGCTGTCAGCGGCAGAATGTCCGTAGGCAGGATCTCCGCTCCCAATAAGGCATTGATCAGACTTGATTTTCCCCGCTTAAACTCGCCGATTACCGCTACCCGGTACTGTCTGGAGGCAATCTGCTGTCCCAATGCACGGAGCTTTTCCGCATATTCCTTCTCCTGCGGATATTGTTCTGCAATATTTTCCAGCTGACAGAGTATCCGATATTGCATATATTCATTATCGTTTTTTTCTATTTCTTTCATCTGTTCCCTCTCGGTACGCTGAGACTGATAGGCGGCACAGGCACCTGGGCCTCTGAAGAATGGCAATCCGGACAGGGTTCATAGCCATTGCTTTCCGCTAATTTCACATTATAAGCTTTTATGCGCCAATTGCCGCTCCAATCTAAGGAAGAGCAGGAATATGTATGATAAAATGTATCATCCTTAGTATCATCAATAATGGCAATAAATTCATCCATCCATTCCGTCTGCTGCGTTAATGCAGCAATCTGTGAAGCCCTTGTCTCCAGCTCAGCTGCCTGATGTGCATTCTGCTCCTCCAAGTCCCTGATCTGCTCTTCCAGACTTGAAATTTCCGGGTTCAATTCATTGTTTATCTTCCGGTAACTTTCCCAATATCTATTTTCATATCTATCGGCTCGGCTATGCTCACGAATTGCTATGACACACAAAAACACGATGCATACCGCCAATCCGATCATAATAACAAGACAGAATATTTTTTTCCTCTTTTCCTTTTTTATATTCGGTTTTCCGGCATCCTCCTGCCCTGGTAAATCTGCATTTTCCGTTAATTTGCTCCCATTGCTGTGATCCGGAGCAATATCTTCCAACAGTGAACCGCAGTTCAGGCAGTATACCTCATCATCCTGGGCAGTTTTCCCGCATTTCACACATTTTTTCATAACATTTCCCTCTCAAGCCCCTGTTAAAGCCAAATAACCTGTATTTTTTTCTATTATACCGTTCAGATCGGTACATGTCAATTTTAATCAATATTATCGGGTGTAACTACAAATATCTGGTATTTACTTATCGGCCAAAATGATATATAATCA
>CAZFYD010000081.1:0-10476 GCA_964523315.1 uncultured Acetatifactor sp.
CTGCGAAGCAGACGTAATAGCTGCGCAGCAGCGGGTTTTGCGAATGCAGCGTGGAAGGGCTGTAAATAGTAACAATCTCTTTACTCTTTTATAGACGAAATGCGGAGCAGTTTCCTGCTCCGCACAGACCTTCGCCCCAACCGCTTATATACCGCATATCGGTCACAGGCGTTTGTGATGTTTCCTGTGTACTCCGATTTTTAATTTATACTCCTAAGGGAGGAAGTGCATTTCTGCCATTACCGGCCGGCAAAAGGCACCACCGGTATACTGTCGTATGCGAAGGAGGCGGCAGGCTCCGGTTCCGGCAGGGCTCATTTTACAGCTGCAATTTACGGAAACTCAAGCCCGTTTCCCGGACTTTTATATTTCTTCTTCCCCTCTATACTTCTCCAGCTCCGCCTGAATAATCAGCTTCATGGCGCTTTCCTCGCTCAGCTTCTGCAGGCGCTCCCCTGCCACTGACTCCTGGGCAAAGCTGTTGAAAATATCCGTCTTCCCCTGGAGGATGTCCAGCATCCTCTCATCAATGCTGTCCTCCGAAAGCAGCCTGTGTACCATCACATTCCGTTTCTGCCCCATGCGATAGGCTCTGGAAACCGCCTGTTCCTCGGTGGAGGGCTTCCACTGGGGCTCACACAGGATCACCACACTGGCCGCCTGCACATTGATGCCGGTGCCCCCGGCAATGATCTGGCTCACCAGCACACTGCCCGGCTCGCTTTTTTCAAATGCATCCAGGATTTCCTGGCGTTTTGCCCCCGAGATACCGCCGCTTATGGGGCCGTAGCACCGATCCTTCAGCAGCTTCTGCACGATCTCAATGGTATGCAGGAAAAAGGAAAAAATAAGGATCTTTCTGCCGTTTTCCCGGGCCGCATCACAGAGTTCCACCAGTCTGGCCGCCTTGGAGGACTTTGCAATATCCTCCACATTCCAGGATACCTGGCGCACTGCCATATAGTTGCCCTCCAGCAGGGTCTGATAGTATGCCTCCCTCTCCTCCCGGTTCATGGCGCACCACTCCTGCTTTTCCGTCTTCTCCGGCAGCTCCGTCAGCACATCCTCCCGGATCCGGCGCAGATATACCTCGCCTGCTGCCTCCCGGAAGCTTTCGGCAGTGGATATGGCCGCCACCCTGCTCAGTTTTTTCGCCGCCTCCTCATTCAGCATGCTGATCAGGAAGGTCATCTCCTCCACTCTGTTTTCCAGAGGCGTACCGGTCATAAACAGCACATACTCCGCCGCCTCCGCCAGCTGCATCAGCGCCCTGGTCCGCTGGGCCTGGGGATTTTTCACATAATGGGCCTCGTCCACCACCAGCAGATCGATCCGCTCCTCCCCCGGCTCCAGCCGGGTGATGGTCTCATAGGTAGTGATCCCCACGCCGCCATTTGTTTTCCACTGTTCGTATTCCAGATCCCGGTCCAGCCCATGGATCTCCAGCGCCTGCTGCCGGCTGTGACGGCTGATCTCCCTGTTCCAGTTCACCATGACGCTGACCGGGCACACCACCAGAAAATGGGTCATCCCAGATGCCTTTAAATGAGCCATGCAGGCAATCGCCTGGATGGTTTTTCCCAGACCCATCTCATCCCCCAGCAGCACCCGCCGGTTCTGAATGATATATTTGACTCCGAAGAGCTGATACTGCCGCAGCACCGAATTCATCAGGGACAGATCCAGCTCCAGGGACTCAATGCTCTGCACATATTCCCGGGAGAGTCCGCCGGAATAGGCTTTTTCCTCCGGGCTTTCCCCTGTCACCTCCTCCAGTTTGGCATAAAAAGGCGCTGTGTTGCGCCCGAAGGCCTGCAGGCTTTTCAGAGCGGTACTGCCGTCCGCCGCCTGTCTGGTGCGGCTGCAGAGCTGGGCTGCCTCCCGGGCATAGCCCCGCTGCATCAGCGCATCCAGCTGACGATAGGCCTCCAGCGCCTTCTCCTTCTTCTGACGATCCGTAAACAGCCAGCCCATAGAACCCCTGATCTGCCCCGCATTCTGAAGCTGCCCCTGCACATAAGCATGACATTTGTTCTGGACACTGCACGCCCGCTCCTCCTCTTCATGCAGCTGCATCAGCAGATAAAGCTTTTGTACAATGGCGGCCTGCCGGGGATTCCCCTCGGGATCCTCCAGCTTTACCCGGGCTTTCTTCTCCGCCTCCTGATAATACAGCCGTGCCAGCTTCATGATCTTATCCGCCCCCGACTCACCGATGCCGTTGATGTCCACCAAACGCTGCCGCCCTGCGGAAAGCACTTGGTACAGATTGTCGATATGGGCGCTTTTTAATAAGGATACCCGAATCCCCTGCTTCCGGCGGTTCAGCTCCTCCACCGGAATATTTTTCAGCAGGCTGTAAACGGCCTCCTTTTTCTCTGCCTGATAATTTCTGCGGATCTGCCTGCGGCACTCCTCCGCCGTATCCGCCACATACTGATATTGCGCATCCGCCTGGCCTGCGGCGGCAATCACCGCTTTCAGGCTGGCTTTATCCGGTCTGGTCTGCTTTGCCATCACTTTTCCTCTCCCAATTTCTGTAACCATCAGAGCTCATTCGCAAAATTGCTGCTATGCAGCTTCCCTTTTACTCATGATAGCTGTGAATAGTTACAGAATACCATTCTTCTTGCTTCTTGCAAACCTTTTTTTCTGTTCTTTATCTTGCTGAACCCACATAAATCCGCTATAATGTTCACTAATGAGTACACAGGAGGTCCTTGTTGAAAGTGCAAGGCAGGAGGTATAGTATATATGAAAATTGTACTGCAAAATCTGACCAAAAAATTTCCCAGCCGCAATAAGAGGTCCCGCGAGGAGGTCATTGCGGTAAATGATTTCACCTTTGAGATTCCCGACGGCAAGCTGGTCGGCCTGTTAGGACCCTCCGGCTGCGGCAAAAGCACGGCGCTGAATCTGATCTGCGGTCTGCTGACGCCCACCGCCGGCAGGATCTTCTTCGGGGAGGATGACGTGACCGATCTGCCCCCGGAGCACCGGGGCGTGGGACTGGTGTTCCAGAACTATGCCCTGTACCCCCACCTGACCGTGCTGAAAAACATCACCTTCCCCCTGGAAAACCTGCGGGGTGCAGACAAGCTGTCCAAACAGGAGATGGAAAAAAGAGCTTGCGAAGCCGCCAAACTGGTACAGCTGGAGGGCCTGATGAACCGCAAGCCCAGCGAGCTGTCCGGCGGCCAGCAGCAGCGTGTGGCCATCGCCCGTGCGCTGGTAAAGGAGCCCCGTGTCCTGCTGCTGGACGAGCCCCTGTCCAATCTGGACGCCCGCCTGCGCCTGCAGACCCGGGAGGAGATCCGCCGGATCCAGCGCCAGACCCGGGTGACCACCGTCTTCGTTACCCATGACCAGGAGGAGGCCATGAGCATCTCCGACATGATCGTGGTCATGAAGGACGGCGTGGTGCAGCAGATCGGCAAGCCCCAGGAGGTCTACGATGAGCCGGTAAACCTGTTTGTGGCGAAATTTCTGGGAACCCCGCCCATCAATATTTTTCATGGCAAAGTGACCGCAGGACAGCTCTATATCGGTGAAGAGGCTGTGCTGCCGGTTCAGGAGCTGCCCGACCGGGATGTCATCGTGGGCGTCCGTCCCGAGGGCTTCATCCTGCAGGAGGACGGCCCCCTGACCTGCAGCTTAAGCCGTGTGGAGGTCATGGGCCGGGATATCAGCGTGGTTTCCACCCATGCCTGCTCGGAAAACGCTGCCATACGCTCCATCATCAATGCGGAAAACTCGGTGGATCCCGAGGCAGAAACCGTGCGCTTTGCCTTAAAGCCCCGCAAGCTCTTCCTGTTTGCCCCCGAGACAGGCCAGCGGATCCGCTTTACCGCAGAGTGACTGCGACACTATACAAAAAGGAGATCCTAGCAGCTATGGACAATAAAAATCGTAAAGGGTGGCTCTATCTGCTGCCCGCTTTCCTGTTTCTGGGAGCGTTCATGATCTATCCGCTGATAGACGTATTCGTCTATTCCTTTGAGGAGGGATACAATTCCGCCTCCCAGACCTTTTTCGGCACCGGCCTGTATAACTATTCCTATGTGCTTCACGACCCCTATTTTCTGCAGGCGGTGAAAAACACCCTGCTTCTGGTGCTTATCACCGTGCCCCTTTCCACCGGGCTGGCCCTGCTGATCTCCGTGGCGCTGAGCTCCATACAGAAGCTGCGGGAGCTGTTCCAGACCGTGTATTTTCTGCCCTATGTGACCAATACGCTGGCCGTGGGACTGGTGTTTATGATCCTGTTTAAAAAGACCGCCTACTCCGACGGTCTGGTCAATCTGCTGATCCGCTGCTTCGGCGGCAGCTCCGTGGATTTCATTGACGGCCCCTACTGGGCAAAAATGTTTGTGCTGTGTTTTTACACGATCTGGGTGGTCATGCCCTTCAAGATTCTGATTCTGACCAGCGCCCTGGCTTCCGTCAATCAAATCTACTACAATGCGGCCCGGGTGGACGGCACGCCCAAACGGCGGATCTTTACCAGGATCACCCTGCCCATGATCTCCCCCATGATCTTCTACCTGATCATCACCGGCTTTATCGGCGCTTTCAAGGCTTACAGCGATGCGGTGGCCCTGTTCGGCACGGATCTGAATGCGGCGGAGATGAACACGATCGTGGGCTATGTCTACGACATGCTCTACGGGGACAGCGGCGGTTATCCCTCCTACGCATCGGCGGCAGCCATCATCCTGTTTGCCATCGTGCTGACCATCACCTGCATCAATCTGTTGGTCAGCAAAAAGCATGTACACTATTAAAGGAGGCGGATCCCATGAGTCAAATCATTGATTATCAGAAAATACAGAAACGCACCCGGGCCCGGAAGCTTCTGGGCAATGTCATCATCTATGCCTCGCTGATTCTCTGGGGACTGATCGTACTCTTCCCCTTTTACTGGATGGTTCTGACCTCGGTAAAAAGCTACGGCTCCTACAATGCGGAATATGTGCCCTCCTTTTTTACCCTGTCGCCCACCCTGCAGAACTATACGGACGCCTTTACCACGGTGCCTCTGGGCAGATATCTGCTGAACACCCTGATTTTTACCCTGATTACCACGGCCATCATGGTGGTGGTGACCACGCTGGCGGCCTTTGCCTTCGCCAGGCTGGAATTTCGGGGCAAGGATGCGGTGTTTACCCTGTTTCTGGCCCTGATGATGATTCCCAATGAGCTGGTGGTCATCACGAATTTTACCACGATCACGAACCTGGGACTGCGCAATACCTTTTCGGGACTGATCCTGCCCTCGGTGACTTCGGTGTTTTATATTTATCTGCTGAAGGAAAACTTTGCCCAGATCCCGGACGAGCTGTATTATGCGGCCAAGGTGGACGGCACCTCCGACCTTCGCTACCTGCGCCGGGTCATGATCCCGATCTGCAGGCCCACCCTGATTACCATCGTGATCCTGAAGATCATCGAGTGCTGGAACTCCTATGTATGGCCCCGGCTGATCACCGATGACCCGGACTACTATCTGGTATCCAACGGCATTCAGGAGATCCGGGAGAACGGCTTTGGGCGTGAAAACATCCCTGCCATGATGGCCGCCGTGGTGGTTATCTCCGTTCCCCTGATCGTGCTGTTTTTAATCTTCCGCAAAAAGATCATGGCCGGTGTGGCGAGAGGAGGTACAAAGGGTTGAAAAGCTTACGGAAAAAATTATGTCTTATGCTGGCGCTGCTGACCGTCATGCTGTCTCTGTCCGGCTGCCACGGCTCCAAGGGACTGGAAGCGTTTCAGATCCCGGAGGCCTTCGATACCTCCCGGGACTATGAGATCACCTTCTGGGCAAAAAACGATACCAATAAAACACAGACGGATATTTACAGAAAAGCCATAGCCGATTTTCAGGAGCTGTATCCCAACATCACGGTAAATCTGCGGCTGTATACGGATTACGGCAAAATCTATAATGATGTGATCACCAATATTGCCACGGGCACCACGCCCAACGTGTGCATCACCTACCCGGATCACATTGCCACCTACCTGACCGGCATCAATATCGTGGTGCCGCTGGAGGAGCTGTTTGCCGATTCCCGCTACGGGCTGGGAGGCAGTGAGGTGCGCTTTGACGGGCCTGCGCAGGAGGAGATCATCCCACAGTTTCTGGAGGAATGCGCCTTTAACGAGCACTACTACGCGATTCCTTTTATGCGCTCCACCGAAGCCTGCTATGTGAATCAGACCTATGTGGAGGCCCTGGGCTATACCCTGCCGGAGACGCTGACCTGGGATTTCATCTGGGAGGTGTCCGAGGCTGCCACCGCTCAGGACAGTGAGGGGAACTACCTGATTAACGGACAGAAGGTCATGATCCCCTTTATTTACAAGTCCACGGACAATATGATGATCCAGATGCTGAAGCAGAAGGGGGCGGGCTACTCCACGGATGGCGGAGAGATCCTGATCTTCAACGATACCACCGAGGAGATCCTGTATACCGTGGCGGAGCATGCTGAGACCGGCGCTTTCTCCACCTTCAAGATCTCCAGCTATCCGGCAAACTTTTTAAATGCGGGACAATGCATCTTTGCCGTTGACTCCACTGCCGGTGCCACCTGGATGGGCACCCATGCCCCCCTGTCCGACATCAGCGAAGAAGCGCTGGTGGAATTTGAGACGGCCGTTTACCCGGTTCCCCAATTTGACCCGGATGCGCCGCAGATGATTTCCCAGGGGCCGTCGGTCTGCATTTTTAATAAAACCGATGATCAGGAAGTGCTGGCCTCCTGGCTTTTTGCCCAGTATCTGCTGACCAATGAGGTGCAGATCGCCTATGCGGAGACGGAAGGCTATGTGCCCGTCACCTCCAAGGCCCGGGAAAGCGCAGAGTATCAGGACTATCTGAGCCGCTGCGGCGAGGACAACGGCACCTACTATGATGTGAAGATCAAGGCTTCCCGGCTGCTGCTGGAGCATGTGGGCGATACCTTTGTGACGCCGGTGTTCAACGGCTCCGCCTCCCTGCGGGACGCTGCCGGCCAGATGATTGAAAATGTGACCAAATCCGTTAAACGGAAGGAAACCATAGATGACGCCTATATGGAGAAGCTCTATGCCGATGTCACTTCCCTGTACCGTTTGGACGAGGGCAGCCGGACCGCCGCAGGCAAAACGGAACTCGGCCCCCTGCCGGGCACTGCCGTGGCGCTGCTTTCCGTTCTGGGAATTACCTGGGTGCTGATTGGTGTATATGCCGCACATCAGGCCCGGAAAAACAGCAAAAAAAGGCAGAATCACCATTGATTTCTCTGCTGTTTCATGTATAATAACATTGATTCTTTAAAAACCTTTATGAGAAAAGAGGAGAAACTTATGAAAAAGTGTTTACTTGCAACTTTGGCACTGACCTTAGTGCTGGCACTGACCGGCTGTGGAAACGGCAACTCCGGTGACACGGATGCCAAGTCCGAGGGCGTAATGACCTACGCAGAGTATGTGGCTGCAGATCTGGATACCCAGGTCGTAATCGAGGCTTATGTGCAGGCTAAGCAGTCCTGGTGGGAGAATCAGGCGACTGTATATGCCCAGGATAAGGACGGCGCATACTTCCTGTACAACATGGCATGCTCCGAGGAGGATTATGCAAAGCTGACTCCCGGCACCAAGATCAAGGTAACCGGCTATAAGGCAGAATGGTCCGGCGAGGTAGAGATCATTGACGCTACCTTCGAGATTGAGGACGGCAATTATGTGGCATCCGCTCTGGATGTAACCTCTCTGCTGGGCACCGATGATCTGATCGCTCACCAGAATGAGTTCGTAAGCTTCAAGGGCATGACCGTTGAGGATGCGGGCAACGGCAGCGCTTTCCTGTACAGCTGGGACGGTTCCGGCGAGGAGGGCAGCGACCTGTACTTCAACGTTTCCTTGAATGGCAATACCTACACCTTTACCGTTGAGTCCTATCTGTGCGGCCCCGATACCGATGTATACCAAGCTGTTAAAGCTCTGGAGATCGGCCAGACCGTTGATATGGAGGGCTTCCTGTACTGGTACGAGGGCGTGAACCCTCACATCACTTTCGTAACGGTAAAGTAAAATCCGTTATTGATTAACCATGATAAGTGAAGGGCGAAAGCGGTCTGCTGCTTTCGCCCTTTCTTGCTGCCCAGGTACTGTTCCTGACTGCCGCCGGATTTTACAGTGCATGCTCGTAACAAATCCTCAAAGCGATAGGGAACGCGGCAAATCTGCTGCCGGCTGCACCAGCATGATTCCCTGTGCGTTCCGCAAAATCTTAATCGGAAAACCCTAAATAGCGAACCGATCTATTAGATCTTTCAGATGTTCCAGATTTTCCTCATTCTCCTTCAGATGCTGATAACCCTCCGAAGTCTTATTCACGGCGTCGCAGGATTTTTCCGCGATAAAATTGATTCCTTCGGCAGACTGCTTTACCGTATCATTTACACTTTCAATGGCATTTACAATCGCATCGATCCTCTGACTCAGATCCTCGATTTCGGTATGGATCTTTGTCATGGAATCCGCAAAGGTTCCTGCATCCTCCTCATATTTTGCAGCCACCTCCTGAAATGAAGTGTAATCGGTCACAACCGTCTTATCCAAGAAGTCCATAGTCACCTGGATACATCCGGACATATTGGTGACGGCATCATTCACATCACCCACTATGTCATTGATACGGTCAGCCGTTTCAGAAGCCTGATTAGCCAACACGCCGATTTCCGTTGCAACCACCGCAAATCCCTTGCCCGCCTCTCCGACTCTTGCCGCCTCGATATTGGCATTGAGCGCCAGCAGATTAGTCTGTGTGGAAATACTGCGTATACTCTCAGTCAGTTCATTGATCCTGAAAACCACCTTAGACTGTTTAATTGCGCGATCCGTCTGCTCACGCATGGTTCGGTACATCTCCTGCGTCTTATCACCGGAGGCCGCCGTCGTATTCCGAAGCTTTTGCGCACACCCCATAATGTCCCCGGCATCCGCCTGTCCTTTCCCGGCAAGCTGCCGGATCCCTGACGCATTATTGCGGATGGCGCCGATATCTCTGACAATGCTTTCCGTATTGGTCGTCGTCTCCTCCATTCCGGCGGCAAGCTCCTGCGTGGTAGCAGAGTTGTTTTCGGAAATGGAATTATTCTCGTTCATTACAGAATCCAGAAGCGCCATATTCGTCGTGAGATTGTCCTTTGTCTGCCTCATATCAGATATGAGTTCCCCCAGAACACAGCGCATCTCATTAACTGCCCTTGCCATTTCCCCTGTTTCATCCCGGCGGTGCGCCAGCGCATCACCGTACTCTGTTTCACGAAAATTCAGCTGTGCCGTCTGCCGGATAATCGCCGTCAGCTTTTTAATCGGATTCGAAATGCTGAAGCTGACAAAAATACCCAGCACCGTTGAGATCACCATTCCCAACAGTAAGAAGGTTAAGATTTGTAAGGACAAGGTATTCGCATTCGCCTTGATCTCATTAAGAGGAACGGTAAGCACCAGCCTCATGTTATTATCCAGCGTGAAAAAGCTCAGGAACTTATCCGTTCCATTGTAACGGTATTCCATGACCGTATTGGCATTGTCCGCATCACTCAGGAAATCCTTTACCGCTGTCAGACTGTCGTCCCCATATTCAGCAAGATCCGTCCCCGT
Organism: uncultured Acetatifactor sp.; assembly: GCA_964523315.1. Taxonomy (GTDB): domain Bacteria; phylum Bacillota; class Clostridia; order Lachnospirales; family Lachnospiraceae; genus Acetatifactor. The sequence continues at coordinate 9,655 of CAZFYD010000081.1, forward strand.
GGGAATGTCTTTGTGATATAAAATATCGCCCTGCGCCCCGGTGATGAAAGAATACCCGGTATCAAAGGCAGAAATCGAGTCGGCGAGCCCGGTAAGCTGTCCAAAATCAATATCCATGCCGATAATTCCCACCGATGTGCCGTCTATGTATAAGGGAACCACATAGGAAATCATGTAAATATTCACATTCTCATTCAGATAAGGATCCATCCAGAGCGGCGCTTTATTCTCAACAGGAATGTAGTACCAGCCTACATGAGCCAGATCATCCTTTTCGTAAATGCTGAAATCCGTGGGCGTCACACTTTCAAACGCCGAGGAAGTATCGGTACGGGTAAGAAAAATACCGGAGGTTGGCTCGGTGAAATCCGGGTTATAACGGATATAGGCGCAGACAGCCCCCTCCGTATGCTCCGCAAATTTCATAAAGTCCTGCATCAAATCATCTGTAAAGGAGGAAACATAATCCGCATTATTCTGAAATCTGGAAAAATCCAGCCGATCAAGCGCAATATCGCTCAAAGTATCGACGGATTGCTCAATATTGGCGATCAGCGTATTCATCTCGCCGCCTGCGCTCTGGCAGATATATGTCAGTTCTTTTTCGGCATCCGTATTCGATAGTCCTCTGGCGTTCGAGATGCTCATAAAGCTGATAATCACGGCAGAAATAAGCGAACAAATAATGATACTGACTGTTACCTTTACCCGGATAGAGCTCATAGAAATACCTCCTTGCTTTTTACAAGCTAATTTACAGAATTATCTATAACAAATTATACGCTTTGTCAGCAAATTTGGCAACTGTTAATCTTGTCCGGC
>CAZFYD010000082.1:0-3240 GCA_964523315.1 uncultured Acetatifactor sp.
CTGCCCCAGGGCACGGAACGCACAGCCGGATTCCCGGAGGAGGGCAGGGGTGTGTACAGCACCAGTGGAATCCTGATTGACGTGGAATTACAGGAGATCATTGCCCAGAGGGATCCCTATGTGCAGATCAGCCCGGCGTCCATGACCAAGATTCTGACCCTGCTGGTGGCGGCGGAGCATGTGACGGATCTGCAGGATACCTTTACCATCACCCGGGAGATTACGGACTACAGCTTCCAGCATGACTGCAGCAATGTAGGCTTTGATGTGGGGGAGGTGGTCACAGTGGAGGATCTGCTCTACGGTACCATCCTGCCCTCCGGCGCAGATGCGGCAGTGGGGCTGGCAGAGTATGTGGCGGGTTCTCATGAGGCCTTTGTAGAGCTGATGAACGAGAAGCTGGAGCAGCTGGGACTGTCGGACAGCGCCCATTTCACTAACTGTGTGGGCCTGTATGATGCGGATCATTACTGCACGGTTTATGATATGGCGATAATCCTGAAAGCGGCTTCGGACAATGAGCTGTGCCGGCAGGTGCTGTCGGCACACACCTATACCACCTCAAGCACGGCGCAGCATCCGGAAGGGCTGTTGATTTCCAACTGGTTTCTGCGGCGTATTGAGGATAAGGATACCCATGGAGAGGTGCTATGTGCCAAAACGGGCTTTGTGAACCAGTCGGGCAGCTGTGCGGCGAGCCTGGCCACGGATGGCGAGGGCCGGGAGTATCTGTGTGTGACGGCGGGCTCCAGCAGCAGCTGGGCATGTATCTACGATCAGGTGGAAATATATCAGGCATTTTTGCCTGAAAATAAAGAGGAGGCTTCGGCGCAATGACGGAGATGGAGACAGTGGAGAAACAGAGAAAAGAACAGAAAAGGCAGAAGTGGATGCAGCTGGAACGCTGGAAGAAGGTGTTTCTGGAGTATCTGCTGATCACGGCGGCAACACTGCTGCTGGTGGTGGGCGTACACTTTTTCAAATTCCCCAACAATTTTTCCTTTGGCGGCGTTACCGGCGTAGCGGTAGTGCTGGGGGCGATGCTGAAGCATTCGGCGGCTACTTACACCTTTATCATCAATATGGCGCTGCTGGGGTTCGGATTTATTTTTTTGGGAAAGGGCTTCGGGATCAAGACAGTCTATGTCAGCGTGCTGACCTCCGTGGGTCTGTCGGCGCTGGAAAGGTGGTGCCCGCTGACTGCACCCCTGACCCAGCAGCCGGTGCTGGAGCTGATCTTTGCCATCTTCCTGCCGGCGCTGAGTGCGGCCATCCTTTTCAATATTGGCGCATCCGGCGGCGGAACGGATATCATTGCCATGATCCTGAAAAAATACACCTCCGTGCCCATCGGTACGGCGCTGTTTTGCGTGGATCTGGTGATCGTGCTGGCTTCCTGCTTTGTCTTTGATATCCAGACGGGGCTTTTCTCTCTGACGGGCCTGTTGGCTAAATCTCTGGTCATTGACAATGTGATCGAGAGCATTAATCTCTGCAAGGCCTTCATGATCGTCTGTGATGATCCGGCTCCGATCTGCGATTACATCTGCAGGGATCTGGGACGCAGCGCCACGATCTACCGGGCAGAGGGGGCCTACACCCATCACGACAAAACCATGATTCTGACGGTGATGAAGCGAAGCCAGGCGATCCAGCTGCGCAATTATGTGCGCCGAAGTCAGCCGGATTCTTTTATCACCATATTTAACTCCAGTGAGATTATCGGCAAAGGATTCAGAGGATTGAACTAAAACGCCGGAACCTGCCGGGAAATATGAGCTCAGAGCTATTACAATCGAAGGAGAAAAGCAAGATGCGGCATTTGCAGCCAATTGAAGAAACTTCATATCTTTCCGTTCCGAATGCGCCGCAGTATCGGCGGATTATGCGGATATTTTTCCGGGAATATGAAAAGATGCATTTTCAGCTATATAAAGAGGATGTATTGGAATTTCTGCACCGGGAGGAGGAATATGCAGAGTATTCCATGGATCAGTTAAAGCTGGATTTAGAAGCGCTATCCAGATGGAAAAACCTGACGCCGCTGCAGGATCCGGGCAGAGTGTATACGATAGCGGACTATAAAAATAAACAGTATCGCTATACGATGTCGGAGTATGCAGTCGAGATAGAACGTCTTACCGTGCGTCTTGAGAATCTGTTTCTGGAGTCGGGGAATTTGTCCACTAACCTGTTTGCGCGCATGGAGGAAAGTCTGGAGCAGGCGGACGAAATAAACATGGGCAGTATGAAGGAAATCAATGAGTGGTGGAATAATCTTCAGGAGGATTTCAAGAGACTGAATCAGAATTATCAGGATTATCTGAGAGAGTTTTACTCCGGTAAATCGGATAAACTGATGAAATCCATGGAATTTATTATACATAAGGACAGATTTATTTCTTATTTGAAGGATTTCATTCAGGAGATGCAGCAGCATTCCAGGAGAATCCTGCATATCATCGAGCGAAAGCAGGAAACGATAGAGCAGAAGCTGCTGGAAAAAGTGGTAAAGAGTGAACTGGATATTCCCCATGCCATTTCCGAGCTGCATGGGAACCGGGAACCGAGTATCCGGGAAAATGTGTATGGGAAATGGCACTCCCTGAAGAACTGGTTTATGGATACGCCGGAGCATCCATGCGAATGCGGCAAGGTATTGAAGATTACAAATGATGTCATTCACAGCATCATCACGAATGCGTCGTTGATAGTACAGGTACAGAACTGGGGAATCAGCAGAAAGGACGACTATCAGAAATATCTGGAATTATTTTTGCAATGTGAGGATTTGGAGGAAGCGCATAAGCTCTCCGCTCATGTTTTCGGCGTGCAGAATATTGAACATTTTAAGGCAAATGCGCCCAGAGATACGGAGGATATCAATAGCAGCGTTTACAAAGAAGAAACACTGGAATATCAGTTAAAGCCGCATACAAAAGCCTATCGGGAGAAGAAAGACAAGCAGGGATTTTCAGATAAATCTCTTGATAAATATATGCAGCGAATGGCGTATTTAAAAAAATTAGAGCAGGAAAAAGAGCTGGTCTGTCACTTTATTGATAACGGCCGGTTGGATTTTTCAGCGATCCGGGAGAACATACCGGAAGCGGCAAGGATGACTTTCCTCCGTTGGATTGCCCAGGCCAATCTGAATTCGGAGAAGAAGGGAAGGACAGAGTACGGGCAGGAGTATCGGTTGATCAGAAAAGAGGGAAATTGTACTCTGCAGTGTGAGGA
>CAZFYD010000082.1:3340-10368 GCA_964523315.1 uncultured Acetatifactor sp.
TTTTGGATCTGTAAGGATTCGGATAAGGAAAGCTATTATCGGATCAAGCAGAATCAATCCTCCTTTCAGCGTTTTATTCGGGAACAGCTGGGGTGGAAGCTGATCCAGACAGAGAGTCTGTTTAAGCTGGAAAAAGTCCCGGCGCATGCGGAAAGCTTTATGGGAATACAGGAGTTTACGGAGATCAGGGATTACTGCATTTTCTGTGTGGCCTTGATCTTTCTGGAGGATAAAGAGGAACAGGAGCAGTTTCTGCTGTCTGAGCTGATCGGTTTTGTAGAGGCAAAGCTGCAGCCCCTGATGGAAGTGGACTGGACCAGCTTCGCACAGCGGAAATCACTTGTCCGGGTACTGCAATATATGGAGAGACTGAGGATGCTGCAGGTCTACGAGGGCAGCAGTGACGCCTTCGGACAGGAAGCAACCCAGGAGGTTTTGTATGAAAATACAGGGTATTCCAAGTATTTTGCCACCAGCTTTACCAGAGATATCTCGGGATATCATTCCTGGCAGGATTTTGAAAAGCCCCAGGCGGAGGAACTGGAGACGGACAGAGGCCAGATTCGGATTAACCGGATATACAGACAGCTGGCTATATGCCCGGCAATGTATTGGGAGACAACGGAGGATCCGGATTCCCTGTATCTGAGGAATCAGCGAAAGTGGGTCGCCCAATATATGGAGGAGAATCTGGGGGGCAGACTGGATATTCATAAAAATGCGGCATTCTGGCTGGTGGAGGAAGACGACTGCTATGGGAAAGTGCATCCCAGGGATGCCATGCTGCCGGAGGCTGTGTTGATGGTATGTGCCGATATACAGGAACTGATTCGTTCAGGCAAGTGGCAGCGAGGGCCGGATGAGTGCGTTTCTGTATCAGAAGGAGCTTTGGATGAAATGATATGGAGCTGCAGAAACAAGTGGCAGTCGGCATGGAGCAAGGAGTTCCGGGAGATGGAGCGGGAAAAGCTGGTACGTGTGATTAAGGAATATATGGCGGCGTGGATGCTGATTCGCAGGAAGAAGGAGGATATTCTGATTTATCCGGCAGCAGGTAAGACGGCAGGCTTTTATCCCGGCGATTTTCAGGCAAAGGAAGACATAGATGATGAACGATAGATGGAAGATGAACCGAATCGGTTTTGTAAATTTCTGGTTATACGATGAAGAGGATTTCCCTTTTGAAGACGGGAAACTGTTGCTGCGCGGGCAGAACGGCTCGGGCAAATCCATTACGACGCAAAGCTTTATTCCGTTTATTCTGGATGGCGACCGTAACCCGGGAAGGCTGGATCCTTTTGGATCGAAGGACAGACGGATGGAGTATTATTTTCTGGGTGAGGAAGGAAAAGAAGAGGCAACCGGCTACCTTTTTCTGGAATTCCACAAGGAGCATTCAGGCCAATACCGTACCCTGGGGATCGGGCAGAGAGCCAGACGGGGAAAGCCTATGGATTTCTGGGGCTTTGTGATCCTTGACGGAAGAAGAGTCGGAACGGACATTTTCCTCTATAAGGAAGTAGGAAGCGCCAGGATTCCCTTAAGCCGTCAGGAGATGAAAAAGGCATTGGGGGACGAAACACCCTTTACGGATGCACCGGGTGAATATAAGGCCATGGTGAATCAGTATCTGTTCGGATTCCGCAAGGCGGAGCAATATGAGCAGTTTATACAGCTTTTGGTGAAGGTCAGGGCGCCTAAGCTGTCCAAGGATTTAAACCCGACAAAGATCTATGATATTTTGAATGAATCCCTGCAGACGCTTTCGGACGAGGATCTGCGTGTTATGGTGGATGCCATGGAAAAAATGGATGGCATCCAGGACAGGCTGGAGCAGATGAACAGGGCGAATGCGGATGTTCAGATTATCCGCAATGAGTATAGAAGATATAACCAATATGTTTTAGGCAAGAAAGCGCAGTTCTACTTGGAGAGTAAGGGGGAAGTGGAAAAGGCAACGGCATATCTGGAACGGCAGATGCAGCAAAAGCAGTCGCTGTCTGAGGAACAGGAGGAAAAGACTAAGCGGCAGCTTCAGGTGGAAGAAGAGCTTCAGGTATATCAGATGAAACGGGAAGGCCTGATGGACACGGATCTGGAGGATGTGGACAGAAAGCTGGATCAGGCGAAGAATCAGAAAGCAGCGGCAGAGAAGGAAGAAAAGGAATGGGAGGAGCGCTTCCATAAGTGTCAGGAAAACATTCGGGAAAGTGACGAGAAAATCCGGCAATATGAGGGCATGCGGGATCAGCAGGAGGAGCTGCTGCGCAGGGACAGAGAAGAACTGGCGGAGCTGCAGGAGGTTCTGCAGTGGAAGGGCCATGAGTACGCTATGGGTCTGATCAAGGAGGAAAGCAGCACGGACACCGGCGAGGTGACACAGCGGCTGATCGAACAGAAGCGTTTTATCAGAGAAGGCAAAAATGCCGTAGGTAAATATGAAGCAGTGGAAAAGCAGTATGATGAACAGGCACAGAAGCTGGATGTTCTGGTAAAGGGAGTCTCTGAACAGTCTCTTTTAGAGGAAAAAGCAGAGGAAAAGCTGGAAAAAAAGAAAGAGGAGCTGATAAATGCCCTTTTTCATGATGCAAAACAGTTTGCGGAATGGAAGATACAGGATGGAACATTGCAGGCGGCGGAGCAGGCATTGTGGAATTATCAGGGAGAAAGGGATGCCGGCAGGATCCGAGAGCTTTTATACTGCGATTATGAAGGATTTCGGAAAAAGCTGCAGATGATTCGGGACGAAGCGGAAAGAAAACGCAGGGAGGCGGAGAAGGACCGGGAGGAGCTGCTCGGGAAGATAAAGGCCCTGCATGAGCAGCCGGAGATAGAGCCGGAGCGGGGAGAGGAGGTTGCCCAGTCCAGAAAGAAGCTGCAGGCGGCCGGAGTCCGTTTTGTGCCCTTCTACAAAGCCGTGGAGTTTGAGGAAAAACTGACCGATCAGGAATGCGCCAGGCTGGAAGCCCAGCTGCAGGCAATGGGGATTCTGGATGCATTGATAGTGGCACGGAAGGATCGGCACGTAGTAGAGCAGAATTTCCCGGAGCTGCGTGATACAATGCTGTGTGTGGATACGGACGGCATATCGGATTTTTCCAGACTGAAGATAAATGAAGAGCTGGAACCGGAGCTGCAAGAGGAGACGCATAGAATTCTGTCCCATATGTATGAGCAGGAAAATGCAGGCGGTATCTGGTTGAGAGAGGACGGAGCTTTCCGGCAGGGTATTCTCACGGGACGGATGGATAAGGAAGGGGAAGCTGCCTATGTGGGCACGCTTGCCAGAAAACGCAGAAAAGAGCGTATGCTGCAGGAGCTGCAGGAGCAAGAGCAGCAGGTGAAGCAGCAGCTGGAAGAGATTGATCTGCAGCTGCAGTCCGTCCGGGACAGGCAGCGGATCCTGGAGCAGGAATACGGGGAAATTCCGGGATTCGAGGAGTTGGACGAAGCACTGCAGGAGTTGAAGCAGTGTCAGCTTACGCTGGAACAGCTTTCCGGGCAGCTGAGGGAGCAGGAAAAGATAACCGCAGAATGGGAAGAAAGGAAGAAACAGTGTTATCAGCAAATGCTGCAGAGCTGTAAAGCGCTTCCTTACGGAAGAACGCTGAAAGAATATGAGGAAGCAGAAAATGCGGCGGAGGATTACAAAAATACCTGGCAGAACGTATGCGGTATATTGCAGCAGCTGCAGAATAGTATTAACCAGATTCTGAATGAGCGTGACAAAATAGAACGAGAGGAAGAGAACAGGGATACGGCAGCCGTCAGCGGACGGAGCTGCCGGCTGACAATTGCACAGGCAGACGCTTTGATCCGGCAATATGAGGAATATTTAAACAGTCCGGAAATGAAAGAAAAAGCCAGAGAGCTGGAGGCGGTTAAAAAAGCGATTGCAGATCTGGAAAAGGAAAAGAACGGACTGCACGACCGATTGCTGCTTGTAGAACGGGAATTATTCGGTATTCTGGAAAAAGAAGCGGAGGATAAGCGCATTCTGCAGGAAAAGATAGAGCGAGAGACCTTTTTACGAAACTATTTTGAAGAGGAACTCTCCTTAAAGCTGGTTGTGGACAGAGGCAGCAGGACATTGACGGAATGTGCACAGGAGGCCGTAAAGCTGCCCAGGGAAACGGATCTGGCAAGAGAGTATGGAGCGGTATTTCAGTCTCTGTATACGGTTTATCAGCAGCATAACGGGAACCTGGTTGCGTATGGTACGGCAATGGAGGACTGCTTCGAGGATGCCGGAGACGACGGGGCAATGCGGAAACGGGTGCAGATATTTTCCGTCTGGAATGGGAAGAAGCTGTATTTGGAAGAATTTTACCGGATTCTGAAAACGGCGATTGAGGAAACAGAATTGCTGATTCAGAAAAAGGACAGGGAGATTTTTGAAGATATTCTGTCCCAGACCATCAGCCAGCAGCTGACGGATCGAATTGCGGAGAGCAGAAGATGGGTTAAGGACATGTCCGAGCTGATGAGAAATATGGACACCTCCATGGGACTGTCCTTTGCACTGGACTGGAAACCACGGTCTGCGGATAACGATCAGGAGCTGGATACGGCCGAGCTGGAGCATATTCTGCTGCGTGACAGAGAGCTTCTGACCACAGAGGATATTGAGAAGGTAGCGGCGCATTTCAGAAGTAAGATACGTGCTGAGAAGCAGCGGGCAGAGGAAATGGGCAGCGCCGTCAACTATATGGATATGGTCAGGGATGCTCTGGATTACCGCAAATGGTTTGCATTCCAGATGTCCTTTTACCGCAATAAGGGAGAGAAAAAGCAGCTGTCGAATGCCGCCTTTAACCGGTTCAGCGGTGGGGAAAAGGCCATGGCGATGTATGTGCCCCTGTTCGCAGCGGTCAATGCCCAATATCAGAAAGCAGAGAAGGCGGATCATCCCAGAATCATGGCTCTGGACGAGGCCTTTGCCGGAGTAGATGATAAAAATATCAGCAGTATGTTTGAATTGGTGGAAAGGCTGGATTTTGATTATATCATGAATTCCCAGGTGCTGTGGGGATGCTTTGAAACCGTACATGGATTGAAGATTGCAGAGCTTCTGCGTCCCCAGGATGCCTCTGTCGTAACCGTGATTCGCTATACATGGAATGGCCGGGAGGAAATACTAGATGAGCAATGAAGCAGCGTGCGCAGCATATTTTAAAACCCATCCGGAATGGGACAGGTGCTTTAAGCTGATGCGCAGAAAATGGGAATCCTACGGCAGAACCGGAGGAAAGGTAATTTTGCCGCAGGCACAGGAGGCGGAGCGAAAAGCGATTCAGAAGGTGCTGGGGAAAAATATGCAGCCGGAGAAGGTCTGTTTTTCCCTGCAGGAATTTGAAGCGGCCCTGCAGCAGACAAAATTTGCGCCTGTTTCCCTGAAAGAAGTGCTAGACGCCTATTTTGGAGAAGAAATACGAACCAATCAGGAGAAGACGGAGCAGCAAAGAGGGAAAAAGGAACAGTTTTTTACACTGCTTCAAAAGGAGTATCAGCAAAAGGATTATACAGATATCCTGTGCTGGCTGCAGCAGGTCAGGGAACAGAAAAAATACGGCTATTCTCTGTTGATGGCTGAGTGGCATAATTCTGAGGAGGGTGCGCTGGCGCTGGTCAGAAATATCGGGGAAGCCCTGAAACGGGTAAGCAGTGAAAAAGCAGAGGGGATACCGCTTGCTGTCCTGGGGGCGGAGGTGACGGGCAATCCGCACTATTTTGACCGGGGAAGCACGGCGGGGGCACTTCTGATGAATGCCCTATGCAGCCTGACGGCATGTGAATATCCGCAGAATGCCTATGATTGGCGGGAGGCTTTGTTTCAGCATAACATTGTGCCGGATGAGGTCTCCAATACGGTAATCACCTATGGGCTGCATCTGACAACGGAGACAGGGCTCCATCCTGCGTTTGAGGGCTTCTGCCGGATGCAGGAGCCGGGTGTTCTGACTTTATCTACTCTAAAAAATGTAAAGAGAGTATATGGAGAATCGGATACCGTATTCGTTGTGGAAAATGAGATGGTGTTCAGCCATCTGGTGGAAAAGCTGCGGGGAGGAAAAGTGACGCTGCTGTGCACCTCCGGTCAGCCGAGGACTGCAGCGATCAAGCTTCTGGAACTGTTTGCAAAGGAACAGGTTCCCATTTATTACAGCGGTGATATTGATCCGGAGGGGATTAAAATTGCAGACAGAATCCATGGTAAATTTCCGAAGGCCATCCGGATCTGGAGAATGGGAATACAGGATTATGAAAAGGCGATTTCCCGGGAAGAGGTCAGCGACAGGCGTCTGGCAATGCTAGAGGCAATAAGCTGTCCAAAGCTGCAGAAAACGGCACAATATATCAAAGAGAGAAAGAAAGCGGCTTATCAGGAGAACCTATTCATGGATCTGCTGACAGATATTGAGAGAGGTTTTGGCTAAGCGGCCCTTCTGGCGGCCGATGTGGAGGCGCCCGCAGCCAATGATGCCATCATGAAGGAGATTGCAGGGATCCTGCAGGAACTGGTGGAGATGGCCGAAAAGGAAGCATAAAAAGCTCCCCTGTCCCACAGACAGCAGGACAGGGGAGCTTTTCTGACAGGCTTTAGTTGTAAAACAGCTGCGTCCAGTAGTTTACACCGTTTTCCTGATAGTAGCCGACGCCGATATGGGTGAAGGATTCTCCCAGGATATTGGCACGGTGGCCGGAGCTGTTCATCCAGCCCTCCATGACCTGTTCGGGAGAGCGCTGGCCCCAGGCAATATTTTCACCTGCTCTGCGGTAGCTGATGCCCTGCTCCTTCAGAGCGGTAGAAAAGCTGCTGCCGTTGGGACGGGTATGGGAGAAGCTGTTCACGATCTCATGGGAACGGATCATTGCCGCATTGCTGGCCGCCGCATCCAGGGTAACCGGATTCAGTCCTGCCTTCGCACGCTCCTCGTTGACCAGCTCCACAATGCGAAGAACATAGGGATGTACGGACTCAGGTGTTGCTGCATCCTCGTCCTCTGTGTCAGAGACAGGGGGCTGAG
>CAZFYD010000083.1:0-10297 GCA_964523315.1 uncultured Acetatifactor sp.
AATCATATCTGAGAATGGAAGGATTCTACGGTTTCACTACTGAAATTGTATCTCCCATCCATTCCAACTGCCTGCCCTCTGCAGGACATCTTTATTATGCCATCACTGTCCCCTCTTTTTACTAAAAGCATTCATAAAATATCCTGATTAATTTATAAAAAGAAGAATCCTGAAACACAATTCAGGACTCTCCTTTTCCTAACATCCTATTTAACGGACATTACTGTTCTGTTTTTCAGCTTAACTTAGCTGAGCAGAGAAAGCACTCCCTGATTGGCCTGGTTTGCCTGTGCCAGCATAGCCTGACCGGCCTGTGCCAGAATGTTATTATTAGAGTACTTAACCATCTCGGTAGCCATATCGGTATCACGGATCTGGCTCTCGGCTGCGGTGGTATTCTCCACAACGTTATCCAGGTTGTTAATGGTATGCTCCAGTCTGTTCTGGACAGCGCCCAAAGCGGAACGCTGCGCAGAAACCGTCTTAATAGCCGCACTAATAGTATCAATGGCAGCGGTCGCATTCGTATCATCTGCACCGTCGACCTTTAATCCGTCAATACCGATTCCCTTTGCACTCATGGCAGTAATATCCACACTGATCTGGTTCTCATCGGTAGAGTCTGCACCCACATGCAGAGATAATGTCAGCGGATTTTCCGTTGTGGTGGTAACCTCTTCCTCTTCGCCCTCAGTAACCGTCACCGTAACAAATTGATTGATCTGTTCCGCACCGATCTCTGTCAGATCACCCGCCTTACCGCTGCCACCATCGCTACCGTCGCTAGATAATCTGGAGTAAAGGCCGCCTATATAGACTCCCGTCTCCGCATCAAAATAATTCTTTAAATCCTCTTGCGTGACTTCATTACCATCTTCATCCATGAGACCTGTTGTAGAATCGACAATGTCACCTGGATCAACAGTAACCTGCTCTTTCAGGGCGCCAAATTCATTAGTTGCATCTGGCTCTGTATCATAAATTGTATAGCCATCCTTAGCTGTGCCATCAGCGTTAATATATTTCGCCAAATCTTCGGCACTCGTTGAATTATTCAGCGTAACTGAATTTCCTTGTGCATCCACTGCGTAATACGTTACATCTTCCTTTAATGTATAGCTTTCTGCAAATTCTTTTCCTTCAACGATCTCAAAGGATGCGGAACTCGGTGTCGTAACGGTTTCTGTGGCTTTTGTAGACTCACCGCCTTTCAGCAGATAAGTCTCATTAAACTTGGTGGTCTCGGACACACGATTGATTTCCTCAACGAGCTGATCGATTTCATCCTGAATATTCTTTCTGTCATCTTCGGAGTTAGTGCCGTTTGCCGCCTTCACTGCCAGCTCGTTCATTCTCTGCAGCATGTCGTGTACTTCTGTCAGTGCGCCTTCAGCAGTCTGCACAGCGGAAATACCGTCCTGTGCGTTCAGGGATGCCTGGGTCAGACCTCTGATCTGCTTTCTCATCTTCTCACTGATGGAAAGACCTGCTGCGTCATCTGCTGCACGGTTGATCTTGTAACCGGAAGAAAGTTTCTCAGTCGACTTGGCCTGCGATGCCGAGGTTAAGCCTAACATTCTGTTAGAATTCATTGCTGTAAGATTGTGTTGTACTACCATAATTTACCTCCTTGGTTTTACCTGGTGCAAATCCGTTTGCACCGGTTTGTGTAAGTTTACAGTTACCGGCATTCCGGGATATTTTACCCCATAGTGCCCTTATATAATGACCGGACAGTCACGGCCCCGCTGCCGGGCCCTGACTGCAGCGCCGGGCCGTCCGGTTATTACCTGATTTTCTCAGCTTTTGCCCTTGGCGATGATTACCCTGGATTTCTTTACATCACTGTTATTTCTCACATATTTCTCCGGATGCTCAGGCTCTGCATAATACCTGGGCAGTTTGGCTTTTTCCTCCGGATCGGTAATATTCTTCTCCAGCACAGTGCTTCTGACGATATTCTTATCGCTGGGAGCATCTATCATAATTCTCAGATGCTTCCCCGTCCCCCCCAGGAACACGAGCCGGATATCCTCTCCAATCATAAGATACTCCTGCGTACTTACTGTCAGTCTCAGCATGATAACCTCCCTGTCGCTTGTCAGCGATCCCTGCTTTTTGTGAACGCAACTTTTTAGTAGAAAATGTTGCATTCCATCTATTCACACATTTTTACGGAGGAAAACTATGAGCACAACTCAGCCGATTCGAAATCAAGAAGATCTGCAATGTTTTAAGAAATACTATTTAAGGGAAAAGCCATGCACCCGAAACTATGTATTATGCATCATGGGGTTAAACACCGCCCTGCGGATTTCGGACATTCTGCATTTAAAATGGGAGGATGTCTACGATTATTCCAAGGAGGCTCTGCTTTCCCACATCTCAATTACGGAACAGAAAACAGGAAAAATCAACCGAATAGTCGTCAACAAAACTCTTGCGGAGGCGCTTATGATGTTATTTGCCTCTTACCGGCTCCCGCCGAAATCACAGGACTACTTATTTCAAAGCCGAAAGGGGAAAAACTGTTCCCTCAGCCGCAGCCAGGCCTTCCGCATTATCCGGGAAGCGGCCTGCCGGACGGGCATGGAGCAATCCGTCAGTTGTCACTCTCTGCGCAAAACCTTCGGCTACCATGCCTGGCGTCAGGGGGTTCCGCCCGCACTGCTGATGGATATTTACAATCACTCCTCCTACCAGATCACCAAACGCTATCTGGGCATTGAACAGGACGACAAGGATAAAGTGTTTCTGAATATTTCTCTGTGACAGTAACCGTCCAGCCATGCAGAAATGCTTGTACAATTTGTTTGCAGAGCTTGCTCACTAAGAGCGGCTTGTACAAGCATTTGCATAGGGCGGATGCCCATGAAATTCTCTTAAATGGACTAATATTACTTTTTGTCCTGTTTGAGTCCACTAAAGGTTCTTTCTTTTTGCATATATACGATATAAATGGACTTATACGAAAATAATCCACAATATGGTTCACTTTTTTCTTTAAAAAGTGGACTTAGAATAGGACTTATTATATATAGGACCATTTTTCATGCTGCAGGAGCAAAAATTCATGGAAAAAAAAGAAAAAGAGGGACTAAGGAAAAGAATTTTTACATAAAAGTCCATTATGTGCAGAATGATGCAAACTGATAAGGGCAGACAGTAATCACATAGCTGAATAGAAATACATTTAACAAAAAATTTTCCCTGACCTATAAAGTATTTGGATTTCACACCGATAAATATAATAACAGACAGCGAATGCAACATTTTCTACTAGAATGTTGCATTTTTATTATGTCCGTTTCTATTTTATCTATTCATCTATGCTTTTTACAGAATTTTATTCATTGCGTTTTTCTTTCCCTCCTGTTACAATGAGCCTGACAGAATTGCATTTACAAACAGCAGATATCTATGCAGCGCACTGATCCATGTACGAACGCCAATCAGCCGGATATGGATCAAAGGAAGGTACAGTGGCAGGAGATCTGCCGAACTTATACCAGGAGGATGTCAGGAGATATGCCGGACAAAATCATGATTGTGGATGACGAGGCGGCCATCGCCGACCTGGTGACCGTCTATCTGAAAAATGAGGGCTATGAAGTATTTACCTGCTACAATGCCGCAGAGGCGCTGGCCTGTGTGAGCCGGGAGAGCTTAAGTCTGGCGATACTGGATGTGATGCTGCCGGATATGGACGGCTTCGCCCTCTGCCAGCAGATCCGGGAAAAATATCTTTTTCCGATTATCATGCTGACCGCCAGAGGAGAGGATATGGACAAGATCACCGGCCTAACCCTGGGGGCTGATGACTATATCACCAAGCCCTTCAATCCCCTGGAGCTGACCGCCCGGGTGCGCACCCAGCTGCGGCGCTATACCCGATACAATACTGCAGGCCAGCAGCAGGAGCTTACTCAGAAGGATATCCGGGGACTGCATATGGACAAGAATGCCCATCACTGCAGCGTAAACGGGCAGGAGGTCATTTTGACCCCCATAGAGTTCAATATCCTCTGGTATCTCTGTGAACGCCAGGGCAGTGTGATATCCTCTGAGGAGCTCTTTGAAGCGGTGTGGGGAGAAAAATATCTGGACAACAACAATACCGTCATGGCCCATATTGCCCGGATCCGGGAAAAGCTGAAGGAACCGGCCAGACGGCCCAAATATGTCAAAACAGTATGGGGGGTGGGTTATACCATTGAATAAGCAGCTTTTTCAACGGCATAAAAGCCGGATTTCCCGGCAGATCATGCTGCGCTATGTACTGTCCCTGATCGGATTTGCCCTCGGCCTGCTCCTTTTTATCGCCCTGAGCTGGTTTCTTTGCATGCAGCGCATATGGTACTATGATAATCCTTTATATACGTTTCTATCCTTTATCAAATCCTATCTGCCTTTCTTTGCGGGCTGCATCATCCTGCTGGGCTGGGCGCTGATCACCCGCTATTATATCAGTCTCCCCCTACGCTATCTGGATGAAATCATCATCGCCTCCGGGCAGCTGATTACCTCCCGGGAGGAGCCGGTACGGCTTTCCCCGTTGCTGACAGAAGTCGGGGAACAGCTCAACCAGTTCAGGCTGCAGGGGCTTCAGGCAGAAGCTCTGGCAAAGGAAACTGAACAGCGCAAAAACGACCTGATCGTCTATCTGGCCCACGATCTGAAGACTCCTCTGACCAGCGTGATCGGATACTTAAGCCTGCTGCAGGATGAGCCGCAGATCTCCCCCGAGCTGCGGGCCCGGTATACCGGCATTGCCCTGGAAAAGGCGCTGCGGCTGGAGGAACTGATCACCGAATTTTTCGATATCACCCGCTTTAACCTGACCACGCTGACTCTGGAACCGGAGCAGGTCAATTTAAGCCGGATGCTGGAACAAATTACCTATGAATTTCTGCCGATGCTGGCGGAAAAGAGCCTGTCCTGGCAACTGGATATCTGTCCGGAGGTACAGCTGGTCTGTGACCCGGACAAGCTGCAGAGAGTCTTCGACAATCTGATCCGCAATGCGGTAAATTACAGCTATCCCGATACCGGTATCTCTCTATCCATGGAGCCGGTATCCGCCTGGACTGTTAAAGCAGCTCTTTCCGTAGAGGCCGGGGATACCGATGCGAAGTTTCTCTCCGCTGCTTCCACCTGGATCCAGGTGCGTGTCAGCAACCGTGGGCGGACCATTCCTCCGGAGAAGCTGAGCCGTATCTTCGAGCAGTTCTTCCGGCTGGATTCCTCCCGAAGCTCCTCCACCGGCGGCGCCGGGCTGGGACTTGCCATCTCCCGGGAAATCACGGAGCTCCACGGCGGCAGGATACAGGCGGAGAGCCGCAATGAACAGATTACCTTTACCCTGTGGCTGCCCCAAAGCTAATCTGAGGCCTATCCCTCAGACACCCTTGTGTATTTCCCGGCTCTGAGGAACGGACCGACCTGTCAGCAATACCTCCTTCCTCGGAAACCGCTTCAGAAAATCGTAAGAAATTCATCACAAAACCTGCAGATTATTTGCAGGAATAACGCAAACCCGAAAACTTCCGCTTTGTTACAATATCGGTAACAGGGCGGGAGTTTTTCTGTTTGTAACGGAATTGTCACTTAACGCTATACTTGACAGAAAAGAAATACGGATGTCAGTTCCGGAAAAGGTACCTGCTGTTTATCGGAAAGGAGTCTGTCCATGACCAGAAAACGAATTACAGAAGCTTGCCCCTGGCTGATCCCCCTGCGCACCTGGCAGCGTAAGACCTTTTTTTACCTGGGAATGAAGCTCGACCATAATCACTATACCACCGTTCAATGCCCGGAGGAGCTTCCCGTAGAGATGTTTTCCTCCGGCAGCCCCCTGTATAACCGGGATACGGGCTTTGACATGATCTATCAGGAAAATAAGGTATATAACCTGAAGCTGGCGGCTGCTGCGATTGACCGTATGCTGATCCGACCGGGGGAGACCTTTTCTTTCTGCCTGGCTACCCGGCATGCAGACCGCAGGGAACCCTACCGGGAAGGCCTGACCGTCATCAACGGAAAGCTGACCACTGCCTGCGGCGGCGGCATGTGCCAGCTCAGCAACCTGCTGTTCTGGGTATTTCTGCATTCTCCGCTGACCATTGTGGAGCGCCACGGACACGGCAGCAAGGATTTTCCCGAGCCTCCCAGTGATGCTCCCTGCGGTGTGGATGCCACTCTGGCGGAGGGCTGGAAGGATCTGAAGGTGCGCAATGACACTGACAGCACTTTCCAGATCCGGATTACCTTTGATCGGGAACGGATCCATGGATATCTCTATACGGACCGTGAAAATCCCCTGTGCTACACGGTCAGCAACGGGCAGGTATCCTATTATCGCAGTCAGGGTATGATCTGGGAAGAGGTGGACGTGATCCGGACCCTGACAGACCGGGAAAGCGGAGAGATCCGGGAAACCCGCACCCTCTACCGCAACAGCTGCCGAATTGGCTATACGCTGCCCGAGGGCACGAAGATCATAGATGCCTAGCGCCGGAGCCACCGCCGGATTCTGTTTACGAAAAACCATAATATCCGTTAAAAATGAACCAAGAAAGGATCAAAAATGTCAAAGAAAAATATTGCCGTTTTTTTCGGGGGCTGTTCCTCCGAATATGAAGTTTCTCTGGCGTCCGTCACCGGCGTGCTCCGCAATCTGGACCCGGATCGTTACAATCCCGTACCGGTGGGCATTACCCGGGACGGAGACTGGTACTATTACACCGGGGAGACGGAGCGGATCGCCGCAGATACCTGGCACACGGATGCTGCGCACTGCGCTCCCGCCGCCCTGTCCCCCAGCCGCAGCACCCATGAACTGCTGGTATACGGCACGGACAACCTTACCCGAATCCCCGTGGATATTGCCCTGCCCATCCTGCATGGCCGCTGCGGCGAGGACGGCACTCTCCAGGGCCTGATCGAGCTGGCAGGAATCCCTCTGGCAGGCTGCGGCATCCTGGCCTCCGCCCTCTGCATGGATAAGGATCGGGCGCACCGCCTGGTTTCGTTGTCAGGAATCCGCTGTCCCGGATCTCTGGTTCTGGAATCCGAAAATTCCGTTATTACGGAAAAGGCTCACGCCTTTGCCCGGCAGATCGGCTTCCCCCTCTATGTAAAGCCGGTCCGGGCAGGCTCCTCCTACGGCGTGACCAGGGTCAGCTCCCCTAAGCAGCTGGAAGCCGCCGTCGGTCTGGCTTTTCAGTATGATGACCGGGTGATTCTGGAGGAAAATATCCCCGGCTTTGAGGTGGGCTGCGCCGTGCTGGGAACACGGGAGCTGATTACCGGGGAGGTGGATGAGATCGAACTTTCCGGCGGCTTTTTTGACTATACGGAAAAGTATACCCTGAAAACCTCCTCTATCCATGTGCCCGCCCGGATCCCCGCTTCCAAGGCGGAGGAAATCACGCTGGCAGCCAAAAGGATCTACCGGATTCTGGACTGCAGCGGCTTTGCCCGGGTGGATCTGTTTCTGACGCCGGAAGGAGAGATCGTGTTTAACGAGGTCAATACAATTCCCGGCTTTACCGAGCACAGCCGTTATCCCAGCATGATGAAAGCCGCCGGGATCTCTTTTCGGGAGGTACTGGATCGGATCCTGAACCAGGCAGTTTTGCCGTAGGGCACAGGCAGCTGGCGATCCATGGCAGAGCAGCAGCAGATCTGGGATGATACCCTGCGGGAGAGCGGACCGGAATTTACCCGGACCTATGTGGCGGTTCCGGGCTGCAGCAGTTTGACAGTCCCCTGCACCCTTACTGTATCCGTCTTTCGGGAAGGGCGGTCTATGTATCCTATCTTCCCGCCGACCGGCCCCTGACCCGGATCGAGATCAACGATGCCGCCCCCTACATGATTTCCGGCAACAATGCGGACGGCTTTATTCTGACACAATGGAGTAAATAGATCATGAAGCGAATCGTGAACCAAAATAATTGTGCCCCACAAACGAGCAGGGCCTGGGCAGAGATCAGCCGAGAAGCCCTGACTCATAATGTCCGGTATCTGCAGTCCCTGCTGCCCGGGCGCTGCAGCCTGATGCCTGCGGTCAAGGCCAATGCCTACGGGCACGGCAGCGGTCTGATCGCCGGAGAGCTGCAGTCTCTGGGCATCCGTTCCTTCTGCGTGGCCTGTATCAGCGAGGGAGCACAGCTGCGGCAGCAGGGAATAGGCGGCGAGATTCTGGTGCTGGGCTACACCCATCCCGACCAGTTTCCGCTGCTGACCCGATACGGACTGACACAGACTGTGGTAGATTTTGCTCATGCGCAGGCCTTAAGCGACTACGCCTGCTCCGAAACGGAAAAGTCCTTTCCGCTGCCGGTTCATATAGCGGTGGATACCGGCATGCACCGGCTGGGGGAATCGGTTTCCCATGTAACCCGGATCTGTGAAATCTTTGCCCTGCCCGGCCTGGAAATCACAGGTATGTATACCCATCTGGCAGCCTCCGACACACTGGACGAGACCTCCAGAGCCTTCACCCGCCAGCAGATCGACGCTTTTTACCGGCTGGCGACCGAACTGAAGAGCCGGGGACTTCCCCGTCCCCGGCTCCATCTGCAGGCCAGCTACGGCATCCTGCACTATCCTCTGACAGATGTGGATTACGCCCGTCCCGGCATTGCCCTGTACGGACTGCTGAGTAACGGCGCCGACACCAGGCGCTATCAGGACAGGCTCTGGCCGGTACTCTCTCTGCGGGCCCGGGTAGCCTCCATACACCGGTTGATGCCCGGGGAATCTGCGGGTTATGGCATGGCCTATACTGCCGTCCGGCCCACTGTCATCGCTGCCATTACCATCGGGTATGCGGATGGCTTGCCCAGAGGTCTGTCTGCCGGAAAGGGCAGTGTGCTGCTTCATGGGCAGAAAGTCCCCATTGTGGGCCGGATCTGCATGGATCAGCTTTTAGCGGACGTTACTGATCTTCCCCAGGTACGGCCCGGAGATACCGCCACTCTGATCGGCGCTGACGGTCCGGAGACCATCTCCGCTGCGGATCTGGCTGATGCCTGCGGCACCATTACCAATGAACTTCTGAGCTGTCTGGGTTCCCGGCTGGAGCGGGTACTGATGCCATAAACATTCAGTCATCGTAATTGTCTAAAAAGTGATGTCTTTCCCCCTTCTGCTTATAGCAGATGATGGTATCCAGATTCACGTTTTCCACACTCTTAAAGATGTTTCCCTCCACAAAGGGATTCGTCTTTTTCATTTTTTGAATGAGTTCCTTTACCTCTACACGCTTGGAACGGTTTTCCTCATTGCTGCAGGTGGTACAGGTATCCGTGAATTTGCAGGCGCATTGAAGGAATTGCAGCCCGTTGTAATCTCTCCAGGCCTTGATATCCTCCTCTCTGATCAGATAAAGGGGACGAATCAGCTCCATGCCTTCAAAATTGGTGCTGTGAAGCTTCGGCATCATAGTCTGTACCTGTGCACCGTACAGCATGCCCATGAGAATGGTTTCAATCACATCATCATAGTGATGCCCCAGCGCAATTTTATTGCATCCGAGCTCCTGTGCATAATGATACAGATGCCCCCTTCTCATTCTTGCACACAAATAACAGGGAGATTTTTCCACATGATAAACCGATTCAAATATATCGGATTCAAATATATGAATCGGGATCTTAAGCTTTCTTGCATTTTCTTCGATGATCCTTCGGTTGGCCGGGCTGTATCCCGGATCCATCACCAGAAACCTGACCTCAAAAGGAAATTTATTGTGCAGCTTCAGCTCCTGAAACAGCTTCGCCATAAGCATGGAGTCTTTTCCGCCGGAAATGCATACGGCAATGCAGTCTCCCTCTTTTACCAGCTCATATTGGTTAATGGCCTTTGTAAATCTGCACCAGATATTTTTACGGAATTTTTTCCGGATGCTCAGTTCGGCTTCCTTGCTGATGTCCTGCCGCTCTTCCTCCTGCATGTGCTGCAGCAGCCATGCGATATATCCTCCTGTCAGGCTGACTGCGTCATATCCCTTTTCCCGCAGCTCCCTGGCCGCTTCCAGACTGAACTGCCCTCTGCTGCAGCAGACCACCAGCTTTCTGGAAAAATCAATTTCGGGATTTCCCTCGATATGCCCCGGGGCTACCCGGATCGCTCCCGGGATTGCTCCATGCGCTATCTCCGCTTCACTTCTGACATCAATAAGCTGATAGCTGTCTTCCTTAAGAAGGCTCAGCTCCTGTGCTGTAATTTCCATGCTTTCCTCTCCATGCATATCATGGGCTGTGCCCATGATACTGCACCAATACGTATT
>CAZFYD010000084.1:0-10211 GCA_964523315.1 uncultured Acetatifactor sp.
CTGGAGGATGAGCAGGATCTGCTGGACGAGCAGATGGAGGATCTGAATGCGGAGATTATCAATATTCTGACCAGCATTGATATTCTGGAGGACGATATTGCGCAGAAGGAAGCGGATATTGCGGTGACCCAGCAGGAGTATGATGCCGCCGTGCAGAAGGAACAGGAACAGATGGACGCCATGGTGACGCAGATCCGCTTTATGTATGAGACGGGAGATGACTCCATAATGAATCTGCTGCTGAACAATTCCGGCTTCGCAGATATCCTGAATAAGATCACCTACGCCGAGCGTGTTAATTCCTATAATCAGGAAATGCTGGATAAGTATGAGGCCGCCAGGCAGGAGGTACATGATCTGTGGGATCAGCTGGAGGCGGATAAGGTCTCCTTGGAGGCGGATAGAGCGGAGATGGAGGCCCAGAAGGACTATTGCGACCAGCTGATGGATCAGCTGCAGCAGAAGTCGGATAATTTTGCCGCTCAGATCGCCAGAGCCAAACAGGATGCGGCGGCGGCAAAGACCCTGCTGCAGCAGGAGAAAAAGCTGTTGAAGCAGCTGCAGGAGGAGGAACGGCGAAAGGAAGAGGAACGGCGGCGCCAGGAAGCGCTGGCGGCAGCGGCGCAGAATAACGGGGGCAGTTCCCCCACAGTTACCGGCTCGACCAGCTATAGTTCCATCGTGGATAATGCCACAGGCAGTGATAAGGGAAAACAGATTGCCAAGTATGCTCTCCAGTTTGTGGGCAACCCTTATGTGGCCGGTGGAACCAGCCTGACCAATGGGGCGGACTGCTCCGGTTTCACCTATCGGGTATATCAGGATTTCGGATATGATATCCCCCGCACCTCCTATTCCCAGAGGAGTGCAGGGAGAAGTGTGGATTACAGTGAAGCACAGCCGGGCGATTTGATTTGCTATGAGGGCCATGTGGCGCTGTATATCGGCGGGGGCAAGATTGTCCATGCCAGCACCCAGAAGACCGGCATCAAGGTCAGCAATGCCAACTACCGGACGATTCTGGCGGTGCGGCGGATAATATAGGATATTACAGGTTATGAGCGAAGCATCTTTCTGTGTCCGGTGGAATGCGGAACGAAAACAGGAGGGATATTGTTGTGAAAATTATTGTAGCGGGAGACGGGAAGATGGGATCGACTCTGACCCGGCAGCTGGTTCTGGAGGGGCATGATCTGACGCTGATAGATGCCAATGCCAAGGTGCTGGAGAGCACCCAGGAGCGATACGATATCCTGGTAATCCAGGGAAACTGCGCCACCATGGATGTGCTGCGGCATGCAGGGGTGAAGGAGGCGGATCTGCTGATCGCCATGACGGGGGCCGATGAGATCAATCTGCTCTGCTGTATGACGGCTCACGGTATGAATCCGAAGATCCATACCATCGCCCGAGTGAGAAATCCGGAATATACGGATCAGATCTATAAAATGCGGGATATGTTCGGCTTATCCATGACAGTGAACCCGGAGCGCCAGGCAGCGGTGGAAATCGGCCGGCTGCTGAAATATCCGGGCTTTTTGAAAAGAGATACCTTTGCCAGGGGCAGAGTGGAGATTGTGGAGCTGCGGCTGGATGAAAGGAGCAAGCTCTGTAATGTGGCCCTGAATGATATGAACAGCATCGTGAAGTGTAAGATCCTGGTATGCATCGTCCTGCGCAACGGTCAAGCAGTGGCTCCGGACGGTAATTTCGTTCTGCGGGAGGGGGACCGGATCTTTGTGACGGCTCCCAGCAACGAACTGACCAAATTGCTGCGCAATCTGGGAATTATTACCCACAAGGCCAAGCGGGTACTGGTATGCGGCGGCGGGCGAGTCAGCTTCTATCTGGCAAAACAGCTGGAAAGAAGCGGGGTTACGGTGCAGATCATTGAAGAGGATCCTGAGCGCTGCCATATTCTGGCCAGCCAGCTGCCCTACACCGGTATTTTTCAGGGGGATGCCAGCAGTGAGTTCCAGCTGGAGGAGCATGGCATCTCGGACTGTGACGCTCTGGTGACCCTGACGGGTCTGGATGAACTGAATATGATCATCTCTCTCTATGGAAACAGCTGCGGCGTGCCCCAGGTCATCACCAAGCTGGGCCGTATAAACAGCAATAATATTCTGGATAAGCTGTCCCTGGGCAGTATCGTCAGCCCCAAGGAGCTGTGCTGCAATACCATTGTCCGCTATGTACGGGCTATGCAGAACCAGACCGGGGCGGCCAGAACCGTGTATTCCATTGCAGACGGTCAGGCGGAGGCTATGGAGTTTCTGGTGGACGAGCACACCCTGCACTGCGGGGAGCAGCTGAAACAGCTGAAAATCAAGAAAAATGTGCTGGTGGCCTGCATTACCACGGGTTCCCAGCAGCAGATTCCCAACGGTGATTCCTCTTTCTGCGAGGGGGACAGCGTGATCATTGTGACCAATGGGGACCGTGTGATTTATCAGCTGAATGATATTTTTGAGTAAAGGACAGAGATGACTATGAACTATAAAATGATGGGCAGGTTCATCGGGCAGATCCTGCTGGTGGAATGTGTTTTCATGATTCCGTCACTGGTCATGAGTCTGTGTATGAAAGAACAGAGGGCTGCCGGTGCCTTTCTGGTTACCATTGTTCTGCTGGGAGTCCTGGGGCTGGGGCTGAGATGGCTGTGCCGCAGGGCAAAAAAAACCTTTTATGCCAAGGAAGGTCTGGTATGTGTAGGTCTGAGCTGGATCATTATGAGCGTGCTGGGTTGCCTGCCCTTTTATCTGTCCGGAGCTATTCCGAACTACATTGACGCCTTGTTTGAGATAGTATCCGGCTTTACGACTACCGGCGCCTCCATCCTGGAGGAGATGGAGGGACTGCCCTACGGCATTCTGTACTGGCGCAGCTTCAGTCATTGGCTGGGCGGTATGGGCGTGCTGGTGTTCCTGCTGGCCATGCCCCTTGCCGAGGAAGGAGGGAACGGCTTTACCATGCATCTGCTGCGTGCGGAGAGTCCCGGTCCCAATGTAGGCAAGCTGGTGCCGAAGATGAAGTCCACGGCCCGGATCATGTATATCCTGTACATTGTGCTGACAGCATTGAATGTGATCTTTCTGCTGGCCGGAGGGATGCCTGTGTTTGATGCGGTGTGTACGGCGCTGGGTACGGCCGGTACCGGCGGCTTCGGCATCCGGAGCGACAGCATAGCCGGGTACAGCCCCTATATTCAGAATGTGTGTACCGTGTTTATGCTGCTGTTCGGTGTAAATTTCAGCTGCTATTATCTGCTGCTGTTGAAGCAGGTGAAAAGTGTGCTGAGGGATGAGGAACTGCGTCTTTATCTGGGCATCGTGGCCGGCAGTATCCTGCTGATTGTCTGGAATCTGCGGGGATTCTACGATACGCTGGGAGAGACGGTGCGCTATGCGGCGTTCCAGGTGGCCAGCATTGTGACCACCACGGGCTATGCCACCACGGATTTTGATCTGTGGCCCGGCTTCTCCAAGGCGATCCTGCTGTTTTTGATGATTATCGGCGCCTGTGCAGGCAGCACGGGGGGCGGCTTTAAATGCGGCCGTGCCCTGCTGATGGTGAAAAACATGCTGCGGAGCGTGCGCCGGATCATCCATCCCCAGAAGGTGCAGGTGGTGCGGCTCAACGGACAGACTGTGGATGAGAAGGTGCTGGCCAATATCAACACCTATCTGGCGGCCTATGTGGTGATCATCATTGCCAGCTTTTTGCTGATCTCTGTGGACGGGTTCTCCCTGATGACGAATTTTTCCGCCGTTCTGGCCTGCTTTAATAATATCGGCCCCGGCTTTGAGGCGGTGGGGCCCACCTGTAATTTCAGCGCTTTCAGCGTCTTCTCCAAGCTGGTGCTCATCATGGATATGCTGGCCGGCAGACTGGAGATCTTCCCGATATTGATTCTGTTCTCCCGGACGACATGGAGGCGGAAATAAAATCGTTTTCTACACTTCGGCGATCAGCTCCACCTCGCAGAGCACATTTTTCGGCAAGGTCTTCACAGCCACGCAGGAGCGGGCAGGCTTGCCGGTGAAATACTTCCCGTAGATCTCATTGAATGCGGCGAAGTCATTCATATCCGCCAGAAAGCAGGTGGTCTTTACGGTCTTCCCATAGGAAGTACCGGCGGCCTCCAGCAGAGCGCCCAAGTTCTTCATGACCTGCTCGGTCTGCTCGGTGACGGTGCTGCCAACCACTTCTCCGGTGGCGGGATCCAGAGCGATCTGTCCGGATGTATAGAGCAGCCCGCCTGCAATAAAGCCTTGGGAATAAGGACCGATGGCTGCGGGAGCGTCATGTGTTGAAATCTGTTTCATAGGTTCATCCTCCTGTCTGTTATAGAGCCCGGCCACAGCAGAATTAGCTGCTGGAGACCGGGTTTTGTTACAGTATAGCATCCCATAAAACATTTGAAAAGGGTAAATTCGTAATTGTTATGGGCCCGCAGAAAGAAGGTTACTATTCGCAGCCCCTCCACGCTGCATTTGCAAACCCCGCTGCTGCGCAGCTATTTGCGGCTGCTATCGCAGCCGTGTTTTGCTCATATAAGAACTGCATAAAATCACGGAAAGAAGCCATAATGAAAGGAGAGAAAGAAAAGGATTCTGAGGAAAGGTCAGGTGTCAGATATGGCGGACGAACGGCAGGGCAGGCCCTTTGGACTGCGGGATCGGCTGGGATATATGTTTGGTGACTTCGGCAACGACTTTACATTCGTACTTTCCAGTATGTTTTTGATGAAGTTTTATACAGATGTAATGGGAGTGTCCGGCGGTATCGTGGGTATCATGATGATGGTTGCCCGGTTCGTGGATGCTTTTACGGATGTGACGATGGGGCAGATCGCAGATCGAAGCGGTACGCATCCCCGGGGAAAATTCACTCCCTGGCTGCTGCGGATGAGCGGCCCGGTGGCAGTGGCGTCTTTTCTGATGTATGCCAGCTGGTTTCGCAATATGCCGCTGGCTTTTAAAGTATTCTGGATGTTTTTTACCTATATTCTGTGGGGAAGCGTATTCTACACCAGCGTAAATATTCCCTACGGCTCCATGGCCTCTGCAATTACGGCGGAACCGAAGGAGCGGGCGCAGCTTTCCAACTGGCGTACCATAGGGGCCTCTCTGGCGGGGGCAGCCATCGGTATCATATTGCCGTTGGCGGTGTACTACACGGATGAAGCAGGCAACAAGGTGCTGTCCGGCACCCGAATGGCCTGGGCGGCTTTTATCTGTTCTGTGGGGGCATTGCTCTGTTATCTGCTGTGTTACCGGATGTGTACCGAGCGGGTGAAAGTAGAGCAGAAGTCCGGAAAATTCAGCTTAAAGGAGCTGCTCTCCGGAATTATTCACAATAAGCCGTTGATCGGGATTATTGTCAGTTCCGTGTGCCTGCTGATTGCCCAGCTTTCCCTGCAGACCATGGCAAACTATATTTTCCCCAATTATTATGGAAATGTGGCGGCTCAGTCAGCATCAAGTCTGGTGACGACAGCGGTCACTCTGATCTGCGCACTTTTTACCGTACAGCTGTCCCAGAAGCTGGGCAGAAAAACTCTGGGCATTCTGGTATCCGCTTTCAGTGCAGCGGTGCTTATTATCGCTTATTTTTTCCGGGCGCCCAGCGCATGGGCCTTCGTGGTGTTCTACGGGCTGGCCAGTGTGGGCACCGGCGTGTATTCGCTGATTACCTGGGCCATGATTACGGATGTAATTGACGATACGGAGGTGCAGCAGGGAGAGCGTTCGGACGGTACTATTTACTCTATCTATTCTTTTGCCCGTAAGCTGGGGCAGGCGGCATCTACCGGTATTATCGGGCTTTTGCTGGAACTGATCGGGTATAGTCAGGTCACGGCTTATGAGCCCGATGTACTGCGGGGAATCTACAGCATCACCTGTATGGCTCCGGCGGTAGGCTTTATCCTGCTGGCGGTCTCTCTGCAGTTCCTCTATCCCCTTGGCAGGGAGCGTGTGGAATATAATGTGAAGAAGCTGGCGGAGAAGCGCAGGACCCAGCAGAAGGAGACAGAGTAGCAAAACTGCGGAACTGTTACTATTTACAGCCCCTCCACGCTGCATTCGCAAAACTCGCTGCTGCGCAGCTATTACGTCTGCTTCGCAGCCGTGTTTTGCTCATTGAGTGGAGGAAATATCCGATTGACAGCTTTTGCGGACTTTGGGATACCAGGATCTGAGGTAGGAATGCATGGCAAATTGGTTGTGCAAAATAACCCATCTTTACCACAATTTTTTACATTTACTCTCTGCAGCGGCGGGGCTAAAATAGCCTTATTCAGAGCGGGATATGACGGGATTTTTCCCAGAGAGCATGCCCTGCCAAGGAGTTTTCATTTGGAAGTAAACTTCCAAATACTAATTGTGGCAGTATCGCAGGCAAGCCTGCGATATGCAGAAAGAGGTAATTGTGGAAAAGAAGCGGAAATCAAAGCTGGGATGGCTTTGGGAAAACATGAAGGGATACCGTGCGCTGTATGTGCTGAGTCTGGTCGGTACGGTGACCTACAGCGTGATGCAGCTGACTGTCCCTTATGTGTCACAGAGTATTATTGACCTGTTTCTGAGCGGGGAGCAGGCGGCGGAGAATCTGGCAAACAGAAGGGAGCTGTTCTGGGAGTTGATTATCGCCATGGCAGTGCTGACATTTATCCGGACAGCCATCGTATACCTGTCCTGTATGGGCGGCGAAGTGGTTTCCCAGAAGGTGCTGTACAGGGTTCGCACGTATCTGTTTGACAAGATTGAGCGACAGGATATGCATTTTTATGCCACCTACCGTACCGGGGATCTGATGACCAGAATGACCGGGGATCTGGATGCCGTGCGGCATATGATTGCCTGGGTTATCCGTACCATTGTGGAATCTCTGGCCCTGATGGGCGCCACCGCTGTGTATTTTTTCTATATGGACTGGCGGCTGGCACTTTGCCTGTTTGCGATTGCGCCCTTTATTTTTCTCATCATTATCCTGTTTAAAAATAAGGTGGCGCCCCGCCATAAGGCCCTGCGGGAGAAGCTGGCGGAAATGAACACCATTGCCCAGGAGAATATTTCCGGCAACCGGGTGGTCAAGGCTTTTGCCAGGGAAAAGTATGAGATCAAGAAGTTTGACGAATGCAATACGTCCTACTCCCGGACCAATCAGAAGACGGCGCTGACCTGGCTGACCTACTATCCTTATGTGGAGTCCTTTGCCAACCTGATGCCGGCGGTACTGCTGCTGGTGGGCGGCATCTTCCTGATCCGGGAGCAGATCACCATGGGACAGTATGTGGCCTTTGCCGGTCTGATCTGGGCCGTCACCAACCCCATGCGTCAGCTGGGCAATATTATGAATGAGTTTCAGCGGTTTTCCGCAGCCGCCGAGAAGGTTATGGAGATCTACTATTCCGAGCCGGAGATCGTGGATAAGCCAGATGCCATTGACCGGCCGGAGCGTTTTGCAGGAAAAGTGGAATTTAAGAACGTAAGCTTTCAGTATGCGGACGGCAAGCTTCCCATTCTGCACGATGTGTCCTTTACGGCAGAGCCGGGAGAGACCATAGCGATCATGGGGGAGACGGGATGCGGCAAAACCTCTCTGATCCAGCTGATTCCCAGATTCTACGAGCCCACGCAGGGCGAGGTATTGGTGGACGGCATTCCCGTGCAGAATATGAAGCTGCAGCAGCTGCGCAGAAATATCGGTCTGGCGACCCAGGACGTGCTGCTGTATTCCGATACCATTGACGGCAATATCGCTTACGGAGACAGTCATATTTCCCAGGACGAGGTGGTGAAGTTCGCCAGATATTCCGCAGCCTCCGACTTCATTGCCAGGATGCCCGAGGGTTATGATACCATTGTGGGAGAGAGGGGCGTGGGCCTGTCCGGCGGGCAGAAGCAGCGTATTTCCCTGGCAAGAGCTCTGGCGGTAAAGCCTGCCATCCTGATTCTGGACGATACCACCTCGGCAGTGGATATGGAGACGGAGAAGCAGATCCAGCACAGTTTAAAGGAACTGGATTTCCCCTGTACGAAGATCATCATTGCGCAGCGGATCTCCACCACCAAGTATGCGGATAAGATCCTGGTGCTCCGGGAAGGACGGATCACCGAGTCCGGAACCCATGAGGAGCTGATTGCGAAAAAAGGCTACTATTATCAAGTGGTGCGGCTGCAGACAGGAGAAATGTGCGAGGAGAACTTGATCCGGTAATCATTTTTTATCAATAGTTATGCCGTTTTAGCGGCGGAATGTGAGGAAAGAGATGGCAAGAAGAAATACGTATCGGGAAGACGAGGTACTGGAAACTCCCTTTGATTTTCACCATTTACTTCGGGCTTCCGTATACATAAAAAAATATCTGAGCAAAATGATTCTGGCACTGACGCTGAGCGCCATCGGCGGTGTTACTGCGCTGTTCGGGCCCATGCTGACCCAGAAGGCACTGGATGAAGCGATTCCGAATAAGGATATGCGGATGCTGGTGACTCTGGTGGTAACTCTGCTGTGTACCTATGCAGTCAGCGTGCTCTTTACCACGATCCGTTCCAGGATCATGGTGCGGGTAGGGCAGGGCATCATCTATGACATCCGTAAGGACCTGTTTGCCCATCTGCAGAAGCTGCCTTTTCAGTACTATGATGACAGGCCTCACGGCAAGATCCTGATTCGTGTGGTCAACTACGTCAACTCCGTGTCGGATATGCTGTCCAACGGACTGATCAATGTGGTGCTGGAGATCCTGAACCTGATTTTTATCGTGATCTTTATGTTCCTGGTGGATGTGAAGCTGTCCCTGGTGGTCATGGCCGGGGTGCCGGTACTTGCGGCGTTTATGATGTATATCAAGAAGCGTCAGAGAAAGGCATGGCAGCTGGTTTCCAATAAAAACTCCAACCTGAACGCCTATCTGCAGGAAAACATTGTAGGTGCCCGGATCACCCAGATTTTTACCAGAGAGGATGAAAATGCGGAAACCTTCGGCGTTCTGTCGGACCGCTGCAGGACGGCCTGGATGAAAGCGGTAAAGTACAGCAATCTGGTATGGCCCGGCATTGACAATATTTCCGTGTGGGTCAGAGCGGCCGTGTTTATCGTAGGTTTGCTGGTGATGGGACCCGAAAATGTAAAGCTGGGCGTAATCGTGGCGATTACCTCCTATGCATCCCAGTTTTGGCAGCCCATCATGAACCTGGGCAATATTTTTAATAATTTTATCAATAATATCGCTTATCTGGAGCGTATTTTCGAGACATTGGATGAGCCGGTTACAGTGGCGGACGCAGAGGATGCCGTCCCTATGCCGGAGATCCGGGGCAGGGTGACCTTCGAGCATGTGACTTTCGCATACGAGGAGGGAAAGGATGTGCTGAAGGATCTGTCCTTTACGGTAGAGCCCGGTGAGAGCGTGGCGCTGGTAGGCCCCACCGGCGCAGGCAAGAGCACCATCGTGAACCTGATCTCCCGTTTCTACAATGTGAATCAAGGGCGGGTGCTGATTGACGGACAGGATATTTCCAAGGTGACGTTGGAATCCCTGCGTTCCCAGATGGGAATCATGCTGCAGGACAGCTTCATTTTCTCGGGTACCATTGCCGATAATATCCGTTACGGCAAGCTGGATGCCACGGAGGAGGAGATTCGCCGGGCAAGCAAAACCGTGTGTGCGGATGCCTTTATCAGCCGGATGCAGGACGGCTACCAGACAGAGGTAAAGGAGCGGGGCGCTCTGCTGTCCCAGGGCCAGAAGCAGCTGATATCCTTTGCCCGGACGCTGCTGTCGGATCCGGCCATCCTGGTGCTGGACGAGGCGACCTCCAGCATAGACGTGCAGACGGAGCAGGCGCTTCAGCAGGGTCTGAATGCCATGCTGCAGGGCAGAACCTCCTTTATCATCGCTCACCGGCTTTCTACCATCAAGAACTGTGACAAGATCATGTACATCGATCAGGGCGGCATCATGGAATGCGGCACTCACGAGGAGCTGATGGCGAAGAGAGGCTATTATTACCGGCTGTATACGGCGCAGCTTGAGGATATTGCCTAAGCGGATGCCTGCATGTTCACTCGGCGGCCGGGGCAGGTTACTATTTACAGCCCCTCCACGCTGCATTCGCGAAACCCGCTGCTGCGCAGCTATTACGTCTGCTTCGCAGCCGTGTTTTGCTCATTGGGTGGAGGTTCCTGCTTCGCAGTCA
>CAZFYD010000085.1:0-10147 GCA_964523315.1 uncultured Acetatifactor sp.
CAGTCAGATTTGGAACCGATATACAGCTTCTTACGAGCAAGCTCGACGAATCTGTGTATCTTGTCCAAATCGGCTGTGAATAGTAATATCGTCGCTGAAAAAAAAGTAAAAAACTATTTTACATTTCTCAAAGATATGATATAATACTACAGATTTATGAAATCTGCGCCGAGTGCAGAGGTACAACAATAGGAGGCCATAGATATGAAGCACATTAAAACGTTAACAACCAGAGACTTAAAGGAATCCATGAAGAAGGGCGGCTGCGGTGAGTGCCAGACTTCCTGTCAGTCTGCATGTAAGACATCCTGTACAGTTGGCAATCAGAGCTGTGAGAAGATCAAATAAGTCAGCGCAGGCACCATTTTACTGACATAAGCAGGCAGCCTCGGAGTGCAATCGCATTTCGAGGCTGCTTATAGTGAGCGGCAAATAAATATGCCGTTTCTTATGATTGCATTTTTGAGATCGAAAGGACAAAGGATCGTGATACACCAGTATAAAAGCAACGGCTACAATATTGTGATGGATGTGAACAGCGGTTCCATACATGTGGTAGACGAGATTGTATATGATATGATTCCCCTGGTGGAGCCTCTGGTAAAGGAGGGCATAAAGGATGCGGATACCATCAGGGAGGCAGCCCTGAGTCTGGCGGATGCCAGATACAGCCCTGCGGAGGTAAAAGAGGCACTGGAGGAGGTGCTGGAGCTGAAGGAAGCAGGACAGCTGTTTGCCCCGGATATTTATGAAAATTACGTATTTGATTTTAAAAACCGTCAGACTGTGGTGAAAGCGCTTTGCCTTCATATTGCCCACGACTGTAATCTGGCATGCCGTTATTGCTTTGCGGAGGAGGGGGAATACCATGGCAGGCGGGCGCTGATGAGCTTTGAGGTAGGGAAAAAGGCCCTGGATTTTCTGGTGGCCAATTCCGGCAGCCGGGTGAATCTGGAGGTGGACTTCTTCGGAGGCGAGCCTCTGATGAACTGGCAGGTGGTGAAGGAGCTGGTGGCCTATGGCCGCAGTCTGGAGGAACCTCATCATAAAAGGTTCCGTTTTACCCTGACCACCAACGGCGTGCTGCTCAATGACGAGATCCTGGAATTTGTCAATAAGGAAATGGCCAATGTGGTATGCAGCATTGACGGCCGTAAGGAGATCAATGATAAGATGCGTCCTTTCAGAAGCGGGCAGGGAAGCTATGACCTGATCGTGCCCAAATTCCGAAAGGTGGCCCGGACCAGGAACCAGATGAATTATTATGTCAGAGGGACCTTTACCCATCACAACACGGACTTCGCGGAGGATGTGAAGCATCTGGCGGATCTGGGCTTTCAGCAGATCTCTGTGGAGCCGGTAGTGGCACAGCCGGAGGATGACTATGCGATCCGGCCGGAGGATCTGCCCCGGCTGCTGGAGGAATATGACAAGCTGGCGCTGGAGCTGTTAAAGCGCAGAAAAGAGGGGAAGGGCTTTAATTTCTTCCACTTTATGATCGATCTGCAGGGCGGCCCCTGTGTGGCCAAGCGTCTGTCCGGCTGCGGCTCTGGCACGGAGTATCTGGCAGTAACCCCCTGGGGGGATTTTTATCCCTGTCATCAGTTCGTGGGACAGGAAAAGTTCCTGCTGGGCAATGTGGATGAGGGTATCACCAATACGGCCGTCCGGGATGAATTCAAGTGCTGCAATGTCTACGCAAAGGATAAGTGCAGGAAGTGCTTTGCCAGATTCTACTGCAGCGGCGGCTGCGCAGCCAATGCATATAATTTCAGCGGGGATATTAACGGCGCTTATGAGATCGGATGTGAACTCCAGAGAAAACGGGTGGAATGTGCGATTATGATAAAAGCGGCAGAAAATGATATGGAGGAAGAGGATAATGCTTAAGAACATGACCAAGAGTAAAGCGATCATCATTTTGATCGTTATGGTACTGGCATTGGCAGGTATCACGTATGTCGATATCGCCGGTGTGGATGCCAGCGGCAGAGGCAGTGCATCTGACATCAAGCTGGGACTGGATCTGGCAGGCGGTGTCAGCATCACCTATCAGGTAGTGGGAGAGGAGGAGCCGGATCAGACGGATATGGCGGATACGATCTCCAAGCTGCAGCAGCGTGTGTGGAACTACAGCACCGAGGCAGTGGTGTATCAGGAGGGCGCAGACCGTATCAATATTGAGATTCCCGGCGTATCCGATGCCAATGCGATCCTGCAGGAGCTGGGAAGGCCCGGCGCCCTGTATTTTATCAAGCAGACGGGCTCCGACGGAACGGACAACTATTCTTATCAGATCGTGCAGGGAGCGGACGGCAGCTATGAATATGTGTGGAGCTTAAACCGCAGTCTGGAAGAGATCATAGCGGACGGCGGTGTGGTGCTTGAGGGTACTGATGTGGAGGATGCCTCTGCGGCAACCCGTTCGGACAGCATGCAGAATCAGCAGATTGTTGTGCTGCTTACTCTGACGGAGGAAGGTACCGCCAAGTTTGAGGAGGCCACCAGAGAGGCCTATAACGGCGGCGTAAACAGTAAGACTATAGGTATTTATTATGACGGCAGCTTTGTCAGCGTGCCTACGGTAAGTGCGGTGATTACGGACGGCAGCGCGCAGATCAGCGGTTCCGAGACCTATGAGGATGCCGAGAAGCTGGCATCCACCATCCGTATCGGCGGACTGAGCCTGGAGCTGGAGGAGCTGCATTCCAAGGTGGTGGGCGCACAGCTGGGCGTGGACGCTATTGAGACAAGCCTGCTGGCCGGCGCCATCGGTTTGGTGATCGTGATTGTGTTCATGATTGCGGTATACTATATTGCAGGTCTGGCTTCCTCCTTTGCTCTGGGACTGTATGTGGCGCTGATTGTGCTGCTGCTGAACGGCTTTGATATGACACTGACCCTGTCCGGTATTGCCGGTATTATTCTGTCAATCGGTATGGCGGTGGATGCGAATGTGATTATTTTTGCCCGTATTCGGGAAGAACTGGCTACCGGCAAGACCGTAAAGAGCGCTATGAAGATCGGCTTTGACAAGGCGTTGTCTGCCATTGTGGACGGCAATATCACAACGCTGATCGCCGCCGGAGTGCTGTGGCTGCTGGGGCCGGGTACCGTTAAGGGCTTTGCCCAGACGCTGGCGCTGGGTATTGTGCTGTCCATGTTTACGGCACTGGTGCTGACCAAGCTGATCATGAACGCTCTGTACACCCTGGGGCTGAAGGATGCCAAATGGTACGGCATCGGCAAGGAACACAAGCCGCTACATGTGCTGGCGCACAGAAAGCTTTTCTTCGGAGTATCGGCAGCTCTGATCTTGACCGGTTTCGTGGTGATGGGCGTGTATAAGGTGACTACCGGCGATGCCCTGAATCTGAGTCTGGAATTTAAAGGCGGTACGGCCACGACCGTAACCTTCGGCGAGAGCCGGACTCTGGAGGAGATCAACAGCGAGATCGTTCCGTATGTGGAGGAGGTCACCGGCAGTGGCGTGCAGATCCAGACCGTACAGGACAGCAACGAGGTGATTTTCAAGTCAGATTCCCTGGACCGGGAGCAGAGAGAAGCGTTGAATCAGATGTTTATGGAGCGTTTTGGAGTGGAGGAGTCGGAGATCATCTCTGAGACCATCAGCTCCACCATCAGTGATGAGATGACCAGAGACACGATCATTGCCGTAGTGGTGGCTATTGTCTGTATGCTGATCTATATCCGGATCCGGTTCAGCGATATCCGTTTCGGCGCGTCCGGCGTGGCTGCGCTGATGCATGATGTGCTGATTGTGCTGGCTTTCTATGCTGTGGCAAGAGTATCCGTCAGCAACACCTTCATAGCTTGTATGCTGACCATTGTGGGATATTCCATCAATGCGACCATAGTAATCTTTGACCGTGTGCGTGAGAATATGGCGGAGATGGGCAGGCAGGAGGCTCTGGAGGATGTGCTGAATAAGAGCATTACCCAGACCTTATCCAGAAGTATCTTTACTTCCCTGACCACCTTTATCATGGTGGCTGTTTTGTATATTCTGGGTGTGACCAGCATCCGAGATTTTGCACTGCCGCTGATGGTGGGTATCCTGTGCGGTACCTATTCCTCCATCTGTCTGGCAGGCCCACTGTGGTATGTGCTTCGCAAGAAGTTCCCGCCCAAGGCGAATGCGAAATAGGAATGGAGTAAAGAATCAAAAAGGACTGCTCTTTTGGGAGGACAGTCCTTTTTTGCGATTGCAGCGTAAAGGAGCTGTGAATAGTAGCGAAAAACGGAGAAGACGGAAAATGGAAAAATGGATGGTGGCCGCGAAAAAGGCGGATTTTAACGCCTGGTCAGCACAGTTTGGAATCAGTCCGGTGCTGGCAAGAATTATCAGGAACCGGGATATTACCACTTCCCGGGAGGTGGAAAAATTTCTGGGGGGAGGCCTGCAGGACTGCTACAGCCCCTGGCTGTTAAAGAACATGGAGCAGGCGGTGGCGGTGATCGGGGAGTGCATCGACAAAGGAGTGAGGATCCGGGTCATCGGTGACTATGATGTGGACGGCATATGCTCTTCCTATCTGCTTACCAGAGCCCTGCGGGAGATGGGCGGGACGGTGGATACGGCCATTCCTCACCGCATCCGGGACGGTTACGGACTGAATGATACGCTGATACAGGAGGCGCATCAGGAGAAAATCGGCCTGATCATCACCTGCGACAACGGCATAGCGGCAGGGCCGCAGATCGCATTGGCGAAAGAGTTGGGCATGCGGGTGGTGGTGACGGATCATCATGAGGTGCCCTATACAGAGGAGAACGGCACCAGGCGCCAACAGCTGCCCCCGGCAGAAGCGGTGATCGATCCGAAGCAGGAGGGCTGCAGCTATCCCTGGCAGGGCATCTGCGGGGCAGTGGTGGCCTATAAGCTGGTGCAGGCTCTGGGGGAGCGCCGGAGCTATGAGAGACTGGAAGGCCTGCTGGAAACGCTGCTGCCCTTTGCGACAATGGCAACGGTATGTGATGTGATGGAGCTGAAGGATGAGAACCGGATTCTGGTGCGGGAAGGGCTAAAACGCTTTGGCAGCTGCGAAAATCCGGGACTGCAGGCGTTGATGGCGGTTAACGGTCTGGATCCGGCGGCGGTCTCCGCCTATCATTTGGGTTTTGTGCTGGGCCCCTGCCTGAATGCTACCGGGCGGCTGGATACGGCTCTGCGGGCGCTGCAGCTGCTGGAGGCCCGGGACAAGACGGAGGCCATGAATGCGGCCCGGGAACTGAAGGAGCTGAACGACAGCCGGAAAAATATGACGCTGCAGGGCGTGGAGGAGGCCGTTCGGCAGCAGGAGGCCTCCGGGAAGGAGCCGGATCCGGTGATGGTGGTGTTTCTGCCTCAGGTGCATGAAAGTCTGGCAGGAATCATAGCCGGGCGGCTGAAGGAGAAGTACCATCATCCCGTGTTCGTGCTGACCCGGGGGGAGGAAGGGATCAAGGGCTCCGGCCGTTCCATTGAGGCCTATCATATGTATGACGCGATGAACCGGGTAAAGCAGTATTTCACCAAGTTCGGCGGACACAAAATGGCGGCGGGGCTGTCCATGAAGGAAGAGGATGTGGAATCGCTTCGGCAGGCCCTGAATGCGGACTGCCGTCTGACGCCAGAGGATTACATTCCCCAGGTACATATTGACGTACCCATGCCGGTGTCCTATGCTTCGATCGAGCTGGCCCGGGAACTGGAAAAGCTGGAGCCCTACGGCGTGGGAAACCCCAAACCGCTGTTTGCCCAGAAAGGGCTGCGGCTGATCGGGGGACGGCGGATCGGCGCCAAACAACAATTTGCCCGGCTGACGGTGGATGCGGACGGGTTCCGGCGGGAAATGATGTTTTTCGGGGATCTGGAGGACTTCTGCAGCCGGCTGGAGGAAAAGTACGGGCCGGGCAGTGCAGAGCGGCTTTTTACGGCAGGCGGCGACTATGAAATGGCGGCGACGTATCAGCTGGGGATCAACCGGTACAGGGGCAGGGAGGAGCTGCAGCTGATCATTCAGAATTTCTTTTTTGTTTAGGGCCATTTTATTTTTTTCTAATGATTTGTACACATTTTGGACACATTTCATGGGTATAGTATATATCAGATAGTTGATGAACTCACTATCTCCCCCCCTCATAAGAAAATAGCGAAGACCCCGGTAGAGATACCGGGGCCTTCGCTATCATCTCAAATAAATCAGAGCATTTTTTTCCCAGAGGCAGGCAGAAAAAATCATTTACATATGAGAAGCTGTCATTTATAGTATTAGTATAAAGCGAAGCGTTCCCGGCGGGGAGAGAAGGAGACGTACAATGAGACTGACAGAGTTACTGAGCCGAATGGATTATGAATGTATACAGGGCAGTGCGGATAGGGAGATCAGCCAGGTGGTATATGATTCCCGGAAGATTACGGAGGGCTGCCTGTTTATCTGCATCAGGGGTGTGAATTTTGACGGGCATGATTTTGCGGAAGAGGCGGCAGCTAAGGGAGCGGCAGCTCTGGTGGTATCCCGGGAGATGCCCGAAACGGCAGGCCGGGACATTACGGTGATCCGGGTTGACGACACCCGGTACGCCATGGCCTTCATCTCGGCGGCATATTTCGGATATCCGGCGGAAAAGCTGAAGATTATCGGCATCACCGGAACCAAGGGCAAGACTACCACCACCTATCTGGTGAAATCCATTCTGGAAAATGCGGGCCGCAAGGTAGGGCTGGTGGGCACCATAGAGGTGATTATCGGCCGGGAGCATATTCATGCGGGCAATACCACCCCCGAGTCCTACATGCTGCAGGAGTATTTCGCCCGGATGGTGGAAGCGGGCATAGATACGGTGGTCATGGAGGTGTCCTCCCAGGGCTTGATGCTCCACCGCACCCAGGGATTTGTCTTTGAACTGGGGATTTTTACCAATCTGGAGCCGGATCATATCGGCCCGGGCGAGCATGCCAGCTTTGAGGAATATATGCGCTGCAAGGGGTTATTGTTCCAGCAGTGCCGGGTGGGGATCGTCAACGGGGATGATATCCATGTGGATGCAGTGCTGGAAGGGCATACCTGTCAGGTGGAGCGCTATGGCCTGAAAGCAGAAAATGATCTGCGGGCAGAGGAAATTCGGCTGGTGAATAAGCCCGGAGAGCTGGGAGTAGCTTTCCGGGTGCAGGGATTGATGGACTTTGACGTGGAAGTGCCCACGCCGGGACGGTTTAGCGTCTATAATGCTCTGGCGGCCATTGCGATCTGCCGTCGCTTCAATGTCAGGGAGGATGATATCCGGCGGGCACTGCTGTCGGTGCGGGTCAAGGGCAGGATCGAGATGGTAAAGGTGTCGGAGCATTTTACGCTGCTGATTGATTACGCCCACAATGCCATGGCGCTGGAGAGCCTGCTGACCACGCTGCGGGAGTATGAGCCCCACAGGCTGGTGTGCCTGTTTGGCTGCGGCGGCAACCGTTCCAAAATGCGCCGCTATGAGATGGGCGAGATCAGCGGCAGGCTGGCGGACCTGACCATCATTACCTCCGACAATCCCCGGTTCGAGGAGCCCCAGGATATTATTGAGGATATCAAGATCGGCATCGGCAGAACCGATGGGGAGTATGTGGAGATCTGTGACCGGAAGGAGGCCATCCGTTATGCCATAGAGCACGGGCAGGAGGGCGATATCATCGTGCTGGCCGGCAAGGGACATGAGGATTATCAGGAGATTAAAGGGGTAAAATACCCCATGGATGAGAGGGATCTGATTCGGGATATCCTGGCGGGAAAGTGAGAGGCAGATTTTGACAAGATACGCAGATGTGATTATTAATATCTCCCATGAAAAGGTGGACCGTCCTTTTCAGTACCGGATTCCTGTGCAGCTGCAGGAGAGTCTGGAGGTGGGATCGTGTGTTATGGTTCCTTTCGGCAGGGGAAATAAGCTGCAGAGGGGGTATGTGACGGAGATCACCGGAACCTGTGCCTATGATCCTCGGAAAATCAAGGAGATACACAGTTTGGTCACCGGAGGCGTAGGTGTGGAGGACAATCAGATCCGGCTGGCTCAGTGGATCCGCAGATCCTACGGGGGCACCATGATACAGGCGCTGAAGACCGTGCTCCCCGCCAAACAGACAGTAAAAAGAGTCGAGCAAAAAAAAGTGCGGCTGGCGGTGACCAGGGAGGAGGGGATTTCCCTGCTGGGGCAGTGCCAGCGGAAAAAGCAGGCCGCCAGGGCCAGACTGCTGCAGGAGCTGCTGCAGGAGGAAGAGCTGCCCTATGAGCTGGTGACGGGTAAGCTGATGGTATCCCCGGCGGTGATCAGAGGTCTGGAAACGGCGGGGGCCGTTCATGTGGAGGTGCTGCAGAGCTTCCGCAATCCCGTGAAGCAGCAGGTGCAGGAGGAGACTCTGAAACCCTTAAGCCGGGAGCAGCAGGAGGCGGTGGAGCAGGTCATGACGGATTATGACAGAGGGGATCCCGGTACATATCTGCTGCGGGGCATCACCGGCAGCGGCAAGACGGAGGTCTATATCCGGCTGGCCCAGGAGATGGTCAGCCGGGGCAGGCAGGTGATCGTGCTGATCCCGGAGATCGCCCTGACCTACCAGACGCTGATGCGGTTCTATCGGCGGTTCGGGGACCGGGTCAGCGTGCTGAATTCCACCCTGTCTGCAGGAGAAAAATATGATCAGTGTGAGAGGGCAAAATGCGGAGAGATCGATGTGATCATCGGCCCGCGTTCTGCCCTGTTTGTGCCGTTTCCGAAGGTGGGGCTGATCCTGATGGACGAGGAGCATGAGGCCAGCTATAAGAGTGAGAGCACGCCCAAATATCATGCCCGGGAGACTGCGCGGTATCTGGCTTCCCTGCACGGGGCCAGTGTGGTGCTGGGCTCTGCCACCCCGTCCATGGAGGCGGCATATCTGGCAAAAAAGGGAGTGTACCGTCTGCTGCTTCTGACCAGAAGACTGACAGGAGGCAGTCTGCCCCGGGTATATACTGTGGATCTGCGGGAAGAATTAAAACAGGGGAACCGTTCCATTTTCAGCAGAAAGCTGCAGGAGCTGCTGGCGGACCGGCTGCAGAAGGGGCAGCAGAGCATGCTGTTTATCAATCGCCGGGGCTTTGCCGGGTTTATCTCCTGCCGGGCCTGCGGGCATGTGATGAAATGTCCCCACTGTGACGTATCCCTGTCGGAGCATAAGGGAGGCAGGCTGGTATGCCATTACTGCGGCTATGAGACCCCGGTTGTACACCTCTGCCCGGCGTGCGGCTCCAGGTACATCTCGGGCTTTCGGGCCGGTACCCAGCAGATCGAGGAACGGCTGCGGGCTATGTTCCCTGCCGTGCGGATTCTGCGGATGGATGCGGATACTACTCGGACGAAGGACAGCTATGAGCAGATTCTGTCCGCTTTTGCCGCAGGGGAAGCGGATGTGCTGGTGGGCACCCAGATGATTGTCAAGGGGCATGATTTTCCCAATGTGACGCTGGTGGGCGTACTGGCGGCGGATCTGTCCCTCTCCGTGGGGGACTACCGGGCCGGGGAGAGGACCTTTCAGCTGCTGACCCAAGCAGCGGGCCGGGCCGGGCGGGGCAGTGAGCCGGGGGAAGTGGTGATCCAGACCTACCAGCCGGAGCATTATGCCGTTGCCTACGCAGCGGCCCAGGATTACGAGGGCTTTTATCAGGAAGAAATTCTCTACCGGGAGATGATGGGCTATCCCCCGGTCTCCCACATGCTGGCAGTGCAGATCTATGCGGCTTCGGAGACGGAAGGCGGCAGGCTGGCCGGTCAGCTTGCGGAGCAGGCTGGCCGCTATGTGGATCAGGAAAAACCGATTACTCAGAGGATGATGATTGTGGGCCCGGCGCCGGCGGGCATCGGCAAGGTCAATGATATCTATCGGTTTGTCTTTTATGTGAAGGACCGCAGCTATGAGGAGCTTATTCGGGTAAAGGACGGACTGGAGGCCTGGATGGGGGAACAGCAGCGGGGGCGGATCAGCCTGCAGTTTGACTTTGATCCGATGAATACGCTGTAAATACTTGAAAAATTTTTCCTTTTTTGAGATAATACATAAGTTATAGTTCTGAAAGTCCAGCTAAGAAATGTCAAGAGGTGATTTGAAAAAAGTTGAAAAATATTT
>CAZFYD010000086.1:0-10101 GCA_964523315.1 uncultured Acetatifactor sp.
AGTAAAAACCGGAAAGTCTGCGGCATCCGCAAAACCTTCCGGCCTATTGCGTTATTTGCTGTTGATGTAATTAATCAGCCCTTCCGCCGCAATGATCTTTTGCATGAACTCAGGGAACGCCTGGCCCTTGAACTGGGTGCCCTTGGTGCGGTTGTAGATCATACCGCTGTCAAAGTCCACTTCCACCTGATCCCCGGCCTCTATGCCCTTGCTGGCCTCGGGACATTCGATGATCGGCAGCCCGATGTTGATAGCGTTGCGGTAAAAGATCCGGGCGAAGGTCTCTGCGATCACACAGCTGACTCCTGCCGCCTTGATGGCGATGGGCGCATGCTCCCGGGAAGAGCCGCAGCCGAAGTTCTTATCTGCCACGATGATGTCGCCCTTCTGCACCTTCTTTATAAAATCCTGATCGATATCCTCCATACAGTGAGCCGCCAGTTCTGCCGGATCGGAAGAATTCAGATATCTGGCAGGAATGATGACGTCGGTATCCACATTATCTCCATAACGGAAAACGGTTCCATTTGCTTTCATATAGATATGCCTCCCTATTCTCTTTTTACAGCTGCTCAGGGCTGGAAATTCTGCCCGTCACGGCACTGGCAGCGGCCACCGCCGGACTTGCCAGATAGATTTCGCTGGTAATATGACCCATACGGCCTACAAAGTTGCGGTTGGTGGTGGAGACGCAGCGCTCTCCCTCTGCCAGAATGCCCATATAACCGCCCAGGCAGGGCCCGCAGGTGGGGGTACTGACAACGGCTCCGGCCTCCAGGAAGATCTTCAGCAATCCCTCTTCCATGGCCTGCATATAGATGGCCTGGGTAGCGGGGATCACGATGCAGCGCATTCCCTTTTTCACATGGCGGCCCTTCAATACCTCCGCCGCCGTCCGCAGATCCTCCAGACGGCCGTTGGTACAGGAACCGATGACCACCTGGTCGATGACGATATCCTCTTGAATCTCATCGATGGTATGGGTATTCTCCGGAAGATGGGGAAATGCAATGGTGGGACGCAGCGCACTCAGATCAATGGTGTACTCCTCGTCATATACCGCATCCTCATCCGCCTCATAAATCTTATACGCTCTGGTGCTGTGCTCCTCCATGTAGGCAATGGCCTTGTCATCCACGGGGAAAATACCGTTTTTGCCGCCGGCCTCAATCGCCATATTGGCAATGGTGAAGCGGTCGTCCATGGACAGGCTGGCAATGCCGTCCCCCACAAACTCCATGGATTTATATAAAGCGCCGTCCACGCCGATCATGCCGATGATATGCAGGATCACATCCTTGCCGCTGACCCACTTGGACAGCTTGCCTGTCAGGTTAAACCTAATGGCTGCAGGCACCTTGAACCAGGCCTTGCCGGTGGCCATACCGGCCGCCATATCCGTGCTGCCCACGCCGGTGGAAAAGGCGCCCAGCGCGCCGTAGGTACAGGTATGGGAGTCCGCACCGATGATCACATCCCCGGCCACGGTCAGTCCTTTCTCGGGCAGCAGCGCATGCTCGATTCCCATCTCACCCACTTCAAAATAATTGGTAATCTCATTCTTCTTCGCAAACTCTCTCACGCATTTGCAGTGCTCCGCAGATTTGATATCCTTATTGGGCACGAAATGATCCGGCACCAGGGCGATCTTATCCTTGTCAAATACCCCCTGCACCTTCATCTTGTCCATCTCCTTGATGGCTACCGGGCTGGTGATATCGTTTCCCAGCACCAGATCCAGATTCGCCTCGATCAGCTGTCCGGCTTCCACTTTCTCAAGCCCGGCTGCCGCTGCCAGAATCTTCTGTGTCATCGTCATTCCCATAAACTCTTCCTCCATCCTTTTTCCTGACTGAACCATCTCCAGATGCCTGTTTCTATCCTACCATATGATTGCCCCGCACTCACGGTAGAGATGGCCATCCGGCCGTTTCCTGCCTTGAATATGGTCATTATACTATATTTCCCGGTATTCTTCAAATATATAATATTTATAGTTGTCATAACCATATGTTATGGTTTATACTACATGTGAAAGCATATAGAAGAAACCTAACGAGATGTTCTGTGCAGAAAGGAAGGGATACTCATGAATCAGCTGAATCTGTACCATATTTTTTACACCGTGGCCCAGTGCGGCAATATCTCTGCGGCCGCCAAAAAGCTGTATATCAGTCAGCCTGCGGTGAGCAAATCCATCTCCCGGCTGGAGGAAAGCTTTGCCTCCCCGCTGCTGATCCGCAGCTCCCGGGGCGTCACCCTGACAGAAAACGGCAGTCTCCTCTACCGGCAGCTGGAGACCGCCTTTCAGGCCATCCGACAAGGAGAGGAAATGATCAGTAAAAATGACCTGCTGGGAGCCGGGAACCTGTCCATCGGCGTCAGCACCACCCTTTGCAAATATGTGCTGCTCCCCTATCTGCAGGACTATATTGCGGAAAACCCCTATGTCAAGGTATCCCTGTCCTGCCAATCCACCTATGAGACCATCACCGCTCTGGAAAACGGCACGCTGGATCTGGGTCTGGTGGGCGAGAGCGAGCGGCTGGAAAGCAGCCATCTGACCTTTCTTCCCCTCCGGGAAATCCATGACATCTTTGTCTGCTCTCCGGAATACCTGCATAAGCTGGGCGGCTCCGGAG
This sequence comes from uncultured Acetatifactor sp., assembly GCA_964523315.1. Classification (GTDB taxonomy): domain Bacteria; phylum Bacillota; class Clostridia; order Lachnospirales; family Lachnospiraceae; genus Acetatifactor. Next base: position 2,643 of record CAZFYD010000086.1, read on the forward strand.
GAAACTGTTCCTCCCGGGTGCTGCTGGAGCAGGGCACCTTTCTGCTGCTGAATAAAAATAATGTGACCCGCCAGTACATGGATAAGCACATGCTTCTGCAGAACCTCACGATGGAGCATCAGATTGAAGTTACCACCATGGATCTGCTCATTGATTTTGCCCGGATCGGCCTGGGAATCGCCTGCGTCATCGGCGAATTTGTGCAGGAAGAGCTGAAAGAAGGCTCCCTGGTGGAATGTTCCATCAGAGAGCCGCTGCCTCCCCGCCGTATGGGCTTCGCCTATCCGAAATCCGGCAAACCTTCCGCTGCCATGAATGCTTTTCTTACCCAAGTTGCCCCCGAGGCTCCCCAGTCCTGAGAAGGCTTCTCCTTCCGCAGCAAAGCCCTGCCGCTGCAGAACCCTTCTGCGGCAGAACCCTTCCGCACCGGGTGTTACCGGCCCTCCGTCAACGCCGCAGCGTTCTGCTTTGCCAGGGGCCAGGTAGTGCTGGCGGTAAACAGATCCCCGTCCACAGCGACGCTGAACCGCCCGCCCATGAGTTCGGTAAAGCTGCGGACAATGGCCAGCCCCAGGCCGCTGCCCTCCGTGTTTCGGGAGGCGTCCCCTCTGACAAAGCGCTCCGTCAATTCCTCGGCGCTGACTGTGATCTCCTGCTCCGTGATATTCTTCAGCTTCACGGTCACCTCGTCCTCCGCACATTCCAGATCCACATAGATTCTGGTGCCCTCCATGGCGTATTTCGCAATATTTCCAAAAAGATTCTCATAGATGCGGTAGGCCTTCTGACTGTCCAGTCTTACCAGAAGCTTCTCCTCCGGCAGCCGCAGCCTCACGGTCAGATGCTTCTCCGCCAACCGGTCCTCCTGCTCAAATTCCACCTGCCGGAGCAGATTCACAATATCCACATCCACCAGATTCAGCGTGATATTCTTGCTGTTGGCCTTGCTGACCTCAAACAGATCCTCTATCAGTGCTTTCAGCCGCAGGGATTTCTGATCCAAAATCTGCAGATACTGTTTCCTCTGCTCCTCGGTCACATTGTCCTCCTTCAGCAGATTCACATAGGTAATGATAGCCGTCAGCGGCGTCTTCAGATCATGGGACACATTGGTGATCAGCTCCGTCTTCATACGCTGGCTCTTTACCTCCTCCTCCACCGCTTTCTGGAATCCCTCTTCGATCCGGTAAATCTGCGGCTTGAAGGGTTCAAAGATCCCCAGATGCTCCTCTATTTTCACATTCAGATTGCCGTTGGCAATCTCATTGGTGGCCTGCAGCAGGATACTGAACTTTTTCTGAAGGTCGCTGATATATTTTTTGATGACAAAATAAAGCAGCAGCGTGTAGATGATTACCCCAAACCAGCCTGCAAACCACATGGTACAAAGCATCAGCACCACAACGGCGTTGATCAGCAGCAGCCGGATCACCTGCTTTCTGGTATTTCTGGTAATATCCAGGCTCACCAGTGTCTGGTAATAACGCCGGATCCGTTCCTTGCACCAGTTCCAGACCCGAAAGACAGCAATGCGCCGACGCAGATACTCCCGGATGCCCAGGAGCCGTACCTCACCGATACAGCAGCCCAGATATACCGTCAGGAAGAACAGCCCTGCGATCACCAGCAGATTGGCGCCATAAGCCAAAATATCCGGCCAGGACCACCACGTGCGCAGATAATAGTGGGGATTATGCTCCTGATACAGAGTGACTGCCCATTCCACCACATTTTTGCGTATCCCCAGACAGAGCAGGCACCCCAGCGCCGCCGCTTCCGCCGGTATCCGGAAAAACTGCCTTTTCCGCCGTTTTTCCTCCTTACGGGGATTGCCGTAGAAAAAACCCCAGAAAAAGAGTGCGGCACATATTCCCAGGTAAATCACTCCCAGATTGTCGGTTTCATACTGCTCGTAAAGTACGGAAAATTGATTATAGTAACGATCCCCGGCGATAACATTTTCCCACTGACTCTGCTTGATCCCGTAGATAACGGTACAATTTTCCGGCCCGCCATAGCTGCGCACCACATTTTCAACCTGAGAAAGCCAGTAGGTATCCGTATAATCCACGTAATTTGCCAGAACGTCCGCTCCGATATAGGCCTCGTACACTCCTTTGCGGGCGCTTTCATAGAGCGTCCTGACCAGCGCATCCGCATTGCTATCCTCGGCCCCGCTGATCAGGACATTACCGTTTGCATCATAAGTCATCATGAACCAGACCGCATACCCCTCCACGGAAAACGGCTGTCCGGCATCGGTCTGCAGGGTATTGGTGACAATGGTTCCCGTCTCCTGATCCTGCATCCAGTAGTCAAAATCGCTGTAGGGCCACGACTGCATGGTGTTCGTCAAGGTATTCAGCCGCTCCTCTATCCTCGAATACGCCTGAGATACGTCCTGCTGCATACAATTCTTCCAGAAATCCGATATCTGCTGTGCAATGCCTTCCTCTGCTGCCTGCAGTCCGCTGCTTTCCGTCACATCAGGGAAGGTCTCCATGCCCATGCGATACTCCGCATATTCTGTCATGCCCTCATCGATCTCCGGCTCCAGACTGCTCAGCTCCCCATCCCCGTAAAGCTGTTCATAGCTCAGAGAGGTGCCGTTTACCGCATTATACAGATCACGATACAGCACATAATTGTACCGGCTGAACATTTCCGTGTTCATCTTATCGGTGACGGAAGGATCTTCCAGTTCCAGAATCCCGGAGATATGCATATAGCGCATCAGCATAATCAGAGCGCCGGTCAGGGACAGCACCGCCGCCCGCAGCCAGATTCTCCGGGAATTTTTCCCGTCTTTCTGTCCTCTTTTCTCCTGCCCCGGAGTTTCCCCCGCAGGCTCTGTCAGCATGATTTCCTGTTCCCGCATCTTTCTGCTCATCATTTCCTCATTTCCGCTGTCACTGCTTTTCCATCTTATAACCAACGCCCCAGACTACCTTCAGGTATTTGGGATTCTTCGGATCAATTTCAATTTTTTCCCGGATATTCCGCACGTGCACCATGATGGTATCGGTATTCACGGCCTTCTCATTCCACACTCTCTCGTAGATCTCATCTGCAGAAAAGACCCGGCCCGGATTCTTCATAAGCAGCTGCACGATCTTAAACTCCATGGGCGTCAGCTTTACCGGCTCTCCGTCCACGGTCAGCTCCACATTGTCCTCATTCAGCTCCAGTCCGCCCAGGGTATAGACATGATCCTGCTGATTGCCCCCGTTGACGGCATTCATATATTTGCTGTAGCGCCGCAGGTGGGAATTCACCCTCGCCAGCAGCTCCAGCGGGGTGAAGGGCTTGGAAATATAATCATCCGCCCCCATATTCAGTCCCATGATCTTATCCACTTCCTCGGACTTGGCCGACAGCATCAGCACGGGGAATTCATACCCCAGATCCCTGGTCTTCATCAGCATCGTGATTCCGTCCATCACCGGCATCATCACGTCCAGGATCACCAGATGCAGCTCCTTTTCCTGAATTACCTTGAGGCCCTCCGCACCGTTTGCCGCCTCATAGACCTGATAGCCCTGATTGCGCAGATAGATCTCAATTCCCTGCCGGATCTCCTTATCGTCCTCTACTACCAGAATATTGTATACCTGCTGATTCATTATCTATGTTCTCCCTCGCTGATTTTATCTGCAGGCGCTATCCCGGCAGGCCCAGCCGCTCCGTCCTCTGCCCTGCGGCAGACCTGCGGCGTCCCTCTGTCTGTGCCAGCGCATAGCGCCTACAGGTATCAGTATATATCCTGACCGCTTTTTGTGCAACCGCAACTTCCCTGTAGGCAAGTGCGGCTTCAAAGGCGCCGGTCCGCAGCCGATCCCGCAGTGGCTCGTTCTGCAGCACCCGCAGCAGCTGCTCCGTAAAGGCTGCTTCCTCTTCCGGGCACAGATAACCGCTGACGCCGTCCTCTACCAGATCCTCCACGCCGGAGGCTTTCACTGCCACCACCGGTGTCTTAGCAGCCATGGCTTCCAGAATCACGATGCCCTGCGTCTCCGTCCTGGAGGCGAACACAAAGCAGTCCGCCGCAGCCATATAGGAAGTGATCTCCCGGTTGGGCAGGCTTCCCAGGAAACAGACCTCCTCCCGGATATCCAGCTCTTCACACAGATCCATATACTCCGCCTTCTGGGGACCTTCTCCGATCACCAGCAGCTTAAATGCCGGGAAACGGCGTTTCAGACATGCCATAGCTCTGAGCAGGAAAGGAACATTTTTCTCATGCCCCAGGCGGGATACCGTGATCAGCAGCGGCATTCCGTCCGCTCCGTATTTCCTGCGGATCTCCCGCATGGCAGCCGGATCCGTCCGGTAGCTTTCCTCCGGCAGTCCCGTGGGCAGCACCTCCACCTGAGCCCCGCAGCCATGGGGGTGCGCATACTGCTGCAGAAAGCTTCTCCGCATCCCCTCCGTCGGAGCGATGATCGTATCACAGCGGCGCATAAAGGTGCTCAGATATCTGGGAGCGATCTCCTGCTTGATGGCCCGGCTGCTGCGGCTCCTCATTCTCCCCAGCAGATTCGGATGCTCGTTGCCCTGACTCAGCCAGTGGATAAAGCCCGCATACTCCAGATACTGTTCGTATTGGGTGTGATAAGTGTACACCAGAGGAATCCCGTATTTATCGGCCAGATGCGCTGCCACTCTGCCGATCAGCACCGGATGATGGACATGAACCACATCGAAATTCTCCCGGGCAAAGACCTCCTCCAGAATCGGATCCAGCGGATTGGGCAGCACGGTGTCGCTGTAAAAATGCTGGCTCAAGGTGTGGTAGCGTACCACATCCTCCTCCGGCTCCTGCGCCTGGGCCTCCTGCTGTGTCCGGCGGTATCCGGGAGCAAACACTATGACCCGGTGCCCCTGATCCCGCAGCGCCCTGGTCAGCCGTTCTATGGATATGGGCACCCCGCCGATAAAAGGTTTATAGTTATTGGTCATCATTGCGATCTTCATATCATCTTCTCCATTCCATCATAAAGTAACATACTTCCGCACTACGCCAGCCAGCCGATTACCTGCTCGCCGCAGAAATAGCCCGCTCCCACAAATACCAGATTCCACAGGAAGATCCCCACAGTCGAGCACAGGATATACTGTCCCATCCGCATGCGGAACACACCTGCCGGAATGGACACCAGCGTGCGGATCATGGGGATCAGCTTGGCGATAATCAGCCCCAGGCCTCCCCTCTCCTGCACCCAGGTCAGATACCGCTCTATCCGGGGTCTCTGCTTGGGGAACTTCCTCATATATTTTTCCAGAAAAAGCCGCCCGCCGGTGCGGCCCAGGCCGTACAGCACCAGACTGCCCAGCAGCCCTGCGGCCACGGTAAGCGCCATCACACGGACAAAGGAGATCCTGCCCCCCGCCGCCATGATTCCTGCTAACGGCATGATGATTCCCGCCGGAAAGCCCGGCAGATTCATATACTCCAGAAACACCAGCACAAAGATGGCAACCGTCCCATATTTTGTAAATACCTCCAGAATCGTTGCATAGTCCATGTCTCCTACCTCCCTTTTTAGGACAGTATAGCTCCGGCATCTGAAGTTTTCTGACAGAGAATTCCAAAGAATTTCTTAAGAAAGGGAAAAGAACCGAAAAAGAACCTGCCGGGGAATGTTCCCTGACAGGTTCCTGATACCGCATTTTAATTGTCCTGATTCCTTTTGCCCAGATTTTTTTCCTATCACCCACTCTTCCTGCAGCGTACTGTCATTCAGCATGAAATCCGATTCACTCTTGTGTCCGAAGCTCTCGTGAGTAAACATGGCCGTCACCGCAGGCGCCAGCACGCAGGTATACTCCCCCGGCTCCACATCCACCGCATTTCTGGCATAGTCCAGGTACCGATCCCTCTCCTCCAGAATTTCCTGTTCCCTGCCCTGCAGCTCCTCAAAGGAAAATTTCTGGATCACCTTCCCGATACAGCTAGTGATCCCGTCCACAGTAAATTCATAGTTCATTGTCAGACTGCATCGCTGCGCATCCTGTCGGATCTCTGCACCTTTGCTGGAATAATATTCTTTCAGAACATATTTGCCGGTGCAGCCTGCAAGATAGCTTGTCAGCTCCGCAATGGACGAATCCACGCAGGCAGAAACATAATCCGCCACCAGCTTTTCTCTCTGCTCCCGGGTGATCTTCCGGATATCGTGCTCCCCGCTGCATTTCAGAACAACGGCTTTCTGACTGCCGAAATTCCGGATCACCGGATGGCTGTAAATATCCGGATTTTCCCGGGCCAGGGCTGCCAGCTGGTCAATCTGGGTCTGAATCTCCTCCAGATCATTTGTCACGCTGGTATACCACATATCCCCGTTAAAAACCCGGATCATGGCGCCGTTTACCTCGGACTGACAATTAGTCTCCACCTCGCCGTTTCTGATCCAGTAATAGGTATCTACACTTTTCTCAATTCGTACTTCCGTAAACAGATTATCCGGAAAATTGTACATCTGGCTCTTCCCCCATCTCGTGCTTTTCGTTCATTGTATCACAGTACGGTGGGCATATTGAATATTCCGGCTTCCGTGTCCCTGCTGTCCGGCGGCAGGAAACCGCAAATCCGTTTAATTCAAATGCAGCAAATGAATCTCCTTTCAATTTACAATCTGCCAATTGCATTTTATCACAGTTGGCAGATTTCTTTCAAGCTATTGCGATTACTGTAATTTCTTTCATTATCTCACTCATTTTTTGAACTTTATTACAATGTCCCCTTACATTATCTATTTGCTAAACAAGTCACTGTGTGTCCCGGTGCGGGCTAAAGTCAGCACCAGCACATCATCGTCAATTCGATAAACTAACAACCAATCCGGCTGGACATGACATTCTCTGTGTCCTATCCAATCACCAGACAGCGGATGATCCTTATTCTGCTCAGCCAGCTTTTCGCCACGGGAAAGTTTTCGAATAATATCATCCAGCAAGGCAATGTTCAAGTGACGTTTAATTGCCAGCTTGTAATCTTTCTTGAATTGTGTTGTCCAGACAATATCGTGGTTCATTGCTTCAACTCCCGGAGTGCTTCTTCTACATCAGAGTAGTGCTTTACGCTGGGATCATGCGCAATTCGTTCTGCCTCCAACATGGCAGCAATCGTTTCTTTGTTGGGTTGTTTCAGCTTGACCTCAAAGGGAAAGCCGCCAACCAGAAGAGACTGCCGCAAAAATACATTGATTGCGGTAGTCAGATTCATACCCAATTCTTCGTAAAGCGTTTCACACTGCTTTTTAATATCACTGTCCATACATACACTGAAATTCGTTGTGCTTTCCACAATTGTCAGCTCCTTTCATCTTTAAATATAGTATACGCTGTTTACATTGCAAAATCAACTCAATAGACGTATAATTTCCATTTTCTTTAAAAGATAAACTTACTGCAGCACCGCCGCAATGCTATCCTTAGCCGCCTGCACTGTGCTCTCGTC